>CAZSVI010000012.1:0-15855 GCA_964610205.1 uncultured Oscillospiraceae bacterium
GCCCAGATGTTTGCCTGCGAACTGGCCCAGACCAGAGGCCTTAACCCGGACCACCCAAGAGGGCTTAACAAGGTTACTATTACAAAATAATCTTACTATGAAAATAAGTTTTATGGGGATGATATTCAACTTACAGGAAATATTATCCCCTTTTTATCAAATTTCTAAGGAACCCCCCGTGTTCCTATCTTCTGATCCATAACAGGTAAAGGGGTATCAAAACAGACACTGCCGCAAGAACAAACAGGGCTATCCCGCCTTTTTTATTCTCCCTGAATGTCCAGATACCATAGCTCATGGTATAAACGGAACACCAGCATAAAACCAGCAGAATAACAATTACAACAATAATATTCATTTTGCTTCTCCTTTCAGATGCTGTACCGGAATCTGCTTTATAGTTATACCGGAGCGCCTTATAGATACCTTTGCGTAAACTTGAAATTCGGACTTTTCATATTTATCCATCCATCTGAAATTAATCCAGTCATCCCATAAAAGGAAGGTCTTCTTTATGGATTTTCCCGTAGCGCATATGTCGCTGTTAAACACATCCCGGGTTTTCTCCATAAATTCCAGGATATCCTTCTCTAAATATCCGGACATATACTCTTCCAGTTGAGCCAGTTCCTCACCTGTGGAATAATCTGTATCACTGTCAACAGACAGAATATCTCCTTCCAGTGAAACATGTAGGGATATGGAAGGTATATCCTGCTTCATCTTAACTGTAATAAAAGGTTTCCTTGCCTGACTCAGCCGTATGGAAATGTAATTTATTTTCTCGGTCTTATCCTGAAATATACCGGATGCCGAAGTCTTTTTCTCCGGGTCCGGCAGGGAGTATACCGCATTGACAAGATTTCCGGTAACAATAAGATACAGAAGCGTTTCCCGTCCGTTCAGTTCTCCTACCATTCTGTCGGCCTTGAAAACCGCCATTCCCATACTGTTGATTTTAGTGTCAAAGACTACGGGAATTTCACCTGCTTTATAATCCCCTTCCATTACAATATCCCTGTCCGTTGTTTTAGCTGCCGACAGGTCAGCCTGTAAATCATTCGTATCCTCCAGCCTGCTTACGTCCAACAATGCGGCAACAGGCTGATCGCAGGTGCACTCCATCTTCGTATAAAAATCCTCAAGCCGGCTGTTGGGTAAAAGACCGGTATACTCGTATGATTCGAATAACAGTTCAAAATGTTTTGCCGGATTCACCTCGAGAATTGTTTTGGTATTTTTTAAAAACTCTCCGGCGGAGCCTCTGGAAATTCCCAAATACATATGCGGCCTGAATTCCCTGAAACGTATAAACGCATTAATATATTTCTCCACTCCTTCCCTAGCCAGTTCACTGGAAATAATGATAAGCTTGGCATGAGAAAAATTAACCCGCTTGCTGAGTACGGTATTGGCTATATTCATACCGCCGAAGATGGTAGGCGCTTCAACTGTAAATATTGTTGTAGATTCACCAATTTCTCCTATTTCAACCCCAACGCCCACTGCAACAGGGACGGCAAACAGAAGCGTCATCCGGAGGTTTCCATTTATCCCTTTATCAAATCCGATTGAAACAACATATGCCATATCATCCACTTCAATACTGTCATAGCAGCCGCTTATGAAAAGGAGCGTGAGAATTATGAAAAGCAATATGGTTTTTTTTATATCCCGTTTTATGACCATTCCATACCCTCCTTTTTCTTTTTCCCTCCAGCCCGGATAGATGCAATAATGAGTATTATAAGAGGAAGCAAAAGAGTAATCATCCATGCATATTTTCTATATACGCTCATTTCAATCTGTAATGTTGAATACAGGTTTTCCGGTACCATACTTAATGTAAAAATGAGGATGGCAAAAGGAATTATTAAAGGCTTTCTGGCATTCAAACCGAAGGATTTCTGAAACAACCGGGTTACGAAGTACAAACCGGAACTTAAATACAAAAAAGCACTGGAAGCCCATATGAGAATAAAACCGGCTTCAATGCGGGTTAAAAACCTACCAATCGTAATGGATCTGGCAAGCTGGTACATGGGTAAAAAAAACTCGGTTGCCATGGGGTATTGGAAAATCAATAAATAGCTTATGGAACTAAGAACAAAAAACAAACCGGATAGTACTATTCCATATCTGCCTATTCCGCTATAATCACTTTGCTTATGCAAAAAAGGCATTACCAGAAACAAGACTATCAGTTCCGAGTAGATTGAAAGGTTGTTTACGCCCTTTTTCAGGATTACCCCCGGTCCCAGTCCCAGCCATGGCGTAATTTTACTTAAATCGAACCTCCGAACGCTCATTGCCAGAATTAAAACAAATGCCGCAGCCAATACAGGCACTGCCAGAGCATGGATTCTTGCCAGAGTTTCTATCCCCAGATAAGCCCCCGTAATCATTCCAATACAAAAAAGCAATATGATTCCGCTTATTGGAGTAACTGTAAGACTTATTACTTTTATATCCTCTGAAAACTGCCTCAGGACAATCGGAATAATCACCATAAATTGCACTATAACCAAAAGCCCAACTATAGCCTTCCCTGTTTCTCCTAAGGCTCTTTCCCCGATATCCAGAATATCGTTCCCTTCAAATCTCTTATATAATCTGGATATAAGAAAAAAAATGCAGAAAACTGCCACCGAAACAAGAAATACCATCAGCCAGCCTGCCGAACCTGCATCCTCAGCTACTGTTCTCGGAAAATCAAGGATGATTTTTGACGCCAGCATATTCAGAAGAAGGCACGCGGCTTCAAAATTACCTATTTTTATCTTCGGTTTCATCTTTATCTACCCCCTTCTCCGCTTTAACCCATCCCCTGCTTACCACGGGTTGCTGCTTAATATCTTTTGGATTGATAAAATCCGGCCTGTCCTCTTCTTTCCAGATTGGGGTTTTTAAAATGGTATTTGTTCGTTTACCTGTTGTTTTCGGCGCAAAAGGGACAAGGAAAGGGACTCCGAAGGATTTGGCATGTACAAGCAATAAAAGATGTATAAAAACACCAAGCGTAATTCCCAAAAGGCCGGCGAAACTTGCTAAAAGCAGATATATAAAACGTAAGGCACGCAGGGAATATCCAAATGAGAAGTCCGGTATGGCAAATGACCCGATTCCCGTAACAGCCACAATGATGATAAGAATTGGGCTTACCAGGTTTGCGGCTACCGCCGCCTGTCCAAGAATCAGCGCTCCGATAATTCCAAGGGTGGGACCTATCGGCCCCGGAATCCTGATTCCGGCTTCCCTGATTAACTCAAAGGAAACCTCCATTATTAGAATGCTGATTATAGTGGGAAACGGAACCTTCTCCCGCGCGGATGTAATGGCCAGCAACAAATCGGTTGGCAGCATTTCCTGATGAAAATTGGTAATCGCCAGATATAATGACGGAAGAAACAGGGTAAACAGTATTCCCATAATCCTTATCAGCCGCAGAAGAGTTGCGTAGGGATAACGCAAATAATAGTCTTCCGGTGAGTGAATAAGGTTGAAAAATGTTACAGGCGCGATAATAGCAAAGGGACTGCCGTGTACAATAATACCTACCCTTCCTTCCCCAAGGTATGCCGTTACTCTGTCGGGACGTTCGGTAAGCAGCATTTGCGGCGCGGGCAGGTATGTGCTGTCCTCAATCAACTGCTCCAGTTCGCCTGAATCTCTCAAATAACTTATTTTAATACTTTTTAAGCGTCTGCGTATTTCATCAACAAGCCTATCATTTGCTATTGTCTTGATGTACACCATACTGCAAGGGGTTTTGCTCCTGATGCCTACCAGTATGTCCTCTACGATCAGATTTTCATCCTTCAATGTTTTCCGTAAAAGTGCCGTATTCATCCTGTTTATTTCGTTAAAAGCTTCCCTGGGTCCCCGTATGTTCAGTTCTGATGTGGGTTTTTCAATATTCCGGTGTTCCCAGCCCTTAACATCACCGCTATAAGCAATATCAAGGCCGTCAACAAAGATCCCTATGCCCCCGAAGTTGACTTCGTCAACCACCTCCTGGTATGTTTTGCATATTTTAATCTGATTCTGCGGAATCAGATGATTATATATCACATCTTTAACCGGCTGTTCCTTTGTATCCATCGGTAAAACAGACAGGGTCATCAAAGGCTGAAGTATTGATGTATTTACGTCCATTTTGTCTATCATACCATCAAAAAAGCAGACAAACGCCTCATAAACTTCGTCCTTTATACGGATTTTAAATTTCCTGATTTTAAAATCTCCGTTTATATCTGCGGTATATCTTTTTTTAATATATTCAAGATTATTCGAAATCGAGGAATGGATATCCGCATCTTTATCTGATTCTTTTCCTTCTTTGTCCATACTCTCCTTGCTGTTGATGGGAATAGGCTGTGTAACTGCTTTTTTCCCAGGGGTTCCCGCTTCCTTATCCTTTTTTATCTCCCTTGTCCGGCTTTTAGTCTTGCTTTCTTCCTTCTCCCTGTACGCTCTTTCCCCTCCTTTGTGTTTTCCTTCATTACCGTCTTCCTTATCTGAATCCTTATTATTCCTCCCGATCTTTTCTTTACCGGCGCTCTTTTTATCTGTTCCTCCGTCTTCTTCACCGGGGGCATCATTATATTTGCCGCTGCCATCATTCATGTTTCCATAATCCTTTCCGCTGTTGTTATCTCCTCCGTTATCCCGTTTGTTCGAAGGTTCTTCCAGTATAAAAGGAGATTTTGGCGTTTTCGGACTATATAAAAACAATGCTTTTATATGGGATATTATTTTTTTATTCAAGCAAATACCCTCCCGGAATATTTTTTCTATTTAATATAGTTTTATCAATGAACACATATGTTATGCAAATATTCCCTTATAACAACGGAAGCAACTGCAACACACCGTTGGAGGGGGATTGTCAATAAGAATATCAGGATATTTTTCATCAATATTATTTATGGCAATATCAATTACCTTTCCGGCTTCCGATAATTGTGGACCTTGTTCTTCGGTCGGACGCGCAATTCGTGCTCCTTTAATATAATATTGATAAATCAAGGTCAAATGAAAAAATATTTCTATGTCGCACACCCTTCAAAAGATCAGTTCTTGACATGCACAATGAAACCAATTACAATAGAATATGCGACTACACGGGTGATTAGCTCAGCTGGTTAGAGTACCACGTTGACATCGTGGGGGTCGATGGTTCGAGTCCATTATCACCCACCAAAATAAGGCTTTCAGGTGTCAAACTCCTGAAAGCCTTTTCGATTACTCAATTTCTGCGATATACATCCTTATCTACCTGGAGCGTATTGTTGCACCAAAGGGCATCAACGACAGCTTAGCCAGTTTAAAATGCTGTATGCCGAAAGGAATTCCAATTATGGTGATACAAAATACCAAGCTTACGGTAAGGTGCAACAGGCACAATTCCCAGCCAAGCAGAATAATCCATAATATATTTCCAATAAGGCCAATAACTCCGAATTGTCCGATTTCTACCTCCCGGCCAAAGGGATAAAGCACCAGGCCCGCTATTTTAAAACACTGCATTCCAATAGGAATCCCCACAATAGTAATACAGGCCAGCGACCCGCTGATCAGCCATAAAACACACGATACCAGGCCACCCAGCACAATCCAGAATAAATTTCCGATGAAAGACATTCCAATTTCCTCCTATGCGTATACTTCTGTTACAACACTATTTTATCTTGAGTTTATTGGAATTTTCATATAAAATAATTAGAATTAAATTAAAATGACTAATTATGCATATCTTCAATTATATTTAACATTTTCATCGTAGCTTTAATAGCTGATGCGGTCTGATCGGAATCAAGGCCTCTTGTTTTAAATTCTCTCTCATACTGCCAGGTGATGGCTGTCTCAACCAGGGCACTGGTTTGCCCGCCCGGGGGAATTGTCACAATATAATCGGTCAATTGGGGCATAGGTTTCCGAACTCTGTTATATATCTTAGTTATAGCTTTCATAAAGGCATCATACTGCCCGTCCCCTGTAGATGTTTCCTCATAAACCTGACCATCTATTTCCAGGCTTACGGTAGAAACAGGTTTAAGGTTTCTGGCGTGGCAGATATAATAATTCAGAAGTTTTATCTTATCATCGGTAGCCTTGGTACGAAGCACATCCGAAATGATATACGGAAGATCGTCGGTGGTAATATTTTCTTTTTTATCTCCCAGTTCAACAATTTTATCGGTGATTTTACGTATAGATTCCTTATCCAGTTCAATACCTATTTCTTCCAGGTTTTTCCGGATGCTTGCTTTGCCTGAGTTTTTACCGAGGGCATATTTTCTTAACCGTCCAAAACGTTCGGGCATAAGGTCATTAAAGTACAAATTGGCCTTATTGTCTCCATCGGCATGTATTCCACTGGTTTGTGTAAAAACATACTCACCTATAATAGGTTTGTTGGTGGGAATGCGTACTCCGGAAAACGCTTCAACAATCTTGCTGGTTTTCGTCAGCATGGATTCATCCACTCTTAACTCAATTTCTTTGCAAAAATCATTAAGAACACCAATAACACTGGATAGCGGTGCATTGCCGGTTCTTTCCCCCAGTCCGTTTACTGTGGTATGTACTCCGCGCGCACCGGCTTTTACAGCCATAAGCGTATTGGCAACAGCAAGATCATAATCATTATGGGCATGATAATCAAAGTGAACATTAGGATACTTATCCACAATTTCCTTAATGTATTTATATGTCTGATCGGTCTCCAGAACTCCAAGCGTATCAGGGAGCATAATCCTGTCAACATCCTCGCCAATCAGCGCATCGATAAGATAGAATACATAATCGGGGGAAGACTTTATACCATTTGACCAGTCTTCCAGATATATATTTGTTTTGATTCCCTTCTGACGTGCATAGTGTATCACTCCACGAATACTATGCATATGTTCGTGAGGCGTTTTTTTCAGCTGCTGTGTTACGTGCTTAAGGGAGCCCTTACACAAAAGGTTTATTACCCTGGCGCCGGACTCGTAAACCCAATCAACCGAATGGGTTCCGTCAACAAATGCAAGAACCTCTAAACGATCCAGATAACCCTTTGAGGCACACCAGTTCGATATCAGTTTCACTGCTTCCAATTCGCCCTTTGAAACCCTGGCCGAAGCCACTTCAATTCTATCTACTTTTACATCTTCCAAAAGTATTTTCGCAATGTTAAACTTCTCTGTTTTGGTAAAGGAAACTCCCGGAGTTTGTTCCCCATCCCTGAGGGTTGTATCCATGATCTCTATTTTCATCCATATCCCTCCTTATCCGAAAATGATTTATATCATTTTACCGCAAAAGAAGTCCTTCGTCAAAGGGAATATGCCATGTCAACTAATCCACCAGATTATTTTTTATCGCATATATTGCGGCCTGTGTTCTGTCTGTAACTTTTAATTTCCTGAAGATGTTGGAAATATGGTTCTTCACGGTTTTTTCGCTTATAAATAAAACTTTAGCTATCTCCTTGTTCAGCATGCCTTTTGCCACTAAACGTAATACTTCCAGTTCCCTCTCACTTAACAGGCTGCTTTTTCTGGTTGAACCAGCATCACCGGATGTATACCGTTTAAATTCCACAATCAATTCCTTTGCCATTGTAGCCTGAATATATGCCTCTCCCTGATAGACCTTGCGGATTGCTTCAACAAGTATAGCTCCATCGGCGTCTTTAAGAACATAGCCATTTGCACCGAATTGAAGTGCCTGAAAAAGATACTCCCGTTCCTGATGGATAGTAAGAATAATAATTCGTGCATCCGGATCCTTTTGTTTAATGCTATCCAATGCCTGAAGACCATTCTGCTTAGGCATATTGATATCCATTAATACAATATCCGGCTTTTCAATATGATAATAATCGACAGCCTGTACTCCATCAGCCGCCTCCGCAACTACCTTAATATCATTTTCGAGCTCTATCAATTGCTTAAGCCCCTGTCTTACCATGGAATGATCTTCAGCAAGCATGACACGAATACGTTCCATTTCGTAACTCCTTTCATTCTTCACTGTGTGGTAAAATGACTTTTATAGTGGTACCCTTTCCCTGTTGGGAAGTAATATCCATCGTTCCATTCAACAGTTCAATGCGTTCTTTCATGCTAAACAGACCAAATCCACCGGTTTTATTGTCTTTTTCCACCCTTATCAGGTTTATATCAAATCCCTTGCCCTTATCTGATATCAGTAAAACAATGCTCTGTGATGTAAACTCCAACCGTATATCTGCCTTTTTTGAGTTCGAATGCTTACGGATGTTATTTAGTGCTTCCTGTATTATCCTGAAAACTGTAAGGTTAAGGTTTTTATTATTAATAATTATATCATTTTCACGATATTGGAATCGTATTTCAATTCCACATCCTTCGGAAAAATTTTCAATATACTTCTGCAGTGTGGGTATCAAACCCAAATCTTCCAACGACATCGGTTTTAAATCATAAATTATCCTTCTTACATCCTTAAGTGAATCGCGGACAATTTTCTTTAAATTTTTTAGTTCTTTCCGGGTTTGTTCCAGATCCACATCAATTAATTTTTCACAAATTTCCGCCTTAAGGACAATATTTGACATTAACTGAGCCGGTCCGTCGTGTATTTCCCTGGCTACCCGGCTTCGTTCTTCTTCTTGTGCTCTTATTACGTGTACAGCCAGATATTTTCTTTTTTCGACATCTTCCAGATGAACATTCAAATTGTTCAAGTCCCCGGAAAGATAATCCATTACAGTACCCGCCTGATTCACCAGCAATTCAGCCTTTTCTACAGTACCAAACGCGTCCCTGAGTCGTCTTTCCAGATCATTCCTTCGTACTATGGAAAATTTCTCGCGTTCACGGTTAACCGCCAATTCAATACGAATCTTGTCGGCATTCTCGTACGCAATACGGATATCATCCTGACTGTGATTACTAAAATCCCTGCTTATGTTTGCAAGCTTTAATCGACTCTTCTTCAGTTCCTCCTCAAGTATCTCACCTTGAAGGATTATTCTCTCAACCTCAAGCTTTAGCTCTCTCAATTCATCTTCCAGCCGGTAACATTCCCGTCGGGCGCCTTCTGCGATATCATAAATAGCTTCCCGGCTCTTACCTATCATACTAAGAGTATTTTTAACAATCCTTTTTAACCGGGAGACATCGAAGTTTTCCAATAAATAACCCCCTTGTATAATTGCCCTCATTAAAAAATCAAATGATATGACTAATTTCCGCTATTTTTCAATAATAATTTTCTGCAATTCGTCCATGAATGTATTTATGTCCTTAAACTGCCGGTAGACGGATGCAAAACGAACATAAGCCACTTCATCAAGTTTTCTTAATTCCTCCATCACCAACTCTCCTATGTCAGAACTGGTAACTTCACGTTCAAGGGTATTGTATATTTGAGCCTCTACATTATCAATAAGGTTTTCAATGTCATGCATTGAAACAGGACGTTTCTCACAGGCTCTTAATACTCCGTTCGACAATTTCTCGCGGTTATATGGCTGGCGGGACTTGTCCTTCTTTATTACCATTAGGGGCATTAGTTCAACCTTTTCATAAGTTGTATATCTCTTCTGACAACCCAGACATTCCCTCCTCCTTCGGATGATTGCTCCTTCATCCGTTGGACGGGAATCGATAACCTTGTCTTCCAGATGGGAACAGTATGGACATTTCATAATATCCCTCCTACGCTTTTCTAAATGTCGTTATCCGGAAAAACATTACTGCAATCCGGTTAGTTAAAACATGATTGTTCTGCTTTAAAATTGCATCATAAAGTCACTTAGTGACTTTATACAGACAGTCATATTATAGATATCGGACTTTTTATAGGCAAATTAATAGAGGTTGCAAAAAAGCCACTGATTTTAGAATAGTGACTAAGCCTCACGAATATCTACTAAAATTATTTCTTCACCAATCTTCCTGATGTCTTTCCAGGGGATTACCATTTCGGATTCTCTTCCAAAGAATCGAAAAAACGACCAGGGCCCCGGTAAAATTATCGACAATATCCGTCCCGTATCAAGACTGAACTCCGCATCCTTAACAAACCCAAGCCTTCTGCCGTCAACCAGGTTGATAACCTCCTTTTGTCTTAGTTCCGCAATTCGGCTTACATTTGAAGTAGGAAGTTGAATACCATTACGTTCAAGGTTTTTCGTTTCCCTATACAGCATGATTGCTCCAACAAAATCATTCTACTACAATTTATTCGGGGAAATAAAAAGTAAGAATCCCACATAAAAAAATCCTTCTCCCCTTCTCTCACTTCTGACCTCTAACCTCCGGATTACACATATTTACGCATATGCTTTAAAGCGGCTTTTTCAAGACGGGAAACCTGCGCCTGAGAAATACCAATTTCTTCTGCAACTTCCATTTGTGTTCTTCCCCTGAAAAACCTGAGATCAACAATCATACGTTCTCTTTCTGTCAAACGTGCTATAGCCTCATTAATAGATATATTTTCCAGCCAGTTGTCATCATTATTCTTTTCATCGCTTACCTGATCCATAACATAAATAGCATCACCGCCATCATGATAAACCGACTCAAACAAAGATATTGGATCCTGAATAGCGTCAAGCGCTATAAGGACTTCCTCCCTTGGCATATTCATCTCTTCTGAAATTTCAGAAATCGAAGGTTCTCTCGACAGTCTGCTTGTCAGTTTTTCCTTTGCCTGCAATGCCTTATATGCTATATCCTTCAGAGAACGGCTGACACGTATTGAATTATTGTCTCTTAAATACCTTCTGATTTCACCAATAATCATAGGTACGGCATATGTTGAAAATTTCACATTCTGTGACAGGTCAAAATTATCAATCGCTTTGATTAATCCAATACAACCCACCTGGAACAAATCGTCCACATGCTCTCCCCTGTTGTTAAACCTTTGTATTACACTTAATACCAACCGAAGATTTCCTTTTATAAACTCTTCTCTGGCATTTTTATCACCATTTTTTATTTTTTTAAACAGTTCGTCTTTTTGTTTGTTTGTTAGAACAGGAAGTTTGGATGTGTTAACACCGCATATTTCTACCTTGTTGATCAAAACAGACACCTCCCACTTAGATAAAAGAATTCTAGAGCTTGCACTTTAAATGTAATGCAAACCTGCAAAAGCAGTTTAAAATCTTATTATCATTTTGTCCTCATAGATGCCAAATATACTGTTTCCTAATCCTGAAAATATTCGAAATACCCCTTGACAACCGTCTTGATCGAGAACAACATAGCAAAACAGGGGAGTGAAAATTTTTAATTTTCACTCCCCTGTGGAAATAATCGTCTTTGTTTCCGGAAATCTGATTCTTGATTTGTTCGTATGTTACAGCATCCGGCTTATTTCCTTTTTCAATCTGCCAAGAATTCTTTTTTCCAGCCTGGAGATATAGGATTGTGAGATCCCCAGCATATCAGCCACTTCCTTCTGTGTTTTTTCCCGCTGATTATTTAAACCGAAGCGCATTTCCATTATTCTTTTTTCACGGCGGCTCAATTTCGTCATTGCAGACACTAAAAGTTCACGGTCAATTTCATCATCCAGATTTTTTTGAATGAGATCACTTTCGGTGCCTAAAATATCTGAAAGCAGAAGTTCATTTCCATCCCAGTCTACATTGAGCGGTTCATCAATGGAAACTTCGGAGCGGATTCTACTGTTTTTTCTTAGAAACATTAGGATTTCATTCTCAATACAACGGGATGCATAAGTTGCCAGTTTTATATTGAGTGATGTGTTATATGTATTAATAGCTTTTATTAGTCCTATGGTACCTATGGATGTTAAATCCTCAATATCCATACCCGTATTTTCAAACTTACGCGCAATATATACTACCAGCCTCAAATTTCGTTCAATTAATGTTTTTTTAACCCCAAATTCCTGTCCGGGAAGTTTATCCAATAATGTTGCTTCTTCTTCACTGGTTAACGGAGGAGGCAGAGCTTCACTTCCTCCAACATAGTGAATATCGTGGGCTCTGAATATATCTTGTATCCTTTTTAACCCCTGTATTATTTTCCATAAAAATTTGTTTTTGTATATATCCATTATTACACCTTCCAGTATTATGTTTTTGCTCTGGTTTTTATCAAACGCTCGCGGTGTGCTGCACATAAAACGAGTAAGTCAGGCGTTTTAGCTCCCGTGTTTTGACACTCAATTCACGCAAACACTCATTGAATTACGCCGATACCATCTCAGGGCTTATAATCGCTCTATATCTGTCTTTTGCCGACAGCCTGTTCTGGCATATACAAACAACAACCTGTGTTTTTTCAAAATGAAGTTCCTCCTTTTCCACCGATACGCTATCCGGTTTAAACCCCGGAAGCATACCATTATTTGTTCCGATAGCATTGAAAGGTACCAGCCTGATTCGCTTTCTCCATTCAGAATCCTGTTCAACCTTCAATGCCATATCTTCTGACTGTGCCCAATCCTTCAGCCATTTAACCATTCCATACGGCAGCAATTCCTTTATTCCATCCAGTTCAGCTACCATTACAGGATATTGGGTAAAAGGATCCATGAGAGAATTGCCCGTATCTATCAATGCCGGCAGACATACTGTTCTGCCGCCGAGATGAATGTATGCGTTTACAATATATGAATCTTTTTCTATTCTTTTTCTGAACAAATCGGTAAAGGATCTTACCATAAGAAAACCAAAAACAAGTGTCAGAATCAGTAAAAGATTATCGCTTCTGAAACTTGTGTAAATAACTCCATTTTTAAAGTAGATACCCTGATTGGTCAGACTCATCAGTGCATAGCCCAAGCCTGCGAAAATAAGTGACGACAAATAAAATGACAACAGTGCCTTCAACCCGCTCTTTATACTTTTGAAAGGAAATGCTACAGCGATCATAAGAACGGAAAGCAAAATCTTTCCTCCTATTGTATATAAACTGTGAATTTCCGGACATACAAGCATAACGGCAAGGTAAATTGCTCCAATGGCAGCCGACATGAATTTACGCATGATGGTTGAGTAAATTCCGCACAGTTTTTCAGTTACGAGCAAAATACCGTAATTAACAATAACATTTTCAAGGAACAATAAATCTAAATATATTGCCATATCCTCACCTCATGTTGCTCCACAGAACTCATAAAATAAAAAAACGCATAGTCTCTCCACTATCCATCCATATGCATATACACATCGTTTTATGCTTTATATTAATATATGAATGAATATCATTCCCTCTTCACCTACAGATTTTAAAACAACGAAAGCAATTGCTTACTGTTATTATATCGTCCCGGGGAAGCAGTATTTGTCAAAAAATAGTATCACCGTTTCATTTCCCTGAACTCTTTTAACAGTTTTTTCATTCGCTGTTTTCATACCTTTTTTTATGTTATACTTAACTAAACCGTTAATTATTAAATGCATATCCTTATACATGGAATTCATCGTAACGGATTTTCAGAACGATTCAATAATCAGAGGCAGGTGTCTTAGGTGGCGTTTGATAAAATATTCACCAGCACAACGAGTTTATTATTACAGGTGCGAACAGAGACATGAAAAGCGAGGTAAAAACATGACAGGTATAAAGAAAATTTTTAAAGTATTTTTTTATTGCACAGGGGTTTCATCACTGAATCTTATTATGCAGGTTATAGCGGTCATTCCCTTAGCCGTATTTATAATGCTTGTCCATATTGGGCCTTCATTATTATCAGGGGATCCAGGCGCTTTTTTGACATTTGATGTTGAGGGCTATACCCGGATTATTCTTTTACCGGCCGTGTTGCTGGCAGGTTTTCTGACTTTTGGAACCGTATGGCTTATCCATGTCCTGTTCAAAAAACCTTTCTTTGAGCGTCTTTCTTTTAAAAAGACTCCCCTTCTTTTTATTGCTGTCAGCTTCATAATAGGCTGTTCTATGCAGCTTCCAATAAATTTTATACTTTATCAAATTGAAAAAGCCGGTATCGCTCCGGATCTTTTTGAGCAATACGCCAAGATCATCGAACCATTAATGGTTGATCAGAATCTGGTTATGATGATTCTGGCAGTAGGAATACTGACTCCCATTCTGGAGGAGATTGTATTCCGGGGATTGGTTTTTCACCAGCTAAGAAAAAACATCCCTATCGTTCCCGCCGTTATTCTTCAGGCTCTGCTTTTCGGTTTGGTACACATGAATCTTATTCAGGGTGCATATGCGTTTGCCCTTGGCATATTAATGGCATTAACCATGATATGGTCGCGTTCATTGCTGCTTCCGATAGCAATTCATATCGGCATGAATTTATCAGCTGTTTTACTGTCTGAATTCGGAAAAGGAATCAGTGATTTGGCGGGAAATATTATGTTATTAATATCATGTATACTTATTCCCGCCGGCATGGTTTTTCTATATCTGAAAACAAAAAAGAATCAATACGCCTCTGATAAAGAGGATCCTGCAGAATTAAAGGAAACGTTGTAACCTGCCGGTTCACTTATCCGGATTTAAATGGATTTGTGTGAAAAAGATTTTTTATGTTCGTCATAATCAGAGACAATGTGTCCTTTTCCAATCAGCTTGTACTTGTATATCAACAGACCATCCAACCCCATAGGCCCCCGCGCATGAAGTTTATTAGTACTTATCCCTACTTCGGCGCCGAATCCATACTTAAAGCCATCACTGAACCTTGTCGAACAATTCCAGAATACATTTCCGGAATCTACTCTTTCCATAAATTTATAAGCTCTTGAACTGCAGTTGGTAATAATGGCATCTGTATGCCCCGACCCGAATGTATTAATATGATCTATCGCTTCCTCAAGGGAATTGACAATTCTAACTGATAGAATGTAGTCCAGATACTCTGTGGACCAATCTTCTTCACAAGCCGGAACAACAGGAATGATTTCCCGTGTTTTTTCACATCCGCGCAATTCCACATTCTTCTCATCCATCTTTTCCTTTAAAGCCGGTAAAAAACCGGAGGCAATTTCTCTGTGAACAAGAAGTGTCTCGGTAGCATTACATACAGCTACATACTGAGTTTTTGAATCATAAACCACATCTACCGCCATACGGATATCGGCATCTTTATCCACATAACAATGGCAAATACCATCAGCATGGCCCAGTACCGGTATTCTTGAGTTATCCATGATATACCTTACAAATTCATTGGATCCCCGTGGAATAATCAAATCTATATAGTCATCCAGTTTGAGCATTTTTCTTACGTCATCACGTGTTTCTACGAGATGTATCCATCCTGTATTGATTCCAGCCTTTCCGGTTGCATTTTGGATTAATTCCGCCAATATGCGGTTTGTTTCCATAGCCTCACTGCCACCCTTTAATAGCACAGCATTTCCGCTTTTCAGGCACAATGTGGAAATCTGCACCAGAGCATCGGGTCTTGATTCGAATATAACGCCAACAACACCAATGGGACAACTGATTTTATACAGTTCCAGATCCCTGTCAAGCTCTGTCGCCAGTAAAAGCTTTCCAACAGGGTCAGGTAAATCAATAAGACTATTAATTCCATCTACTACATCAGAAAGTTTTTTCTCATCGAAATTAAGCCGCTTTAATAATGGAGCGGATAATTTATTCCGTTCGCTTCTTTCCAGGTCTTCCCTGTTCTTTTGCATTATTGCTTCCCTGTTTTTTAACAGGGTCTCAGCAATCAACTTCAGTGCATGGTTCTTCTGCACTGTCTTTGCGGACGATAAATCAACAGATGCGCTTTTAGCAATGGACGCGGCTTTAATCATATCCATCAAGGTTCCTTCCATGTTGGTAACAC
The DNA here is from genome assembly GCA_964610205.1 of uncultured Oscillospiraceae bacterium. GTDB lineage: Bacteria > Bacillota > Clostridia > DSM-8532 > DSM-8532 > CAZSVI01. Next base: position 15,796 of record CAZSVI010000012.1, read on the forward strand.
AACCGGTTACCTTTTTTATAAAACAAGGCCAAAAGATGTCCTTCACCGGATAACCTGTAA
>CAZSVI010000012.1:15865-42167 GCA_964610205.1 uncultured Oscillospiraceae bacterium
TATGATATTATTATATCATTGTTACTATGTAAATGTCAGTATGTAACCGAAAACTTAAACAGATATCCTGCGTGTGTAATTGCTATTGACTTAAATATAATTTATCTGTAACATGATAAAGAAGAAAATTAAAACCTTTTTTCTGATATTCAAGGCATACATGGAAATAGTTTTCTTGAAAAATATACTTTAAATTTACTCTGAAAGGAAGTACAACATCGTATGACAGAAGTAAAAAATGAAACAGAACATCAAGTTAGCCGTCGTAAAACTTTTGGCATAATATCCCATCCGGATGCCGGGAAAACAACATTAACCGAAAAACTCCTTTTATACGGAGGCGCCATTAATATGGCAGGATCTGTAAAAGCCCGTAAAGCCAGTCGCCACGCAGTTTCAGACTGGATGGAAATTGAGAAGCAACGTGGGATTTCTGTCACTTCAAGTGTAATGCAATTTGAATATAACAATTACTGTATTAATATTCTTGATACTCCCGGACATCAGGATTTCAGTGAAGATACGTACCGTACGCTGGTGGCCGCTGATAGCGCCGTTATGCTTATTGATGGCGCCAAGGGGGTTGAAGCCCAGACAGTAAAACTTTTTCATGTATGTAAAATGCGTGGGATACCCATTTTTACCTTTATAAATAAATTGGATCGCGCAAGCAAGAGTCCTTTTGATCTTATGCAGGAAATAGAGAGTGTTCTTGGCATCCGCTCCTATCCTATAAATTGGCCTATCGGTATCGACGGAGATTTTAAAGGAGTGTATAACCGCAAACGTAAACAAATAGAATTGTTTGCCGGCGGAAACCATGGCCAGTCTATTGTGGAATCCAGCAAGGGTACCGCAGAGGATCCAATATTCATGGATTTACTTGGTGAACCCTACTATTCCAGATTGGTTGAAGAAATTGAACTTTTAAACATAGCCGGTGATGATTTCAGCTTAAAGGATGTTTTAACCGGTAAGCTGACACCCATATTCTTTGGAAGTGCGATGACCAATTTTGGTGTAGCCCCTTTTCTTGAAGAGTTCCTTGAAATGGCGCCGCCACCTGGTGAACACCTTTTCTCAACAGGAATAGTCAGCCCCGGATGCGAGAATTTTAATGGTTTTATCTTTAAAATACAGGCTAATATGAATCCTAACCACAGGGACAGAATTGCATTTCTGCGTATATGTTCCGGCAGATTTAAAAGAGGTATGTCAGTCTACCACTCAAGCAGTGACAAACAAATACGTCTCGCCCAACCACAGCAGCTCATGGCACAGGATCGTGAAATTGTTGAAGAAGCATGGCCTGGTGATATTGTCGGCTTGTTTGATCCCGGAATTTTCCGGATTGGTGATACACTCAGCAGCATTAAACCTACTCCATCCTTTGACGGCATTCCGCTTTTCCCTTCGGAGCATTTTGCCAGGATTACCGCTAAAGATACAATGAAAAGAAAGCAATTTCAAAAAGGCATTCAGCAGTTGTCCGAAGAAGGCGCTATCCAGGTATTCAAACAGCTTGATATCGGAATAGAGGAATTTATAATAGGTGCTGTAGGCGTGCTTCAATTTGAAGTCCTTGAACACCGACTACTGAATGAATATAATGTGGAACTTAGAATGATACGATTGCCGCACAAACACGCGCGGTGGATTGTAAACCGGGAACCCGACCCTCATAAGCTTAACCTTACTTCCTCTACCGTACTTGCGGAAGACAAGCATGGAAATTATGTCATACTGTTTGAAAACCAATGGTCCATTGATTGGGCAAAAGAAAAAAACAAGGGAATTGAATTGTCCGATGTATCAATTTAAATTTGCCGTGGGTTATGCTTTTTCCATATATTCAACAAATGAACGGGCATAATATGGATCAAATTGTTTGCCGGAGCAACCAATAATTTCGTCAATCGCATCTTTGTGCATAATCGCATTTTTATACACGGTATTATGCGTCATGATATCGTATGCGTCAATAATGTTCAAAATACGGGATATACGGGGTATATCCTTTTCTTTCAGCCCCTGTGGATATCCTTTTCCATCCCAGCGTTCATGATGGCACAGGATCCCATCGGAAATATGTGCCAATTCCTGATGATTTACCGCAATTTTATACCCTTTTTCCGCATGTGTCCTAATTTCCGACCATTCATCATGATCCAATTTACCTGCTTTCATAAGAATATGATCGGAAATCGCCACTTTCCCTATATCGTGAAGAGAAGATAATAACACCAGTTCGTTAAGATCTCTTTCACCCAAACCAATATACTCGGCAAAATTACTAGCTAATGAATCCACCCGTTTAAGGTGAGCTTCAGTTTCAATAGAACGCTGGAACAATGAATCTTTCAGGGATTTAAGTATAGCCTGTCTGATTTTCCGGCTTTCGGTCAGCTTTTCTCGATACATTATATTTTCTGATATTTTCAATATATCAATAAGGCTCTCCTCAACTTCATGTTTTGTAGAAAAACCCATAGATATACTCAACAGAATAGGTCCTCTTTTTTCTTCATTACTCTCAATCCGAATACGATCACATATTCTACCCGCCGTATCATTATCCGTTTCGGGCAATAAAACCGCAAATTCATCTCCGCCCCATCGGGCAACAATATCTTCCTTACGGCATACTTTTTTTAATATATTCGCAAATTGTTTTAAAAGCTGGTCACCACATAAGTGCCCAAAAACATCATTTGTAAGCTTCAAACCATTCAAATCGGCGATAATAAATGAAATTGGAAGACTTCTTTTCACATCTATACGATGTACTTCCTCCTCAAAAAAGCCTCTGTTATATAAACCTGTTAATTTATCGTGATATGCCAGATACCTTATTTCTTTTTCAGTAACCATTTTTTCTGATATGTCTAAAAATGTAATAAAATTTGCCTTACAGCTATTATATTTAATTTGTGTAGCATAAATCTCAACCCATTTTGTACCATCTTTTGAAGGAATCATTACCGGAATATGATAGTTTTTGTCTGTTTGCCGGCATTCTTCTTCGTATTGGGATAATACCTGTCGTAAGGATTCATATGGAATACAATATAACAATGATCTTAAGGATAAATCCTTGGGTTTTTGAAATGCAATTCCAGCCATAGTGAAAAAAGCATGATTTGCATATTTCACATTGCCATCCTGTACAACCAGCATTGGAAGAAAAAGTTGTTCGGCCATAACTCTATACTGATTTTGTCCGGCTCTTTCCCGGTTAATATGGAACAAGCAATTTGCTTTACTACGAAAAATCATAAAAAATAACCTAATTTTCCCCTATAATTCATTATTCCTCCTGTATATCATACGAGAAATTTATATAGTTGTAAAGTACAATTCAACTTATATCTTATTTACGAGGTATAATGAACATTGCAATTACGTACAACAAACCTCCACCCAGAATTAAAGACGGAATGGACAATATTACCCAGATTAAACGGATTGCAGTGGGATCGATACCCAGATACTCACCGATTCCTCCGCATACGCCGCCTATTATTTTATTTGAATCTGAAAGGTATAATTTCTTTTCCACCTAACCACCTCTATTGTTTTTAATTATTAAAAAAATCATTTCCTATGCTCTATAAACATCATAAGAGGGTTTTATATTAACATCTTCATCCTTCAGTATATTAAGCGCATTTTCCGGATCCTCCACCCTTAATATGACCATTGCCTTCCTGGAACCGGAATTTCCAACAAAAGCATACATATATTCAATGCCGATACCTTTTTTATCGAGTATTGTTAATGCTTTGGCAAGGCCACCCGGTTTGTCTTCCACTTCAACAGCAATAACCTCATTAATGCTCACGGCAAAGCCCTGTTTATCCAAAACCTGTTTTGCTTTGTCAGGATGATTAACAATAAGCCTTAAAATGCCAAAATCAGTTGTATCGGCAATAGATAATGCACTTATGTCAATTTGATTATCCCCTAAAACACGTGTTACCTCTGCCAACCTTCCAAGCTTATTCTCAAGAAATACTGATATTTGTTTAACAAGCATACTATCCCCTCCGTTAAAAGCATTATTCTCTCTCCATTATAACCCAATTTCCAGAGTATACGCAAGAATTACTTGGAATTTTCTTTTGAAGAACAATCACCGGATAAATAATGAAAACACTACGGAAGATACAGCCTCTGCCCGGCGTAAATCAAAGCGCTGTTCAACTCGTTTAATTCCTTGATGTGATATATGTATTCACGTACTTCCATATCACCGGAATATTTTACAGCAATGTCCCACAAGGTATCTCCGGGCATCACGGTTAGAGTGAGTGTATCGGTTTTAACATTTCCCGCCACAGCCGATGTAATTGAACATACGAATATAAGAACCAGAGATGTGACGACTAAAAATATCAGAAACCTTTGCCTATTTTTCAAATAGTATCTTTTTCTCATATAAACCACCCCATGAACACATGTTCTGTTATTATTTTACCGAACATGTGTTCACGTGTCAAGTGTTTTCGAACGTTTGTTTGACATTTTTTTTATGTATGGTATAATAAACCTGTACATAATACCGGTTTTTTCTCAATGAGCACAAAAGTGCGCGTTAAGTAAAGCCGTAATTGCGAGGTGCTGTATGAGATATAAAAATTTAGACAAGCAACAAAAAATACTTGATTTTGTAAACAGACAGGTGCAGGAAAAAGGCTATCCGCCTTCTGTCCGGGAAATCTGCAAGGCTGTCGGTTTTAAATCCACATCCACTGTTCATGCTTATCTGTCCAGTCTTGAGGAAAAAGGGTTAATTGCCAAGGATCCGGCAAAAACCAGAGCGCTTAAGGTAATAGATGAAAACAGCAAGAGCCTTGAGGGTTATATTTCAGATCATGAAATAGAGAATATACCTATCATAGGAAGGGTCACTGCCGGGCAGCCGATTCTGGCAGTTGAAAATGTTGAGGATACCTTTCCGGTTCCTGTGGAATATTTGGATAACTCCACCTCATTCATGCTGAAAATAAAGGGTGACAGTATGGTTAACGCAGGTATACTGGACGGGGATTATGTTGTTGTAAAACAACAGAATACAGCTGTAAACGGAGATATAGTAGTAGCTTTAATTGAAGATGAAGCTACTGTTAAAACTTTTTACAGGGAAAACGGGCATGTCCGTCTGCAGCCTGAAAATGATATTTATGAACCAATTATTGTAACTGATAATCTTTTTATTCTCGGTAAGGTTATTGCCCTTTTTAGAAAATTTTAAGAACCGTAAGGCTTCTTTTCAGTAATGGATATATTATTAGGATAAATGCACCCGGTTCTGATAGACAGGTGTATTTTTACCCCTTACGTCACGTGCTCCCATCAGCTTTTGACTGGGAGCACGTCAGCTTTATAGACATTGAAACCGGCCTCGGATTATAACCCCTTTTAAGTTTTCTTAAGAGACACCATCAAATGTATTTTACATCTTAATCAGTTAATATGGTATACTTAGAATGATCTTTTTTGTTATAAAGCCTTTCAAATGTGGAATATGTGTTTTGTATTGCATTGCTGTATGTTTTTATGCAAAAGGCCGCTAATTTGCTTTTCAGATATTTGTTGTATAGAATCCTGGGAATACACCATGCAAACGATAAGACTTATAAGGGGGAATCGGATTGCCTTTGGTTTTAGTAATTGATGATGAGGATTCCATTCTGGAAAATCTTCAGTTTAATCTGGAGCTTTACGGATTTGACATAATAAAAGCCCATAATGGTATTGAGGGAATAGATCTTTTTAAAGAACATGTTTCCGCAATTGACGCTGTAATTACAGATATGAAAATGCCTGGTGTTTCAGGTTTGAATGTTATTAAGCAAATTCTGTCTATCGACGCCGATATAGGTATTATCGTTTTAACCGGGCATGGTGATACGGATAATGCCGTTGCAGCGATGAGTGAGGGAGCATTTTATTATTTTCAAAAACCCTTTCAGGTGGAAAAGCTTGTTTTTAGTCTGGAAAAGGCAATACAAAAAAAAGATATAATGGTTGAGAATAAGAAGCTCCATGAGGATCTTATCATAAAAAACCGGTATCTGCAAAATCTACATGACTCCGCTCAACGCACACTTATGAATTTTCTTCCTTTGGATCTTGCCGAATTCCAACTCATTGATACATCCTGTGTCTACAGAAGCTGTGACAAGGTTGGAGGCGACATGTATGATATATTCGAAACCGAGGATTATATTTTCTTTTATATTTTTGATGTGTGCAGCCACGGCATACTGGCTGCTGTGAACGCTATAATGATTAAAGCTTACTTTTTCAGAATGAAATATTACGGACCGGATACCGATATTGAAAAGAGCCTGGCGGCAGATTTTAAAGACCTGAACCTGGAGTTATGCAGGAATACCTCCTCTGTTGTTTTTGCTACGCTATTTACCGGCTGTATCGACAAAAGGACAAAAAGAATGTACTATGCTTCCGCAGGACACATTGATCAATACTTGATTCATGATAATACGCTAATCACTCTATCCTCCACCGGGACTATATTAGGTACCTTTGAAGATGTTGCTTACGATGTAAAGCAATATCAGCTTTATGCGGATGATATGCTTTTGTTGTTTACAGATGGAGTAACCGACTCATGGGAAAAGGGTTCGGTTATGGGACAGGAGGCCATCAGAAATTTGATTTATCAGAAGAGAGAAGGCCCTGTTGAATCAGTAGTTAAAGCCATTGATGATAAAATAATAAAACTTACCGCAGAAGTCTCAGATGATGATCTGACAATTCTCGGTCTTCAGATAAAAGATGGAAAAGCTGTGTTGAAATGAATTGGGTAAATAGCAGAAATATACGGATATCTGAGGAATTACAGCACTTGAAAAACATCCTGCTAAAGGAAGGAGATATTCCATGCAATATCATTTTAAGGGGTTTCCTGAAGACTATGCTCTTCTTGATAGTATTCTTTCCTGCTCCGAAGAATATGCGTTAATCGCAACTGATCCCAAGGAACAGGTTTTGATGTGGAGCCGCAGTGCCGAAAAACTTATGGGATATACTTCAAATGAAATATTGGGGACACCCTGCCCGATTCTTCATGATCATGAATTCTCCGGTAAAAATTCCTGCTCCGATTGTGAAAACAATGATTCCGGAGCAACTTCTTTTCCGGCCAACGCAAAAGCAAAACAGGGTCATTATATACCTGTTGATGTCACTGTTTCAGCAATGAGAACAGACAGCGGCGTCCTTTTGGGTTTTATCATAATTGCAAGGGATACGACAAAGGAAAACCTTCAGCAAAAATTGAATAAAGTTCTTATTGATATTACCAGACTTGTAAACAGGAATAAAAAGCAGGATGATATGCTTTTAGAAATTTTAAAACTTATACAGGATTTTCTGGAGATCCCTGCTGTGTCCATATGTCTTCACGATAAACTGACAAAAAGCCTTCATTTATACTCACAAAATCTACAAAACAATTCAGATACGTTCTCTTCCTCCGCTTGCTGCTACCCAATAACAAAGATGTGCTGCGGCGGAGCATTATCGGAAAATTGCATGGAAGCATATATAAAGAGGAAAATATGCAAAGAGGAGTTCACCATGACGGTGACATCCGGTAAAAACACTTATCAAATCCCTTTTAAAGAGAAAATGTACCTCTATCATATTCCTGTACTTTCGGAGACAACTCTTCTGGGAATTTTACATGTGATGATCCCTAAAAGACTGGAAAATCTTTATCTGGAAGAAACACAGGCACTAAACCTGATCTCGGAGGAAATTTGCGCAGGATTAAAAAGAAAGAGCCTGGAAGAAGAATTGCAGCGTAACGCTGATGATCTCGAAAAAATCGTTCGGAAAAGAACCGATGAATTAAGGGAAAAAGACGCGCAGTTGATACAATCGGAAAAATTAGCAACCCTGGGTGAAATGGCTGCAGGCATAGCCCATGAAATCAACCAGCCTCTGGGAGTAATCAGCTTGATCGCACAGGGGCTTAAAAAATCCGCCGACCTTGGAAAACTTACAGAACCGTTATTACATGATAAATTGAATTCCATACAGGCTCAGATCGACAGGATCAATATAATAATACAGCATTTAAGGGTATTTAGCCGGAACGATCCAAAGACAAAGGAACTTATCGACATCAATAAGCCACTGAAGGAGATATTCCATTTAATTGGCCGGCAGTTGACAAACCATTCCATTTCAGTTGAGCTGCATCTTGATTCCAATCTGATGGTTATGGCAGACAACAACCGTTTAGAGCAGGTATTTCTGAACATTATAGGAAACGCAAGAGACGCGCTGGACGATCATGAGGAAACCGTACTGCAGTTCAGGCAAATGGAAAATTCTCCTCTGTGGGTTCAGAACTGGGAGAAAAAAATCGTTATTCGCTCGTACCGTCTGACAAACCGTGTCATAGTGGAAATAGAGGACACAGGCGGGGGTATTCCAAAACATATCGCCGACAGGATTTTTGATCCTTTCTTTACCACAAAGGAAGTGGGCAGGGGAACCGGGCTGGGGCTTTATATATCCTATGGAATCATTAAGGACTTTGGCGGAGAGATAAAAGCAAACACTAAATCAGGCACAGGCGCGGTATTTTCGGTTATTCTTCCCGCAGCACCAGGCTGAAGGGAAAATTTAAAACCTATCAAAAAAGCGCTCCCTCAATATTCGGAGCGCCTCATTATTTCTTATTCAGTCCATCTCGTCCAGAAGCTTCATCTGAGCCTGTATAATCCCCGCAACCTTTCCTTTGTAAACAATCAGATCCTTTTTCAACCGTTCGGCTTCAAACTGTATTTTTATTACTTCTCTGTTCGATTCCTCGACAATATTTCTGACTCTGTTTTGTGCTTCGGTTATGATATTTTCCGCTCTTTTTTCAGCGTTCGAGATAATTTCACTGCTGGTTTGCTGGGCAAGAACCAGGCTGTTTCTCAGTGTCTCTTCTATTTTCTCAAAATGGGAAAGCCTGTCTTTAAGTTCCATGATCTGGTCTTTTGTTTTCATCAACTCACGGATGTAATCAGAATAATCTTCAATAATCTTCTGAACGACTTCATAAACCTGATCTTCATTCAAGCCACCCATAACGGATTTACGGAATACAATATTCGATAAATCGTTTGGTGTAAAATTCATGTCTCTACCTCCAGGTATAGAACCTCATATTTTCGCTATCAGCATCAGAATAATCCTTTGAAGAATTCCCAGGATAATATATGCCAGTATCGGAGAAAAATCAAACATCATGTTCTTGCCGACAGATGAACGGGCTATCAGATTTCTGATAGGGGCCAATATAGGTTCGGTTACAGAAAAAACAAACCGTACAATTGCGTATTCCCTTTTGAACGGAATCCATGATAGTATTATACGCAATAGAATCAGTATCTCTACAACTCTGAAAAATATAATAACCGCAGCGCTAAGTTTTACTGCCATCTATAAACCTCCGTTATTTCACCCACGGAAACACACCCTTATTTCTAAGATCATCCCTTATGTCTCCCAGAATATCCACACTGTTTGGTGTTGCCAAAAAGATTCCTGAAGAAATCTTCTGGATATTTCCGTCCAGTGAATATACAGCTCCGCTTAAAAAGTCGACAATCCTCTGTGCGATTTGAGTTTCAATTTCTTCAACATTCATAACAATGGACCGGTTTGAACGAAGATGATCACAGATATCCTTCGCATCATTAATGTTCTGCGGTGATACCACAACCACCTTGGTGTTGGAATTGTTGTTGAGATTCAATACCTTCCCATGATTTTTTTTCCCTTGAACCGGGTGATGATCATTTTTGCCGACTTCTTCCACTTCATCGTCAAAAAATTCCTCGTCAACTTCCTGCGATTCCCACCCAACAAAATCAAGCATCTTGTTTAAAATGTTTGCCATATGTATCTTCCTCCCACTCATCTTAAGTAAAATATCCGATTTAGCTGCTAATAAGGAGCAATGCATGGCAATTGCATCACACCGCAACAAGGTTCTTATCCGAAGGCGGGAGATATGCTCACCGCCTGATTAAGATAATCGGTATCCGCCACCTATAGAGGTGGAGGACATCTTGATTCCTCGTTATATTTCCAGGCCCAGCTTTCCGGATTAATGCCTTTCTCCAAAGATACTGCTGCCTATACGTACAATATTGGCTCCTTCCTCTATTGCCGCTTCAAAGTCTCCGCTCATCCCCATGGATAAATGACGCATAACAACATTATCAATATTTTCCCGGGTTGTGTCAACTGAAATGTTTTTTAATTCCCGGAAAATCCAGCGTATTTCTTCGGGGTTATCAACAAACGGAGCAATTGTCATCAGCCCCATAACCTTTATATTGGGGAATGCGGCAACCTTTCTGACAAATGGGATCAATTCTCCGGGAGTAATACCTGTTTTTGTATCTTCCCCGGAAATATTAACCTGTACCAAAGCCTCCATAATCCGGCCACAGGCTTGAGCTCTTTTTTGAATCTCCTCTGCCAGTTCCAATCGATCCAGTGAATGTATCATGGCAACTTTATCTATCACATACTTTACCTTATTGGTCTGAAGGCGGCCAATAAGATGCCATATACATCTCTCTTTCAATATATCGTATTTTTTGATGAGTTCCTGAACCCTATTTTCACCAAAATGATTTACTTTTTTTTGAATTGCAGTTTCAATGGCGTCAGCCGTTACCGTTTTTGATACGGCAACAAGTAATATATCATCTTCACTGCGGGCGCTTTTGGCAGCCGCGGCTTTAATCCTGAACCTGACATCAGCCAGGTTTTTTTCAATTGTTTCGGCTCCAGGGTATGACATTATTCAATCACCTGCCCTTCAGAAATATTTTGGGGATTTACAACATAAACATCAAAAACCCGGACAGGATTTGTTTCTTTTGTGTCAGCAACAGCTTCAATAATCGCAAAAGCATCCTGCCGGGCCAGTACTTTTACCCTTTTTACCGAAGCACGATCAAACCTTACAACAATAATATCCGCTGTACTATCATACACGTTAAAGTTGGTCAGGCTTCTTACCGGAACTTTTATACCTTGTATGTTATTGAATATCAATTCCGATTTTGCATAACGCAAATAAATTGTTTTCTCCACCGATTCATTAAAGGACATTATTACCTTCAATTTGTCTCCTGTCGGCTGAATGGATTCCACATTGCATCCGATGCCGGTATCAATACCTTCCACTTTTAAAAGTATGCTGTTCCCAGGCTTGACATATTCCGCATTCTTATGTTCAACAGCGCAGACAAACCAGCTCTTTTCATTGTTTACAAGCCGGGCAAACACCTGGTCTTTTTCAACATTAAATGAATCACCAACGCCAATGGACTGAATCTGATATTCCTTTTGTTTATTATCATCTGCGAACAAATCCTCAAGCGCCAGATTATTTATGTTCTCCGATTTGAATTTTTCATCGTATGGAATATTATCCCATACGACAAGGCCGGAAAATTCAGCTTGTACATTAATAGCGTCAGAGGTAAGGCTGTTTTGTAATTTCTCCAGCTCCTCCTTGTTTTTTTGAAGGTAAAGGCGATCATCCTGTTTTTTAAATATTTCCCTGTTTCTCTGGTATAACAATTGCTCCAATGTGGATTTTACAGCATCGACAGGTATTATGTTCTTTTCAAGTGCCAGTTCGGTAAGCTTGTTTACTTCATTCTGGACCTTTTCATGAAATGCGGGGTCTCCATCAAGTATGTTCGGTGACTCATCGGTCGTTTGCCGAATAATATCCCTCTCCATGCTCTCTATACGCTGCAATGTCTGCTGACTGCTTTTATCGACAAGCTTTGCAAAGCTGTATTTGTTTGGAACCCGTTCCCCCTGGTTTACCGCCGGGATTATTATTCCCTCCCGGACAGCGTTGATGGGAACTTCAGAGCGGATAAAAACTCCTTCAGCCGAAATTTTCATTTCCATAATTCCGGAATGCAGAACACTCGTCTCAATGTTTCCGTGAAATACCCATTTCCATAGCGCAGGCAAATATAAGAGGGAAAAGAGAATAAATATGACCCGTATCAGCTTTCGCTTCCGCTGTTCCTTACGGATGGATTCCCTTCGGGTATTATCTTTAATCTGTATTGTTTTTCCTTTTGTATTGTCCATTCTCTCCTCCATAATGCCTTTTTAAAGAATATATAATGACATAAAGAAGTTTTCTCATATGTTTTACAGTATCAATAGCTCCCTGTTTATTAATTCCTGAATGGCGCATAGCACACCAAGCTTTACATGCTCATAAACAAGACCGCCTTGAAGGTACGCTATATAGGGAGGCCGTATTGGCGCATCCGCTGACAGTTCTATGGATGACCCCTGTACAAACGCTCCCGCCGCCATAATAACAGGACAATCATACCCCGGCATATCCCATGGTTCAGGTGTAACAAAAGCATCAACAGGCGAGCTTTTTTGAATACCTTGACAGAAAGCGATAACCGCCTCAGGGTTACCAAACCGTATGGCCTGTATTATATCGCTCCGTTCCCCGTCAAAATCGGGACATGTTTCATAACCCAGTTTTTTTAACAGGGCAGACGCGAATACCGCACCCTTCAAGCTTTCCGCCACCGTATGCGGTGCCATGAAAAAGCCCTGGAACAAAGCCCTGTTCTGTCCCAATGTAGCTCCAACTTCCCTGCCTATACCCGGCACGGTCATACGATAAGCGATCTGTTCAATCAAATCCCTTCGTCCCGCAACATACCCCCCTGAGAGAGCAAGCCCGCCGCCGGGGTTTTTAATTAACGAACCCGCAATAATATCCGCCCCGGCTTCGGTAGGTTCCTTCATCTCAACAAACTCACCATAACAGTTATCCACCATAACGATAATATTGGATTTTTTTCGTTTCACCACTGAAACTGTCTTTTCAATTTCCATTACCGTTACAGGTTCCCTCCAGTCATACCCGCGGGAACGCTGAAGAAATACCATCCTAGTGTCGGTTTTAATGGAATTCGCAACAGCCTCAAGGTTAATCCCTCCGTTTTCGGCAAGTTCAATCTGTCGATAGGATATATCATAATCCTTCAGTGTTCCTGTTCCACCTTTACCGCGTATCCCAATAATTTCCTCAAGCGTGTCGTATGGTTTCCCTGTAACCGATAAAAGTTCGTCTCCCGGCCTTAAAATACCATATAAACATAAAGCCAGCGCATGAGTTCCACAGGTTATCTGATGCCGTACCAATGCATCCTCCGCTCCAAATACACCGGCATAAACCTGTTCCAAAACCTCCCTGCCCCTGTCGTTATATCCGTATCCGGTAGAACCGCTGAAATGGGTATCACTTACCCTATATTGCCGCATGGCCTGTATAACCTTGCCGTGATTGAAGGCCGCGATCCGCCCGATTTTCTCAAACACTGCCCCGCACTGTTTTTCAATTGAAGAGGACAACTCTGTCAATCGGTTGTCCAAACAAAATGCCTTATGGTATATATCGGTTCTTTTCATCCATTGTTAGCCTCTTTTCTGTTTTACACCGGACAGGTCATTTTTTTGATCAAACCGGTTATATATCGGCAGCTTCATCCGGATTTTCCGATACCAACCTTTCGTATCTATTTTGCACCTGTTCCTTCGTTATTGTGCTTGTAAAGCTGAAGGGACAGGACAACGCTTTCCTGTACATGCCGGCAGCCTTCCGGGCTTTTCCTTCATCCTCCAGGTATTGAGCGTAATCATAATATGCCTCGGGAAAATGCGGGGCCTTCCCCATAAGCTTTTTGAATATTTCCCCGGCTCTATCCATTTCCCCCCTCAGGTGGTGCAAATGAGCCAGATTGTCTTGTATAATGGCGTTGTCATCATTATATTCATATGCTTCCAGATTGATTTTTAACGCCTTATCCAAATCTCCCTTTTCAATGACCATATACCCCAGACTGCCGTATACTGCTGTGGTCTTATACTCAGAAACAACTCCTTCAAGCATGGAAATGGCATCATCAAGCCCGCCTTTTTTCCAGATTACTAGTGCGAGATTGGATTTGGCAAGGTTTTTTCCGTCCCGGTCATTACTTTTTTCCACTGCACTTTGAAGCACTTTTTCAGCTTCATCAAGTCGGCCTGATTTTAACAGCACAAAACCGTAATTAACAATTATATTCGTTCCTGCTTTTTTTGAATTTGCAGATTTACCGAACCATTCTGCCGTCTTTTGAAGGTTTCCCTTTCGATATTCCAGGTTGCCGATCATCTGGTACAATCCCGTACGGTTAATAAAAATTATCAGCAAAAGATAGGCCAGAATTCCCCCAAAGCCGAAAAATATATTCCATACAAAAAGAAGTACAATAATAATGATGGGAACAACTCCGTAAACAAGCAATCCCAGCAGTAATTTTGATCTCATTTTTTATCACCCTGTTTCTGTATACGTTATATTAACATTTTCATAAAAAAAATGCAATGCTTCCCGGAAATATGGTCAATAAAGCTCATTGAATCTATGGCTGTTTATATCCTGACTTTTCGGTATCAATACTGTATCCAACATAGAAAACCTCCCCCGCGGAATCGGTAAAAAGCTTGATAAAGCCAATTGTACCCCTGCCGGCTTGAATCAGTCTTTTTTCATTCCCTCCGGTGGAAAGGTTGCGATACTCCACTTCGTAAACGGAGACACCTTCATCCTCGGACACTCCTATAATTTCGGTCTCAATACTGCACCGGTTATTATATCCGTCAATGGGGTACTGAAACCAACGATGTCCTGTGACAAAAGGATAACGGATGAGTTCCAGTTCGTCAAAATCGGAGTCGTTCATAACAGGAGCTGATTTATACTGGGAAAGGATATTACTTTCTATTCGATACTGAAGGAAAATTGACATTAATTCAGAAGCTATTTCACCATCTGAAAAGTCATCCACCTGTCCTATTACGTTATATACCGGATTGCTGTCCTCCGTATGAATGCTTTCCACTACAGCAGTATGTTCATATCCCGCAAATCCGGCACAGTGCCAGGTAAACCCTGTTCCGGGCAGCAGCATCCCTATCCGCTCAATCAAAAATCGCCTTCCTGTGTCGTTTCGGACAACTATCCTCTTCATATGCAATTTCTTAAAAATTTCCTGTATATAAGTCTCAACTTCAGTTGTGAGATTATATGAATTTTTCTCCAATAAACCGACAAAATCCGAAACTACTTCCGTTATCTCCAAATGTGGATTATTCTCTATGAAAGCTTTATATCGCTCCAAAAACTCCTTTGAAACACGGTTTGTTTTGTAATCAAACACCGGTGCACTATCATATCCATAAAGATAAGAATATAAATATATATCGTATAAGTTAATAATCTCATTGATTCTGACACATTTCGGATATTTTTCAATAAACTCCGAAGCTTGCGTCAAACGGTATTCAAGTTCATCCAGTGAAATTTTCAACTGCCCGTTGTACACAGCCGGCTTGCCCGCTTCCTCACTTGCCAGTTCCAAATAACATACGAACCATTCGGATAGCTTGTCCCTCCATGTCAGGTATATGTCATAATCCAATACCGGAACCATGCTTTCATGTATGGATATAACAACAAATCCGTTGTTATTTATATCCTTTTCTGCTTGGTCACCAAAATTGCCATTTTGGCTGTTTATATAATATTCCAGCCATGCTTTCTGAACACTCTCAAGTACAAGGAGCATACTTTCCGCAACATCGGGACGGGCTGCTGCCATATGTTCTTTTATGTATCTAATCAGGTCATTCGGAACAGCATCGGAAAGCACCATCTCTTTCATGATTCTGAGAGATTCTTCCGTTACTTCATCATATACCGCGGAAGGCTGCATCATCTGAGTGGAAATTCCCGCATATTCACCACTTTCTGTTTTTTCCTGAACTGCCTCCGAAGTGTAACCGGCCGTATTATTCACAGCACGGGTTTTATCTTTGCCGCATCCGGCCAATACAAACACCGAAATTATAAAATAGATCATTATTCTTTTCATATACTCCAACTCCATCAACAGTGCAAAGAAATTATTATTATTCCGAAGCCTGTCCATTTAAACAGCCAACATAGCTTCCAGTACCTTCCGCGCACCTGCCGCAACTCTTTTTTCAACTGTAATCTGATACCGTATATCACTCAAAGCCCGGTGAATACTCTCAATCGTTGTTTTTTTCATATTGGGGCAAACCATACCCTGGTCCAAAAGATAAATTTCCTTTTCCGGACTGTCCTGTTTCAATTTGTGTATAATCCCCATTTCGGTTCCAATGATAAATTCCCCCAACGGATTTTTTCTGGCGTATTCAATAATCTGAGCGGTACTTCCAACAAAATCGGCCATTTCGACAACCTCAGACCTACACTCAGGATGCACCAGTAAAAGAGCATCGGGATGAAGACTTCTGGCTTTTTCAACACTGTCCTTCAATACCCTGTGGTGTGTGATACAGTACCCCTTCCATAAATGTATATTTTTCTCGGGCACTTGCTTTGCGACATAACTTCCAAGGTTTTGATCCGGAACAAAAAGGATATCTTTGTTTGGAAGGGATTTTACAACATTCAGTGCATTTGATGAAGTACAGCAAATATCGGATTCCGCCTTTACCGAAGCCGGTGAGTTTATATAACAAACCACCGCCGCACCCGGATACTTTTGTTTTTCCTCTCTAAGCGCGTCTGCGGTTACCATATCGGCCATCGGGCATCCCGCGTCTATCTCGGGCAAAAGAACTGTTTTCTCCGGCGAAAGAACCTTTGCGCTTTCAGCCATAAAATATACACCGCAAAAAACGATAATATCCGCATTTACAGAAGCGCAATACTGGCTTAATTTAAAAGAATCCCCTACCTCATCAGCCAGATCCTGGACTTCGTCTACCTGGTAGTTATGAGCTACAATAACCGCGTTCTTTTCCTTCTTCATTCTTTTTATTTCTTCAAGTATTGCTTTCATATCTGCCTCCCCAATATCATTAAGGATAGTCATACCCTTAATATTTCAAGCCTGTCACCAGCATATTATATCATGAATTTCGAAGAAATTGCATGATATAATCGCGCATGTGCATTTTTTGCGAAGTAAAAAATTATGCACGCGCATCAATTCCGCCGGAGGCATATGATATCCTCGTTTGCGAGGATATTATATCACAGCTTTACCTGAAAAGGGAACCGTCCCCTGCTCCCTATAAGTTTTTGTTGTTTCCTGACCGGTATTGTTGTAGAATAAAGAGTGATTTATTATCCTATGTTTAAAATACAGGAGCGCCTTCTTTTTATGGAATTGCTAAAACAACGTATATTACAGGATGGGAAAGTGATTAACGGAAATATACTGAAGGTGGACGCGTTTATCAACCATCAGATCGATCCTCAGCTTGCCTTCGGCATTGGCAGGGAATTTTATCAACGTTTCAAAGACACCGCCGTTGATAAAATTTTAACTGTCGAAACTTCCGGTATTGCCTTCGCCTTATGTACAGGATATCATTTCGGTGTCCCCGTTGTATTCGCTAAAAAGCAAACAGGATGGAATATGTCTGCTGATGTATATAAAGGGAGAGTATATTCCTTTACAAAAGAAACCGAATATACAATATCCGTCTCCCGGCAGTTTCTTTCTACCGGCGAAAGGCTTCTTCTGATTGATGATTTTCTTGCCAACGGACAAGCAATGCTTGGTCTTATGGATATAGCGAAGCAAGCCGGTTCTCATGTTTGCGGCGTAGGGATTGTCATCGAAAAAGGATTTCAGCCGGGAAGCCGTATTTTGCGCAATCAGGGAATTCATCTGGAATCCCTTGTTGTAATAGAAGCTTTTCAGAATGAAAAAATTATTTTCAAGGAGGCATGAATAATGAAAAAGAGAGTTCTGTCATTATTGGTTGCTGTTTTATGTTTCGCGTTGCTGCTGACCGGCTGTAACGCAGGACAGGGCGGCACAAAAGCAAACAAAGTTAAGGTTGGGTTTGTGTATATCGGCTCGGGAGGAGATGCCGGATGGACTTATGCACATGAACAGGCCAGGCTTTATCTTAAAGAAAAACTGGGGGTTGAAACCCTCTTCGTTGAGAATGTCAGTGATGAGGACAACTCCAGCGTACCTGTCATGCAGTCTTTTATTGACCAGGGATGCAATGTAATCTTCACAACATCATTCGGCTATATGGAACATACGCTCGATATGGCTGAAGAGTATCCTGACGTTAAATTCCTTCACTGTTCCGGATATATGGATGCCGACAATATGCTGAACTATTTCGGAAGAATGTATCAGCCGCGTTATCTATCGGGTATTGTTGCCGGAATGAAAACAGAAACAAACAAGATCGGCTATGTCGCCGCATTTCCGATTCCTGAAGTAATCCGCGGCATTAACGCGTTTACGCTGGGTGTACGTTCAGTAAATCCGGATGCCACCGTTGAGGTTGTCTGGACCTCTACCTGGTATGATCCCGCAACCGAAAAAGCCGCAGCAGTTGCTTTACTGGACAAGAATTGCGATGTTATAGCGCAGCACCAGGATACAACAGGTCCGCAGCAGGCAGCCCAGGAACGCGGAAAATGGGCCGTCGGTTACAACTGTGATACCAGGGATATTGCGCCTAAAGCGTTCTTGACCGCACCTGTCTGGGATTGGGGCCCCTATTATGTGGATCAGGTGCAGAAGGTTATTGATGGAACATGGAAAAGCGAAAATTACTGGGAAGGCATGAATGAGGGTATTGTCTACCTTGCCCCGCTTTCGGATATTGCTCCGGAAGGCGCCCAGGCTAAAGTGGACGAAATGACCACAAAAATAAAAAGCGGCGAATTCCAGGTATTCCAGGGACCTATAAAGGATCAGTCCGGAAATATTAAGGTTCCGGAAGGCACTGCCCTCACCGATGAGGAAATGCTGTCAATTATGTGGTTTGTAGAAGGAGTTATCGGAACTATTCCCGAATAGCAGGTTAGAATACATAAGTGCGCAGGATTAAAGGAATACCTTTAGTCCTGCTGCTTTTTACCGTCTTATGCCATTTTTATTCTTTCAGACAAGTAAATGATTGTAATTGGTTTATAAAAATCCCGAGGGAACAAAAATATCTGACGTAAGGGTGCATACATGGGAAAAACAGTTTTTGTTGAAATGAGAAACATCTGTAAAACATTCGGTGTTATCAGGGCCAACCGCAATATTAACCTGACAGTATACCAGGGCGAGATTCATGCTTTGCTCGGAGAAAACGGAGCAGGGAAAAGCACTCTGGTCAATATGCTGTCCGGGATATATACACCGGACATCGGAAGTATTGCCATTCGCGGAAAATCTGTTCGAATCCATTCCCCGAAACATGCCTTTGAACTGGGAATTGGAATGATACACCAGCATTTTAAGCTTATTGATGTCCTTCAGGCCGCTGAAAATATCCTTCTGGCAGAGAAAGGCCCTCTTTTTCTGTCCAGGAAAGCAGCATACCGGAAGATCCGTTCGGTGATGAAGAATTACTGCCTTGAATTTGATATAACAAAAAGAATATCGGATATGGCTGTCAGTGAAAAGCAAACGGTGGAAATCCTTAAGGTTTTATACCGTGGCGCAAAGATCCTCATTCTGGATGAACCTACTGCCGTCCTTACACCACAGGAAACGGAAAAATTGTTTGATATTTTAAATAATCTCGCTAAAAAGGGCTGCGCTATCATTATCATCACACACAAATTGAATGAGGTTATGACTATATCCAACCGGGTGACTGTTCTTCGCCAGGGCGAAACAGTGAGCACACTCAAAACACCTGATACGAATATACGTGAACTTACCGAACTGATGGTTGGAAAACCTGTTGATCTTTCCATTGAGAAAAGCCCGTTAAAAAAGGGTAAATTGTTATTGACGGTTGAAAATCTTACGGCTTTGGGCGAGCATAATATAAAGGTGTTGGATAATGTCTCCTTTAAGCTTTTTGAAGGAGAAATCCTTGGGGTTGCCGGAGTTGCCGGAAGCGGCCAGAAAGAACTCTGCGAAACAATTTCCGGTTTATACCCGGTGGAAAAAGGAAACATTCT
Source organism: uncultured Oscillospiraceae bacterium (assembly GCA_964610205.1). Classification (GTDB taxonomy): domain Bacteria; phylum Bacillota; class Clostridia; order DSM-8532; family DSM-8532; genus CAZSVI01. The sequence goes on from CAZSVI010000012.1 coordinate 35,949, forward strand.
CTTTGAAGGAGAAAGTATTGTAGGGCATAGTCCCCGTGATATTATAAAAAGAGGCATCAGTATGAGTTTCATTCCGGAGGATCGTCTTGGAATGGGTCTGGTGGCTTCAATGGATATGGTTGACAATATGCTGCTAAAAGATTATTTGAATCAGCCCGGAATTACGATTGACAGAAAACCTGCCCGTAACAAGGCAGAACGTGTAAAGAAACGTTTGGATATCCAAACCCCGGGAATTGGCACCCCCATCCGGAAGCTGTCAGGCGGTAATATACAGAAGGTTCTTCTGGGGCGTGAAATAGACGCCAGCCCTCACCTTTTAATCACGGCATATCCTGTCAGGGGTCTTGATATCGGCGCTTCCTATAATATATATGAGCTTTTGACGGAACAGAAGCAAAAAGGTGTTGGAATTCTATACATCGGTGAGGATCTGGATGTTTTGCTGGAACTATGCGACAGAATTATGGTTCTGTGTGACGGCAGTGTTACCGGTATAACTGAAAGCCGGCTTATCACAAAAGAAGGTCTTGGACTTCTTATGGCCGGAGAAACATTGTCTTCATTGGCAGAGGAGGAAACGACATGCAAATTGTAAAGCGTTCGGATACTTCAATAAAACAAATGGTTCTGATACGCCTGATTGCTATACTTTCCGCAATACTTGTTTCAAGTCTTTTTATTGTTTTTCTGGGATATAATCCTGTAACGGTTTACTCAAATATGATAAAGGGCGCTCTGGGCACCAATATCCGTTTCCGCGCCACGCTAATCGAAATGATTCCATTGGTGGTAACCTCACTTGGTATCCTTATCGCCTTTAAAATGAAATTCTGGAATATCGGTGGTGAAGGTCAGATTATGATGGGAGCCTTCGCGGCCAGCTATGTGGCATTGAAAATTGATGGCATTCCGCCTTTTCTGATTCTGCCGCTCATGTTTCTTGCCGGCTTTCTGGCAGGGGGCCTCTGGGCGCTGATTCCCGCTTTTTTCAAGGCACGATTCGGCGCCAACGAGACAATCATGACATTAATGTTGAATTACATTGCTCTTCAATGGATTACTTACCTCCAATACGGACCCTGGCGTGACCCAAAGGCAATGGGTTTCCCAAAAATAACAACCTATCCTGCATATGCCTTGCTTCCTAAAGTATTCGGAGTTCATACAGGCCTTTTTATAGCCCTTATACTGGTGGTGCTGGTGGCATGGTTTATGAAAAAGACCAAAAAGGGGTTTGAAATTGCGATTGTAGGTGAAAGTGTCAGCACATCACGGTACGCAGGCATGAATGTTTTTTATGTTATCCTTACGGCTATGCTTCTGAGCGGAGGCCTTTGCGGTGTTACCGGTGTCATCCAGGCCTCGGGCGTTAATAAAACACTTACTCTGAATGTGTCAAGCGGCTACGGTTTTACAGCTATAATAACAACCTGGCTTTCAGGATTAAGCGCACCCTTTGTTTTGCTTGTTTCCTTCCTTTTTGCCATACTTCTGCAAGGCGGTTCATACATTCAATCGGCTTTGCAGATACCCCAGGCTGCCGCGGAAGTTTTACAGGGAATGATTCTTTTCTGTATCCTTGGAAGTGAGTTTTTTGCACGATACCGAATTCGCTTTTTTGAAAGGAAACAAATCTTCAACGGAGGTACGGAAAAATGCTGATACTGTTCCTAAAGAGCGCTGTTATTGCGGGAACACCCCTGCTTTTTGCCATTCTTGGCGCTATGTGCAATGAACGGGCCGGTAACCTTAACCTCGGTATTGAAGGTATGATGCTCTTAGGTGCCGTAGCCGGGTTTCAGGTTGCTATTGTAACGGAAAACCCTGTATTTGCCCTTCTGTTCGCAATGATTTTCGGTGCGCTTGGGGCTCTGATTTATGCCTTTCTTACGGTAACATTAAGAACAAATCAGGTTGTTACGGGTCTGGCGTTAACTATTTTTGGCTCCGGTCTGTCCCGTTTCTGGGGCCAACGTCTTATGGGAAAGGTCCTGCCCGAGTCCTTCAGCCGCCATTTCTGTCCTGCAACAATACCCTTTCTTGGTAAAATTCCGGTTCTCGGCCCCGTTCTTTCAATTTTCCTAGAACAGGATGCGTTCGTATACTTTGGATATGTCATTGCCGTTCTTCTGGGCATATACCTGTACAATACCCGCTGGGGCCTTAACCTCAGGGCTGTAGGTGAAAATACCTCGGCGGCGGATGCCTCAGGTATCAATGTTTCCCTGTATAAATATGTTCATATCCTGATTGGAGGAGCCCTCTGCGGCTTGGGCGGAGCTTACCTGTCTCTCGTTTTTGTTCCCTCATGGCAGGACAATATTACATCAGGCCGCGGCTGGATTGCCGTAGCCCTTGTAATCTTTACCTCATGGAATCCGTATAAGGCCCTGTGGGGGGCTATGCTGTTCGGCGGTTTGGATATCGTGGGCTTCCGTATCCAGCTATGGAACATAAATATAAACCAATACTTCCTGAGAATGCTGCCTTATCTTGCCACCATTCTTGTGATAATATTCGGTTCCATACGGAAAAGCAGCCGACATACTCCCCCAAAAGATCTTGGGAATGCTTATTTCAGAGAGGAACGATAAATATCATTAGGAAAGCAGGGAGACGGTTCTTTCGCTTCCTCCCTGCTTCCCCAAGACTTTTAAAAGATTTTCAAAATCCTCCGGAAGAGGCGCTTCAAACTGCATCCGCTCATCGGTGGACGGGTGCTTCAGGATTAAATGCCTGGCATGGAGCATTTGTCCGTTGGTAACGACATTGGATGAGTTATTTCCATAAACAGGATCGCCATAAACAGGATGACGGATATAGGCCATATGAACCCGTATCTGATGTGTCCTTCCGGTTTCAAGCCTGCATTTTACATGCGTAGCGCCATTAAGGCGGGATAATACTTCAAAATGGGTAATCGCTGCCTTGCCCTTACCCGGAGTAACAGCCATTTTCTTACGGTCCGAGGGATGCCGTCCGACCGGCGCATCAACAACCCCTCTGTCTTCCCGGATAATTCCTTCGACAATTGCCTGATATATGCGTTCCATACTGTGATCCTTCAGCTGTATTGATAAAGACCTATGCGCAATATTGTTTTTCGCTATCGCCAGAAGTCCTGTTGTATCCTTGTCAATGCGATGCACAATACCGGGCCGGATTACACCGTTGATATCCGACAGGGAATCCCCGCAGTGGTACAGAAGTGCATTCACCAGAGTATCTCCCATGTTCCCCGGAGCAGGGTGAACAACCAGATTTTTCGGCTTATTTATGATAATTATGTCCCCGTCTTCATATACAATATCCAGCGGAAGGTTCCACGGTTCAACCTTCAAAGGCTCGGGATCCGGTAAATCTACCGTTACTGCCATTCCGGACCGGATTTTAAGCTTACTTTTCGCATTACCTCCGTTTACAAGAACACGATTTTCCTCAATAAGCTTGTGTACATAGCTTCTGGAAACCTCCGGAAGATTTTCGGCCAAAAAAACGTCCAGCCGCTTATCCTCATCCTCTTCTATATGGAAAACATAAGATTTTGTATTCTCCATTTCCTTCATCACCCGCCGCAGCTTCAGTTTGAGTTTCCTCCCGCTTTTTTTACGATTGCCTCAGGATTTAAAAAAAACAAATATATTATAAGTAAAAACGTGCCAATATTTATACAGATATCAGCCACATTAAAAACAGGATAATTATACCCAAAAATATAAAAATCCAAAAAATCTGTAACACTTCCGGTTAATACACGGTCAATCCAATTCCCCAACGCGCCGGCGATAATAAATGAAATAGCAAGCCGCAAAAAACGCCTGTTATTCCTGACAAGTATATATACCAGCACACCGACAACTATTACAGTCAGCACGATAAAGAAATACCGTCCGTTTTTTAACATACCGAAAGCGGCGCCGGTATTCTGTACATGCGTAAAGTAAAAAAAATTTTTTATAACTTCATTTTTCTGTTCCAGTGGCAGGTTATTCTTAACATAGAACTTCGTAGCCTGATCCAGTATAATCACCAGGACAATGATAATCGTCCAGAGCATGCTGTCTCACCCCATTTCCATATCCATACCAGTATAACCGCAACAATTGCAGCCTGTCAACCCACGTGAATCAAGCAAGTCTTTTTACATAATCTTCATCCCCATTCTTTTCATTACTTCACTCATACTGATGCTGTAAAATTTATATGCATTATCTTTAATATGATCGGGTAGGAGGCTAACCATTATTTGATTAGCCGACCTCCCACACCGCACGTACGTACCGTTCGGTATACGGCGGTTCTCTAGTTTACACTTACTTTCAGATAGTAGTCAGCCATTGTAATATAGCCAAGGTTGACTATTTCTTTATTGGTGAGTACACTGTTTAGCATGAGAGATGCTCGCCAAGTGCCTTTGCGGCAGTTTGCCATCTCATGTATTCTTCTATCTGGTATGTTATACTTTCTCAACATCTTGTAACGGGTTTTTACCTTCTTCCACTGTTTCCAGTAAACTGCCCGCACTTTTCGGCGCACCCATTCATCTACTTCAAGCAATAGGTTCTTCATATCTGCCATTTTGAAATAGTTCACCCATCCCCTGACAAATTGTCTGTACCTATTTGCTCGATACTCATTTCCCCATCCATTGTTTTTGCTTGCCAGTTCTCTGATTTTATTTCTCATCTTCTCCACTGACTTTGGGTGGACTCTTAGTCTGCATTTCCCTTTGTATCTGTAAAATCCGTGCCCAAGATATTTTACCTTGCTGATATGTGCTACCTTGGTTTTCTCTGGGTTTACTCGTAGAAAAAGTTTACCTTCGATATAGGACACTATGTTGTCTAGGGTTCTGCTTGCACTTTTCTTGCTTTTGCAGAAAATCATACAGTCGTCCGCATAGCGGACGAACCTGTGACCTCTTTTCGCAAGTTCCTTGTCCAACTCATTCAGCATAATATTACTCAACAACGGACTTAACGGTCCTCCCTGAGGCATACCGACCTCTGTCTTCTCAAATATACCTCTGCTGATAACTCCAGCATTAAGGTATTTATTGATAAGGGATACGACCCTCCCATCTTGGATGGTTTGAGATAGTACCTCTATGAGCTTGCTTTGGCAGACAGTATCGAAAAACTTCTCCAGATCCATATCTACCACGTATACATATCCATCATTTACATTTTCTTGGCATTGTTTTAATGCGTCATGCGCCCCTCTGCCTATTCGGAAACCAAAACTACTTTCCGAGAATTGTTCTTCGAATATTGGTGTCAATACCTGTGTAATTGCCTGTTGGATAACTCGGTCAACTACTGTTGGTATCCCCAATTTCCGAAACTCACCTTTTGTTTCTTTTGGTATCTCTACCCTACGGACTGGGTTGGGTTTATATTTCCCATCCTTTAATTTCTGGATTAGTTGCTTTTGGTTATTTCTGAGATACGGTAGAAGTTCATCCACACTCATCTCGTCCACTCCGCCTGCCCCTTTGTTGGATTTTACTTTGTTGTATGCCATGTTAAGATTATCTCTATGTAAAATCCTCTCCAGAAGGTTATCCGTCTGAAAGCATGTGTTGATGTAGTTGTTTTCAGTAATCCTTGTATGGGCGGACACTTCTGCATACTCTTTCTGTTCCGCAGATAACCTTTGCAGATAGCCCTCTTTATGAAGTTGTCTGTCCTTATATCCATCTTTGGTTACATTCATTTACTCACATCTCCTAAAGTTCAGTCCTTCCCAGTACGTCATAAGCCGTTCTGGTACTATGACCTCTGCTGACTTCTCGTGATAAATCTTGTTTCAACCGCAGCTGCAAATTTTATATTGCTTTTAACCACGTTCACGAGACATCCCCGAGTACTCACACGTTCTTTCCCTCTTATACTCATTCCATAACTACTGTACACAATTCCCTGCAGTTATTGGATTTAGGTTTGTTTGGCAACCTTGTCCTTGTGTTCAGCCTCTGATGTAACAAGCCAGAGTTTTGGCTATTCCTTTCTTCAGATTCCACCTCACGATGGACACCCTTGGCTTCGCCTGTATCCTTCCCACTGCCGGGTGGATTGGGGACTTTCACCCGTTAGAACGTGTGCCCATCGGGCACACCAAAAACCCCACAGAATCACTTTTACGTGACTCCGCGGGGTAAATTACAGATTTCCATAAGAAGCTTTACGACGGTGGGTATGTTTATGAAAAGAGCAC
>CAZSVI010000013.1:0-41280 GCA_964610205.1 uncultured Oscillospiraceae bacterium
ACTGCGTAATTAAAAATTTGTTACAAAATATCCCTACTTAATGGGATATAATCATATTACCTTTAATTTTAACCGACAAAGGAAGATCACATGAAAAGAGAAATCTTATTAAAACATATATTATGTGAGGTAATACAGGTATATTTCTTTTATATAATTTTCTTCCTAATAAATACATATTTTCACATAAATTCATTTATTTCTCCTTGTGTTTTAATCTAACATAACTTAATAATTTATTGTTTTCTCTATACGAGTTGTCTGTTATTATATTTATTTCCTAAAAACAAACACTTTGTTCTTTAGACGACTTACTACAGACATTAATAGCCACTGCGCTTCTCCAATCTTAAATAAACAAATTAACACCCCATATATTATAATACCCAATAGAACTATAACAAGAAAAATCCAGTTATTTGTGATTGCATTCTTTCCATATATAATTGGTAATTTATTAACCAATAGATACATAATAATTCCCATAATTAGTGACGACAATAATATTTTTATTGCGGGAAACAGTATTTTTTTAATATCGATCGATCCTATTTTTCTAGTAATGCTTATGAGAAGAAATACTGTTAAAATTAAGGAGGAAATCGAAGTAGCAAGAGCTAATCCTTTGTGCGCCATATGACGAATTAAAATAAAATTTAGTCCAACATTTAAAAAACTCGATATAATACCATTGATTAATGGTGTTTTTGTATCTTGTAGAGAATAAAATACTTTTATTAAAATTAGTCTTAGTGCCATTCCTGTTAGTGCAAACGAATAAAAAAATAGAGACTCCGCAGTCATATTTGTTGCTACAGAATCAAAAGCCCCCCTTTCGAATAGGAGCTTAATAATTGGATTTGCAAATACTAATACAATAACCGTTGTTGGAAATGTTATCAGAAATATACTATTTATACCTCGTCTTAAGATAGCTTTTAGTTGATTCATATCATTTCTACTTGCTGCATCAGAAAGCATTGGATATATTACTGTAATTATTGAGGTGATAAAGATCCCCATAGCAATTGTATTAGTTTTATTAGCATAGTTTAAAGCTGAAATACTACCCTCTGGTAATATCGAAGCCATTATCTTATCTATAATTTTATTTAAGTCGCTAATACCCGTACTTATCAAAACTGGTATTGTCAATAATGTAATCTTCTTAATATTCCTATCTTTAAAATTTAGAATCATTCTGTAACGATAGGTTGTTGTTTTTAATCCAATTGATTGTATAAAAATCTGTACAAATCCTGAAACTATAATCGCAATCATTAATGTTTCTATACCATATTTTTTTGAAAATAATAGTAAAAAAACTATATTAATAACACTAAGGGCTAAATCTGAAATACTTGCCTCCGAATATTTAAATTCAGAGTGTAGATATCCCCTATATACTCCAGCTATTGCTGATAAAATAATGCTAGGTAATCCTATTTTTATTAAACGGATCATCAATTTAAGCTGATCTTTATCAAATCCCGGGGCAAATATGTTAATTATAAAAGGCGTAAATATCCATGATATAATGACTACTATGCTCGATGAAATCACCATAATGTGTAATATATTGTTTGTCAGCTTGTTTTTTGCACTAATTCCGTCATCAATCATAATCTTTGACAAAACAGGAATCATCGTTGTATTAATTGCATGAGTAATCAATGTAGTTATTAATATCAATACTGTATTTGATAAAAAGAATGTGTCAGAAATAATACTTGCGCCAAAATTAGATGCCATGAGCATATCTCTTATTAAGCCCAAAAATTTGCTTGTTACAGCTAGTATAATTAAAAAAAGCACGGATCTGGCTGCTTTTTCAGATTTTGACAAGATGTGCCTCCTTTTACACCAAATCTATTCTGATAAATACTATATACTATTCATTTTTTACTTTAGTAGCTTGTATGCATTCTCTACACATACAGTAAACTCAACTCATTAAACAAATTATTATTTTTTGTTTTTCCGTCCGGCTATAATTTCATTAACAATGCTCATATAATAGGCAGCTTCAATACCATTATCACTTGTATGTAAAACATGATGCTGTTTTTTGTAAGTTATTCCTTTGTTTGCTAGTTTACGTATATCTCTTTTTATTTCCATGACCCATTTGTATTCAACAACCCCTAATGGAATATTTTCGGTTTGCGATTTATGATCTTCTAAATTTTTTGCTAATATAACTAATATGGGTAAACCGCCATAATTTACATTCGATGGGTTACCCCAATCCCCGCCACGCGTCATTCTTGATAGAACAATCGCTTCTTCTTTGGTAAGATAATTTTTTTGTAATATTTTTGCTCCTGCTTTCAAAAGCATTTTCTCAAGTGCCCATTCAACTGTTGTATCTACAATTTTTTCTCTTAGTATAAAAACAACAGCTCCATAATTTCTAACCCATGATGACTCAATCAATTCCTTTGCTCTAAGTCTTGCCCATTCATTATTTTTTGAGCGGCGGAAATAGACGTCCAGTGGTGGTAGCCAATCGCACTCACGGAGTATTTGTTCTAATAATTCCATTGTTAAATAGTCAATATCTATATTTATGCTTTTTGCAAGTGTAGTCAAATAACTTACAAAATCATGTTTTTGATTCTTTACTATATCTTCTTTTAACCGTGAGGGAATACCTGAACTAAATCCCTTATGAAAAAGAGCATGATAAGAAAGAGAATAGAAATAATTAACATTATTTGGTACCCATATTCCACAATCAAGTTTTCTTTTATTCTTTAGTATTCTTGAAGCAATTATTGGAGGAAAATAAGATGTTATATTGCCTGTAAGGTTTGATTCAGGATAAATATCGAATTGAATAAAATCTTTTTTTTTACTTCGTCTACACCTAAGTATTCTTTTTATCCTCTTAAAGTCGTTGTCAGAAACTAAGATGTCAATATCTTCGTTTTGTTTTATTATAGGCAAATCATCAAACCAACGTAATACAACATAGCAAATCCCTTGTTTGTCTATTTCTTCAAAAGTTTTAATAATATCTGGTAAATAAATTCCATATTGGGGCCTATACTTCTTTATACCTGTAGCATGAGCTATTTTTACTAATAATGCTCTAATTAACTTACGCATAGTAATAATATCATCCTCATTTGTTTAAATTTCATTATATAATTTTTCCATATAAGATAGTGCTGGTAAAAAAAACTCTTGTGTTCTATCAGTAAAACTTCGCTCTCTTAACCTATTTGACCATATATATATTTGTAAAAATATATAAAAAAATGTACCTATTACAGAGCTTTTTTCATTATTTTTATATAAATATTCATCAATATAAAGAGTACAAATTTCCGCAAATGTAAATTCAAAGTTTCCAAAAAAATACGCCATATCCCACCCTTTCATAGCATAACTGTAACTATTCCAATCTATTATATAGCATTTTCCCTTATATGTAATAATATTATTTCTATGGAAGTCATTATGACAAAATGCATAATGCTTGTAGGGTATTATATGTTTGTACATTTTCCCATTTACAACGATATCCTTTAATCGTTTAACATAATCCATACCATATTCAGTATGATTACATGATAAAATAGAAGATATATTTGAAATCATTTCCAAACAAATATTTTTTTTATGCAAATACATTGCATGATATTTTGTTCTATCACAAATAGTATAGTTAAAAAAATTTTTTGCCTGTTCATATGAAATCGATTCAATTACACTGTTACACTTTAGAACTTCTTTAACATCAACATTATCAGGTTTGCTACCATTAATATATTCTGTTGTTATAAACATTATTTTTCTTTCTTTAAACTTAAATACTTTTATTAATTTTGGCACTATTTCATCAAGCTGTCTATAATCATAACATATATTTTCATAAAAATATTGTTCTTTATTTTTTATACGATCTGAGTTATATTGTACTACTTTACTTAATAAATATAAATCTTGGGGTTCTTTGTACCCGTGCTTAACAAAGCCATAATTCGCATATCCTCCTAGATATACATAGCTTACTTCAGAAATTTGCTTTCTTTCTTCAGGTAAGATATAAGAATTATTGATAAATTGCTCAAAAGGCATACCTAATTTCATCTCAAGGCTCTCTCTCATATATTGCGTTGATAGTTCTATCTGACCTGAATAAAACAATGCAAAAGCCGTATCTTTGTATAATCTAATGTTATTGGAATTATCTTTGATAAGTAGCTGACTAAGCTCAGCTGCTTCTGTGTACTTATGCTGCAAAATTAATTGAATGAACTGATATCTTTTCTTATTAAAGAGTTTTTGTAATATTTTTAGTAGTAATCTTTTAGTTACTATAAGTAATTGCCCAGTATATATTATATGAAATACTCTATATGATTTTGCTTTCATAACTAATGATGCCTCCCTACAAAATTTGTTTATTACTGCTTTCTAATTTCTCGTTGTCTTTTTTTATCAATCCGACCCTTGCAATGCAAAAACTCCAAAACACACAAAATGAGACAATATAAGATGGAACAAAAATCAACATGCTACTAGATGATATAATAGTAAACATAATAATAGAAGCTAAAAATGTCGGATATAATTCTAAAATTGTATTTTTTATTTTTTGGGCACATTTTAATAATAACCGATAAATATTTAGATATATTAAAAGTCCAATTAGTCCTAGTCTATAATAAACTTCCAGAAAATCATTGTGTATAGAATGCTCACCAATTATTTCTGATGAGTTTTCCAACCCATTACCTAATAAATGTTCCAAAAAAGAATTATTAGAGATATTATTGATATATGCAGACAATAAATTAATGCGGCCAGAGCCTCCGTCGTTGGTTAAATCTATGATTTTGTTAACCATACTAAAACCATAATTATGCTGAATTAGACCATTTAATACAAAAAAAATAACTATAACCACTACAATTTTTCCAATTATTTTAATGCTGTTTTTTCTTTTTCCATAATTATCAGATTCAATATATAACACTACTGCTATTGCAGCAATAATTGCAAGCAATGCAGCACGTTTCATCGAGAACAATGTTGTAAAAAGAATTAGTAGTATTCCGATATTTTTAAATACAGGCTTTCTAATATATAAAATAAATGGTAAAAGTGTTACTTGATAATATGCGGTATTTATAATGGTTCCGCTAGAAATACCACAAACTATTCGTCCATATACATAAATTATAAAAAAAGTAATTAAGGATAAATATTGTATTCTTGTAACTGCATTTAATTTATTTTTATCATTTACTCTATTATACACACATAAACTAGCTATAAATGTTAATGGCATGAACAAATAGTTTAACATTTCCTGAGCAGAATATGAATTATCAATTATTATATGTATAAATAATAGCAAAACATATATCAATAAAGCCGATAGAAATTTACGTGCTATGCCAGGTTTTAAAATTTGCCTCCAAATACCAAAAAAAGTATAGAGTACGAGTATTATTAATATAATAATTCTCAAATTATCACTTTGGATGAAAAGTTTATTTATTTTCCCGACTATGAGTATAAGATAAAGGCTAATAATCATTGTAATGAATACAACTGTTGTTTTTTTCCCCATTATATAAATATACTCCTATTTTAATGAACACTGACCTTCATACGTTTAATATTCTTTTTCATTGCTAAAAATATAAATTTAATATCTTCAGTTTATGGATACTGTAATCCTTGTAATTATTCTATTTACATCCTATTGATCATTAGCTTATTGTATTATATAAAAAAATTTGTCGTAAAAAATCAAATGAAGCTTTACGCTTTTTCTGAAGAATTTCATTTATCTTTTCACTTTTTACTTTTACTATTTTATCGGCACTAAAAAAATTCCCATTGGATTTTAAACATCTGTCCTGCAATCCAAACAACTGCAATAAATACTCTAATCTTGCATTCACTTTTATATTACTCTCCAAAAATTGCATATAAAATTCTTTACCGAAATTTATACAAAATGATATTCCATGATATGAATTAGTTATAACAATCTGTGCATTAAATAGTAATTCTACCCATTCCTTGGGACAAACTTTCCGCTTGTTTTCAATATTTGGTGCAGGATATATTCTATCATTAATATAAATAATTTTATAATTATTATCGTTCGCTATTTTTTTAGCTGCTTCAAGTAAACTTTGACTCTCAACAATCATATATACTAATACATATTTATCATTATTTTTTTTTAGTGAAAGTAATTCTTCCCATTCTGAACAATCAAGCAACAAAGTTGGATCAAGTACAACCGTTGCTTCTCTATTCGTTATTTCTTTGACTATCTTTTTACCATAATCTTCGCGAACCGATATCATATTAAAATTAGATAAGAGTTTTTTGTATTCTTCTTGGTAATTCATCGGTATTTCTGAAACTCCAAAACTTGCTGCATAAGAATTTTTTTTCCTATTTTCTTTCACAAACTCAAGAAAATAATTTTTATCAAACCCAGCACAATAATAACTCCATACTTGATCACTTCCTGTAATGAAAAAATCATATTTTTTATTTGCTTCATATATATTTTTATTATTGTATTGTTTTTCACTTATATGAAGATATTTTTCTCTAAATGCTGCAAATCCTCTTATATTAGGTTTCAATGTTCCATTTTTGAGTATTGCATAAGCAATTCTTTTGAGTTTGTTATAGTTTATATGTTTTGAATAATACTGTCTTTCCAGAAAAGGACATCTGTAATCAATAATATCATTATCAATATTTAGTTTCTCTAAACATTTTTGCATAGCATATGTCTGCAAAACTCCGCCGTAATTTATAACTCTATGGAATGTAATAACACCACATTTCATATGCATCACCTATCCTTTTATAAATAAGATTGGGAATCTCTATAATTCATAATTCGAAAATAATCCTCTATATAATCAACTTCCGCCCAAAACATGCCTCTGATGTCTTGCACAAATATATTAGATTCTTTTGTTAATTCATATAATACATTTTCCCACCATAAAGAGTGTTGTTGAATATCAATCATTTGGTCTAGTTTACTCAAAAACTTGGGAATAAAATCGCAGTTGAGACGAGCTATTCCTATATATTCTCCTGTTATGTCTTCTCCTGTTAAATTTTTACCATATTTTTTTAATACATTATTTTCATAATAGAATTTATAATCGGCTTCTTCTTTGCGAGATTCATCCGCATACATAACTGGTGAAACTTCGGTTTTTAAAACATCAATAATAATCCTTTCCTCAAGAAAAACATCGCCATTCATAATAAGATAATCATCATCATTGGAAAAAAAGTTTTTTGCAAACCAAACAGAAGCAATACTGTTTGTAACATCAAAAAATGGATTAGTAAAAAATTCTACTTTTTTATCAAAAAGACATCCTTTCACCATTTCCGCCTGGTATCCAAGTACAACACCTATGTTTGAAATCCCTTTTTTCTTTAATAATTCTACTGTGTACCTAATAAGTTCAATCCCTCTGATATCAACTATACATTTGGGTTTTCCATTAAGAAATCTGCTGATTCGTGTACCTCGACCTGCTGCTAATATCAAAGCTTTCATAGTATTTTCCTCCTTGCCAAATCAGTCAATGCCGTTATCAATTCCATGTTATCTTTCTCTGTAATATCTCCTATATGACCAACTCTGAATAATTTATCTTTAAGTTCGCCACCATTAGGGCAAACAAAAATGTCATATTCATTTTTTAATAATTCATAAATCTTGTATGCTGAAATATTATTACTAGGACAGATTGGTGTTGCAGCATTAGAGATTGACGAAAAAGGAATTTTTACTGGCAAATTTTCTGCCTTTTTACGAAAATGTCTTGATAATGCTTTAACTCTTTCATATTCTACATAAATACCAGTTTCACTTATTGCTTTCAGTCGTTTATTAAGCTGAAGCAATATACCTACTGCAGGTGTAAATGGAGTTTGCCCGCGCTCTCCATCTTTTAATGCTATTTTTAAGTCAAAATAAAGTGATTTAATGCTATTATTATAGATTCGTTTTAGTAGTCTTTCTTGGAGAACAATACATGACAAACCCGGAGCTAGTGCCAGAGCTTTTTGTGAGCCAATAATTAATGCATCTATTTTCATGTTTTTCATGTCTATGGGTTCCGCTAAAAAGCAGCTTATTGCATCAACCAGTAAAATCAAATTATTTTTTCTGCAAAAATCTGAAATTAAGTTCATATTATAAAGTATACATGTTGACGTTTCATGCATATTAACAAGGAAGCCTGTATAGTTCTTATTCTGATATGGATCCAAATGTTGAGCTGTAAGTTGTTCTCCAATATTTAGTTTTATTTCTGTATATGGGATATTGTGTATTTTACATAAAATTGCAAACCTCTGCCCGAAAGAACCTCCATTCACAACAATTACCTTGTCTTGCGGACTAAATATATTCATTACCGAAGCTTCCATTGAAGCTGTACCTGATCCTGTGATAAACACTGTCCTAGCTCCATCTTCTGCGCCAGTTAGGTTCTTCATTAATCGCTCGTTATCCTTCATAATAATTGAAAATTCGCTTGTTCGAAAGTATGGAATCTGTTTTTGTGCGAGCAAGCGAATTTCTTTATTTATCTGAACAGGACCTATTGAGAAGTTTAGCATATAAATTCTCCTTCAAAATTCTTTAATTGTTCTGTTTTTTCACGCTTTCACAGTTTTTCACATATTTAAGAGTAAAAATTCATAGCTTTTGTGAAATTCAATACTTAGAAGCCTGAAAATGTGGATATTAAAAGTTACGTCATTTCCTTCTATAGCGACCTCTTTTTCCCAGATTCTCAGGTAGCATACCTTCCTATTTTTTACTGACTCGCAGCCTAACTACCTTTGTTCTATATATCCATGGCGTGGATGTTTTCTTTATCCTCTAAAAGTACCGTCAAAGGCCTTTCCCTATATTAATATTCAATCTTTCTCTTTAAAGAAAAATTTTTTGTATCCTGTTTTTAGCTTTTGAATATTAATTACATTTTTTACATATGTATAACTATTATTGCAGAGGTTTGTATATTGATCATTATCCATATCCATAATACTCTGCAACGTATGAACAAATGAATTTAGATCAGACAAACCGTATGCAAATCCAGCATTATATTCAGTAATGGGAGTCCATGGTGTTTGGTCACTTATTATAACCGGACATTTAGAGAGCATTGCCTCTGCAATAACATGCCCATAATTTTCACTTAATGTAGGAAATAAAAATACATCATGCGCTGCAAATACTTTATATACATCGTCATGTTCTATAATGCCACAGTAATTAACTCTGATATTATTAGGAAGCTTCTTAATAGCTATCTCGCACTCATTCCAATAAGTTCTGTCTTCCTTGGGCCCATATATATCAAAAACAACATCGCCAGTTAGGTTAGCTAAAATTCGTATTGCTCCAATCAAGTTCTTTTTAGGGTGAATTCTCGATAAAAAAATAATACGTAATTTACCTGGACTCTTATATTGTTTTTTAAAATATTTTGTTTCGGCAAACGAAATATTCTCAAGATAGTAAAGATTATCATTTAATATATTCAAATATTTCTTTATTGTATCTTTCTCTTCATTTGATGTGTATTGATATCTAATATTTTCGCTCTGAAATAGCTTTCGATATAATATCAAATACGGTATCTTTTTATATTTCTTTTTGAATGCATTTTTGCACAATTGTCCTCTTGGTGCTAAAAGAACCGGAATAGAGTTTCTTTTTGCTAACTTCAAAAAGGGAATAACATAGGAAATACTAAATAAACTGTTTATATAAATCCAATCGGGGTTAACCTCTTCTATAATTTCAATGAATCTGCTCCTCTTCAGTTCGTTATCCGGTAAATAGATAACCTTACTGTTAGATCTGTTGTTCCAACCATGAGAAATTCCTATCAGGCGTTTTGTATCTCCGTTTTCATGGTCTGATGCAATAATATAAAATGATATGTCTTCATGCAGCAAACTACATAAATTATCAATACTTATGACGGGTCCCCCATAATTCTTGGCAGGGAAAAAACCACCAGCTACTATCAAAATATTCATATATAAGCTATTCCTTTTTAAAAAAAAGATACATTAGGCTAATATCTTTATCCTTTTAACTCATAAAAATATTTGCTCTGGTATCTTATAATTTAACTCATGATTTCCTGTAAATGTCTTAAAATAACTACCCTGCAATACATTTTCATAACAAAACAAATTAAAAATCCTGCTATTTGTTAAAATCTACCTTTAAAACTTTCTCCACTTTTCAATTCTCAACCACTCTCCCATAGTTATTTCCCATTTATCAGGTTTAATCTTGTTTAATCCCGCCGCATGATAAAATGTAAGCTCACCAAATATTATCCTTCCATCAAGATTATATAAATCAACTCTGCAAAAAGGAAATGGCGCTGATAAGACATGTGCAATTTTCTGCATTTCTTCAAAATTTTTTGGTCTTTCAATAATACAATCTGTAATATTTTCGTTGTTTATTTTCATATCAAGTAAATTAAAATTCATATCATAAAAGTTACTTCTTGTTTGCTCAGACTTTCTATTAATATTGAAAAGACCTTCACAATACATAAGCAATTTAGGTTCTCCGCTAAAACAAAAAAATTTATAATCCTTAGGAAAGTGGCCTTCTTTATCTTCTAAAAGCTGCTCACATATTATTTTAGGTTCTATATTCTTATAGTTCCACTCCCGCTGCATAACATAAAAGTTTTTTTTCATATAAAAATCAAACTGTCTTTTAATAAGTTTATAGTTGTTTGATAATGATATGTTCCAACAATAGTTTGCACCACTCATATGGTTACATTTAATAAAAAAGCGTTCCGGCATAGAATTAAAATCTATGTCCTCAAATTTTTTAAATATACCGTAAATATTGTTAAGTATGTGACCATATCCGCAAGATATCACATAATCTCGCACTTTAACTTTATCTGTACACTCAGTAACTAACGTGTCTCGATTATTAAGCTTTAAATATTGTAGTTTATCTGAAAAAGTTATAGGATTTTCAAGATCCAGCTCTTTTCCAACTCTTTTTTTATATTGTGACTTAGTATAGTCATAGTCATTTATAAACATATTTTGTTTTGCATATATCCACATTATTTTATTCCATAAAAGTTTTATATTTTCATTTTTCTTAAGCAACATCCTAAATCTATTAGCCCCCATAAGAACTCCCCTTGTTCAATGCAATAACTAATTAATCTTATTGATAACATCTGAAATATTATTATAATAGCGTTCCCATGTATATTTTTTAGCTTTTTCTTGTGCCAAAATACCCATATTATAAATTTTATTCGGGTGTTTTATAAACCATAACATTTTCTCTAGTATCTCATCACTATTTCCAGAGTTTATTATATAACCATTAACACCATTATCTACGCACTCTGATACACCTGCATTTGATGAAACAATAACCGGTATTCCTGATGCCATGGCTTCAAGTACAGTAAAACCGAATCCATCATATAAAGATGGGAGCACCAAAACATCGGCCTTTTTATATAATTCAGGCATTTCGGAATTTGGAACAACACCAAGATATTGAAAGATGCCTTCATATTTTTTTAAAAACTCATTTGAGTTTTGCATGTGTCCAACTAATAGACATTCAATATTATAGTGCTTTAGCTTATAAGCTGCTTCAAGAAAGTAATGGATTCCCTTAACTGCAGTCAACCGTCCGACAAACATAAAATAAATTTTATCATTTACAGTTTTTACTTTCCTTTTCACTATGGAAAATCGTGAATAGTCTACTCCATAAGGTACAACATGAATTCTATAATTATCTATCCCGTAATATTCTAATTTCTTTCGCGTAAACTCTGACGCAACAAGAAAATACTCTGCTGCTTTTATTTCCATTATAGATTCTTTGACTGATTTTTTAGTATACATGGAGAGTGTCATTAAATAAGAAGATGCAAAGTCCGATTTATTCTCTATCTCGCGATTTATAATTTCGACAAGAGATGCTATGGGAATACAAGACATATCAAGAATCCTGATAATATTTGTACCTTGAAGTTTAGTAAAACAATCTAGTGCATAAGTATCAAAAGCAATAACGGCATCAACCTTTTTATGCAAAGCATATTTTGCTACACTGTTTCCAAATTTTTTTCTTAAGCGTGATCCATACCAGCCCAAGATCATTTTATTTCTACACACTCTACCTATTAATAGATAAAGTAATCCTCTCAATTCTGAAAACTGTTTAATTTTATGTTCAAAGTCGGGCGCCTTCCGGCCCTTCATTCTATTAGCATTTTGACTACTAAGAATCAAACCGAGTATCTTATATAAAAATCTATATGGTTTATAGTAAACTGTTGTACAATAGCTACTTAGCATATCATTAAGCATCAAACCTTTTGCCAGTTGATATGAGTGTTGCTGTGCCGGATGAGTAACAATAACACTTTTTTTCTTACTCATATTATTCTCCTCTAATATCATAAAAATGGTGTTCGAGAATTTTTACTGAATCTACTACATTGTAATTTTTTTTAATATATTCTTGTCCATTACTTCCTAAAAATTCAAGATCGGCTTCTTCGCAAAAATATTTAACCAGATTACAAAAACTATCAACGGAATCAGACGGACACCACAAACCACACTTAGCTTGATCACATATTATTGTTCTTATATCCGTGCATCTATCTGTTGATGCAAGAATTGGTATCCCCTTCGACATATATGAAATCATTCTTGCTGGACAATTAGGTATTGTAAATTTGACATTAAGTAATACAATCCCAACATCACAATTTGAAATATATTGCTCATATTTATCTCGTGGTAATTCTTTCATATACTGAATATTACCACAACCCTCTATTCTTATATACTCTTCAATCATATCAGATTGAGTACCGTTTCCAATTATAATAAATTTTGCGAGTTTATAGCCAGATAAAGACTTAATACATCTCAACAAAAAAGGGATGTCTTGTGGCTGCCCCAAGTTCCCTCCGAATAGAAATATAATTTGAGACCCTTTTGGTTTTATATTATGTTTAGATAAACCTTTACACCTAATTGCGTTAGGAAACAATTCAATTTTATTTTCATCAATATTTTTGTTGTTCTCCTTTAAATATTCTATATTGCCGTGTGTCATACAGCCTATGAAATCTGAATACTTATATAGTTTTTTTTCCATATTTCTAAAATACTTATAAATTAAACTGCCCTTTCGCATCATACCTAAATCAACCGCATTCTGCGGGAAAATATCTTTTAGCATTAGATACATAGTAGCATTGTATTTTTTTTTGCATAAACTTAATAATTTCGCAAATGTTATTGGAGGTGTTGGATATAAAACTAAATCAAATTTTATATTATCTGGTAAGCTCTTTATTTTTCTACGCATTTTATAAGCTATTTGTAGTTGTGCTATGAATTTAATGATTCTGTTTGTACAAAATTGATTAATTACCTTGATGTGAAAAATTTTACATCCATTATCATAATTTATGCTATTATAATCAATATGAGTGTCGCTTGAGCAAGTTATTATGCACACATCATGTCCTCTATTAACTAGTTCTTTCATTAAGTCTGCATAAATTCCTGATGTTGTAAACCCAAATCTTTGAGATAAATATAATATTTTCAATAATTTTCCTCCAAGACTAGATACTTTTCATATTTATATTCTGCATATCCAACCTCAAAGTCCATGAAAGAATATGCATGATGGATCTTCCTTTCTTCAATAGGAGGTAATTTCATATAATTTCCATATTCCAAATTAAGACATTTTTCGACGTTGTTAGCTACAGGAGCCATGATGTTTTCAAAATTCACCATCCGGGCTTTTTCAAACCATTTTGCAGAATATTTTAACTTTATTTCATCTCCATAAAATGTTGCATAATTCTTATTGCCTCCTAACAGCTGTACGAAACTATTACTTGTATTCAGTATTTTTTGTCGTACAAATTTTGGAGTCGCTCTTATAATAAAACTTGAGAGAAATCTCCTTATGAATCCCCTATTTACTGCTGGTTCGTTAAACAATAAACAACGATACAATACCCTTGAAACAAATTGGATTGTATGTTTAATCCTACCATCTGCACATCTAAACAAAGGATACAAATCAATAAAAATACCATGATTTATATCTCTGTCTATCTCACGTGTTTCAATCAATGTTGTTGTACTTAATCTTATTCGATCAATTGCTAATCTATATTCGGGATCAGTTTCAACTGACTGATAAAAAAAGTTTGGAGGTAAGTCTTTAATACAAATTTCTCTTAATCGTTTTCTATCTTCCTCAAATATAAATATATCAATGTCATCATCCCATGGAATAAATCCATTATGCCTTATTGCTCCTAACGCTGTTCCAAACGCTAAAAATATACGAATATTATTTTTTTTGCATATTTTATAAAATTCATTGAATATTTCTAATTGCTTTTCCTGCATACGTTTAATGTCATATGAAATCATTATTTTTCTCCGCTATCTGTTTCTTTCTTTATGTATTATACTTTTACATAACCACTTATTCGATATGACTATAATATCTTGTATGTTATGAACAGTATATCTTTCATTATTTAATTTCGTTTTAGTACGATATAATCCATTAAAATTGTTAAAATAAATGCTCTTCATACCTAGCTTATCCGGAGCAATAAAATCTTTTTCAGGGTTATCTCCAATATATACCATATTTGAGTAGTCAACTTCAAGTCTGTTCTTCATTATTTGAAAAGCTATATCGTTAGGCTTTCTAAACTTAATTCCTCCTAATTCGTCAGTTATAATAATCTCGTCAACCAGTTCTTCAAGACCTAAAGCCTTAATTTTGGCTCTCTGCCCTTCCGGTCTTCCATCAGTTATAATACCAATCTTCTTTCCTCCTTTTTTTATATTTATAAGCAATTCTCTAACACCATTATAAAACTTAATATCCGGATTGTGTAAGCGATATGCGTTTAGGCATCTATCTTTTAATTTGTTTGAATAAATACCCTCAGATTTAAGAACATCATCGATTGCATGTTTTCCGTCTTTAAAAGCTTTCCATAACTTAGTTGTGGCATTTTCAACCTGCGGAATTATATCTGCTATAGCAGAAAAACCGCTTAACACGTATTCTTTTTCTGAATACAGAGTATCATCAAGGTCAAAAATAACGGCTTGCACAAATCCATTGCTCTCACTATCATTTATACTAACACTCTGGTCAAATCTACTAAATAGCATACCATCCTTGGCAACTTTACACAAATAATAAACTTGCTCACCAAGCAGAATCCTTAATAAGGCTTCTGCTGCATCAGCGCCTGCTTTAATTGAGAGCGGCACACCTCCACCAAATCTTGGATTTATTTCTATATAGAAATTTTCTCCTGTATCCCTATCCTGAATTAATTGTATAGTTATAGGCCCACATGGCATAAACGAGGCGACGATTTGCTTACACTCATCAATAATTTTAGCATCCTGAACAATCTTTGTTATAAGAACTTCCCCGCTACGAACAGCAATTCTTTCTCTTGGTGTTATATAAATTGGCTGACCATTTAAATCACAGAATATATCTACTGTGTATTCCTTACCCAAAACAAACGGTTGAATAATATAATTTTTAACTTTCTTACAGTAGAATTCCAACTCAGCTTGATTATCGATTTTATACGCGTTAATACTTGAGCTACCGTCTTGTGGTTTAATAAAACAAGGAAAACCAAATTTATACTTTCTTATATCATCAACAAGAACAGGTGTCTTTAAGCCGCATTTGATAAAGTAACTTGTCGTTAATCTCTTATCCCTACAAATTTTAACTTTTTCCTCGTCGCTAATTAATACTCTAGTTCCTATTTCGACAAATTTATCCCTATTATGCGATAAAGTTAACAAATCTGTATCAATAGTCGGAATCAAAGCGTTAATATTTTCCTTTTTACATATTTCAATTAATTGAGGTATATAGTTTTGATTATTAATTCTACATATTTTTTCTTTTCGGTCACAAAAAAACAACGCCGGTGCTGTATCGGACATATCTGCACCATAAATAACTAAGTTAATATTCAATCTGTCTGCTGCGTTTCGAAACGCTTGCACTAATTCAACGCGCCGACCAACACTTGTAAACAAGATACGAAGAATCTTATTATCAAATTTACATATACCCACTGTTAAGTCTCCTGTTCTTCATACACCCATAGTATCTGCATTTTTTCGTTTAATATCTTAATTAGTACTTATGGCCTTTTAACATTAGTGAATAACTCCATCGTAGTACAAGTATCACTTGAAATACCACTTCTCCTAATTACTCTTCCTATAGTTCGAATTATAATTACCCAATCCCGAAAAAATGTAATTCCCTCAATATACTCTATGTCTATTTTAAACCTTTCCTCCCATTTTATTGTATTTCTTCCGTAAATTTGTGCTAACCCCGTTAATCCAGGACGAACATCATGACGATGCTGCTGTTCTTCATCGTATAATGGAAGATATTCTACAAGTAGAGGACGCGGCCCTACAAAAGACATATCACCTTTAAGTATATTTATCAGCTCTGGGAGTTCGTCCATAGAAGTACTTCTTAGCAGTTTACCAAATTTCGTCATACGCATTTCATCAGATAGTAAAATTCCATTACTATCTTTTTTATCTGTCATAGTTCTAAACTTATATAATGTAAAAATCTTTTCATTAAGCCCAGGTCTTTCTTGCTTAAAAATAACTGGATTACCAAACTTAACTTTTACTAAAATGGTAACAATCAGAATTATAGGACTCATAAGAATAAGTGCAATTAATGCAAGGAAAAAATCCTGTGGTCTTTTTATAAATCTCTCATAGATACCTTTCTTACTCTCCATCTAATTCCATAACTCCTTAATAATTCCACAAATTCTTTTTAAATCCTTATCCGCCATCTTCGTATCACTTGGCAGGCATACACCATTCTCAAAAACCTTCTCGCTCACATTCCCACCAATGTAATCATACTGGGCAAAAAACGGTTGCATATGCATCGGCTTCCAAACCGGTCTTGATTCAATATTTTCAGCTTCTAATGCATCTATAACTTCTAGAGGTCTTATCCTCCCTTCAAGAATTATAACACTTAGCCAGTAGTTCGGCTCATTCCATTCATTTATCGGCATAAAAGAAACTCCTTCTAATTGCCCAAGCTCTTTTTTGTAACACTCAAAGATGTATTTTTTCCCAGTTATTCTTCTGTCTAATACTTTCAACTGCCCTCTTCCGATGCCGGCAATAACATTGCTCATTCGGTAATTGAACCCTAACTCACTATGCTGATAGTGCCTTGCCTGATCTCTTGCCTGCGTAGCCCAGAAACGAACTTTATTAATCTTTTCTTCGTCATCAGAAACAAGCATCCCTCCACCAGAAGTCGTGATAATCTTGTTCCCGTTAAATGAAAATACACCAAATTTACCAAAGGTTCCTGTATGTTTTCCTTTATAGGTCGTACCCAGTGATTCTGCTGCATCCTCTATCACTGGAACTCGATAACGATTACATATTCCCATGATTTTATCCATATCTGCCGACAAACCGTATAAATGGACAACTAAAACGGCTTTTACTTTATCCCCGTATTTTTTTAGAGCAGCCTCCAATACTTTTGGATTTATGTTCCATGTCTCATAATCACTATCAATAAAAACAGGCTTCGCATCTTGATATATAACTGGATTAGCGGTTGCTGAAAAAGTAAATGTCGGGCAGAAAACAACATCTTCTTTGCCTACATCAAGCGCTTTTAGTGCCATATGAATGGCAGCCGTACCAGACGATAATGCTGCTGCATGCTTTGCTCCTACAGTTGAAGCAAATTCCTTTTCAAATTCGTTGACATTAGGGCCTAAAGGTGAAATCCAATTAGTTCTGAAAGCTTCCTGAATGTATTGCATCTCGTACCCTTCTTTGCTCATATGTGGCGAAGATAAATAAATCCTGCTTTTCATCCTTTACTATACAACTCCATATTATCTATTTATTTCTATACCAAAAAAATGTTTTACGGGCTCTTTTAATCATTTATGTCTACTGTTTTTCTAACAATTATATTTTGAATGTTGCAATTTGATTCCAGAAATATTCTTAACTGATTACCTTTTTCATTTGGCAAACTTTCAACCTGGAATTCAGATATATAATGATTATTTTTTTCAATAAAGGGAACTGCTTCTTTAAAAATTCCAATAACTTGGTATGATATCGTGTGTATTGGCTTGTCTACTTTCACCTCTATTACATATTTACTCTCTTTTTCTATGTTAAGTAAATCTCTTGTGTAGATAAACCCGCTGTCTGCAGTTTTTACATTCATTAAATCATTTATTATAGATACATTGACAAGATTGAAATCGTTACTACCCCATTGATCAGGAACATTGTCAGTATTAATATCTAAATTAGGTATTGTATAATGAATAATATCATTGATGTGCTTCAAATTATCCTGTCCCCAATTATCCTTCATAAATTGCATTTTCCCTAAAAGCTCTACTGTGTCATTATTGAATAGAAACGGATTTATATTCCTTTTGTTAATTCTAACTGCTTCATTTATAACATTTAAGCCCATGTCAAGATATTTCTCAGCATGGCCATATTCTTCATTATTAAAGTGTTTCCCCACCAGTTGATAGTATATATCCACCTTTGAATGCCAAAGGGATGGCTCAAAGGGAAACAAATTAATAGAGTTATCCAGGAACTCTAACCCTTTGTCTATCTGTCCGGTTTTAAAGAAATAACCTGCAAGATTACTTGAAAAATTTATATTGTTTTGGGCTTTTTTTTCATTTTTAATGATAAGAGAATATAGCTCTGAAAATTCTTTCTGTAATAAGTTTTTTTCCTTTTCAGTTATATTTTCGCCTTTTTGTTCTCTGGCTCTTAACCAGTCATTTTTCATAAAAAGAAGATCCGCATACCCTGTTTTTATATCCGGTCTTGTGGGTACAGGGCCGTACCCGGTTACATACAATTCATTGAAAGGATCGGCAGCAATTGATTTTTTTATGCTGCCTATAGATTCTTCAATGTTATTTTCACGAATATAGTCATATGCTTTCCTCGCATGCAATGATGCCGTATAAAAATTCATTGTTAAAACAAATGCTATACCAGTTAGAACGATTCCAATTGCAACGCCCGCTCTTTCTAGCGATTCGGTATTACCTATTTGTTTTTTTACTGCAGTAACTTTTCTAAAATCAAATAGCAGCATTTCCTTAAAAGTCAGCCTTTTCCCGGTTTCATTATTGAATATGGCGATAAGCTGCCAGAACAATAAAAGCATGGCTGCTTCCGAGAAGTCAAAATCAATCACAGAATGCATCAATAAAGCGGCAATTGCCGTTATTATCGCTGAATTTAGAATATTCGATTCTTTTTCTTCTCCTATGCTATCTTTTAATTCTACCCTGTTTTTTTTATAATACCTTATGTAAACAAATGTTACTGAGATAATAAGACATAAAAGCACCGAAATACCTATAATACCTGTTTCAATACCTAACTGCAGCGGAAAATTATGCGCCTGGCTGCTGGCATAATTATATGACTGGTATTGACGATAAAGGTAATTCCATGCACCTCCGCCGCTGCCTAATAGCCATCTGGAACCAAATATTTTTAATCCATCTTTATAAAATATAGTTCTTAAAATAAGGCTACCCTGCTGAGTAATGTTTAGAAACCTTGAAATTATACTGTCAAGATTATATTTATATTGAAGTGGAATTTTCTTTACTGTCTTTCCAGTCTCTGCATCTAGTATTTTAGCATTGTCAACTGTTACACCTGTTCCGGCATAATTAACAGAAAAACTTATGTTTATAAGCTTGGTATCCTCCAAAGTAGTAAAATGAATGGCATTCAATTCAGCAGTGTTTATATCAGCTATATTTTCCCTTAATAACTGGGTGCTTCCGCCAAAAAGATTATTGTGATCATTCTTACTGAAAATTCTGACAAAATACGCATATGGCTGTTCTTTTTCCATTCCGGCTTCTGCTTCATAACTTAAGATATATTCTTTATCTGGCTTTAGGGCTATATCCCTCGAAAACGTTACTATTTTGTTCTCTTCGGTTATATGACGTGACAGCTCGACAGGCATGAAAGAGTTGGTAACATAAACAACAGCAATTGCTGTTAGTAATACTGAAGCTGATAAAATTCCAATATATACTTTCCAGTTTATCTTTTGCAGAATATCTCCTATATAACCTGCAATGACTCCGATCAAGGCAGTTGTAAGAATCCCAAAAATGCTAATCATAAATGCTTTGAAACTGAAAACATCCGCTGAGAGATATGGACTGATAATTAAGAATATTACTACGGCAGGTATGCATAAAAGCATAACCTGCGAAGCTGCCTTCACCCTGTTACCTCTTTGTACTGCCAGCATGAAAATAATGACTGCTACGGGAAACAGTAATTGTGCTCCCCGGCTACGAGTAAGCATAAAGGTCAAAATTAGAATGAAAGCCAATCCTCCGGCTGCGGCTTTCTGCCATATCTTTTTTGCTGCCATTAAGAGACCGACCGTAACGAAGAAAACTGCCATAACGTAAGATGCCATGGCGTTTGGATATTGTAAAGTGGAGTGAATCCTGTTATCGACAAAAAGCCCGAAGAAAATATCTCCCTGAGCCCCAAGGCTTTTGAATAATGTGTTTAGAAATTTAACCAGATTACCGCCAAAAGCGGAGTCCAGTCCAATAATAGAAGTTCCGGCTGCAGACAGAACAATAGTCCAGAGTATTAAAAGCTTTGCCTTTTGTGTGTCAGCCAGTTGGGACAGCATATAAAATACAGCAAAATACATACAATATTTTAAGCATTCAACAATGGCTGATCGGGTGTGAACCGCACCAAATATGGATATAAAATAGACAACAACAAAACCAAGGGCAACATATTCAATAGGTGTTTTGAAAAGGGAAAAGTCCTTCTTAAGCCACTTATATATCCAGAATAGAATGAACATGAGAAAAACAAAAATCCCTGTCGGCAGCACATGCTTTTCAAAATATAATCCCTGCAGGTAAGGAGGATAGAATATAATAATCATCAGAGCCGCAAGAAGGATTAACCTTAAGCGGCTGATTAATTTTTCGTTTTTAACTATTATACTGGCTTTGGCTTGGTTTTTATTTTTTCGTTTACTCATTTTTCCCTTTATAGCAGTGGACACACTGGTGCCTTTACAAAATTAATTTTTTTGATGTGTTCTTTATGCCCTTTCTGCTCTGTTAGCTATCCTTAATATTTGATATCTATTTTTATAGGAAGATCCCACTGCTCTGTAGGTATTCTTTGCTGTGGAATGTTCCCCTTCCTTAAAACGTGAGTTATAAGCAATTGATTAAGGATATATCGCTGTTCTGGGCTATCCTTATTCCTGAATATCCTTCTTTATTTCGGTGGTTTCAATCATTTTTTGTACTGCAGTGCTTTTCCAGTAATACCTTATAAATACTACAAACACACCAATCATAAGACCAATTACAAGTCCTATTGCCAGATTCATCAATATATTTATGCTTGTGACCATTTCCGCGGGGGCAATCTGCCTTATGCTTTTACCATATCTGAAAGCGTAAAAATCTTCTATGGTTTGGTTCGTTTGATCGATCATGCTTAACAGCTTGATTTTTATGGACTCAATTTGTTTGTCCGCCTCAGCCATCATCTGGGCGCTGCTTGCATCGGCAGTTGAAAACAGCCTTTCTATCTCTCTTTGGTAATAGGCTATTTCATGCTTCAGTGCCGTTGCTTCCACACTGGCCGTTATAGCTTTTTCTGCAAGGGTGTTGTAATAGGATTGGGGGTTCTCGGTGGTAAGCTGGCTGCCGGTTTTATCGGCAAGGAGCACATAATCTTCCTTTTTAAACTCTTCCATCAGCTTTCTGGCTTCTTCGGCCTCACTTTGCTTCTTTACCTGTTCCAGTTCCATTCTTTTTACTTTATATTCATAGTCTTTTATCAGAGATAAACGATCCCTTGTCAGATTGTTGGTGTTTACAAGTGATTCAAGCTTACTAGTATCTACTGTTCTTAAAATATCAAAGCTTCGGTTCAGGTCGGGAAATGTCTGGCCGGTTTGTGCAGACCTGAAGGTAATGCCCTCTTCAGTTTTACCGAACAACAGTTCCTGTATGTCGTCAATCTGCGCATTGATAATTTCAACAATATCCGGGTAATCATAGATACTGTAATCCAACGTACCGATTGTGCTTTCTATTACTTTTATATCCGAATATAATGAATAGAAATACTTCTGATATTCATCAATGACGGTTTCTATAAGGTAAATACCCTGGTTGTATGAAAACGCTTTGTTTACCTTGTATATCACCTTGAATTCACTGGGGTAGTAAACATAATCATTTCCCTGCTTTATCATGTTTTCCGCTCTTTGGGTTATATCATTCGGTATAATCGGCTTAATATCAATATTCCTTCTTACCTCATCGGACTTGATGCCTGTTTTGTCTAGTTCAGTTTCTTTAAGCGCGTTTTCAATTACATAAGGTGATTTCAACTGCCGTATGTCAAAATTTGATCCATCCGGGTTTTCTCCTTTTTCAACACCGGGATAGTTTAACTCAACAATTGCCACAACGCTCTGGGAACCGGGTAACATAATATATGTACCTATACCCGTGAGGATTAGCGCGGCTATTGTTATTAAAGCAACTAACCATTTGCCTTTCCATACTGTTTCAATTATTTCCCTCAATGAAATCTCTTCCATAATATTGACCCCTTTTCTTTTCTTACTGTATGCTCAATATATTAATCACATTAAGGCAGGTGTCTGCCAAATTCTCTATATGTTCCGGATTCCAGGTAATGATGATATACTCTTTCCCCTTATATTGATCCAGTGTGTTTTGGTCTGAAATATAAATAAAAGGCTTGTCCATGGATTTTAGCTTTGAGGTTATTATATCATAAAGTTCATCCTTTTCACCATGCAAACCTATTTCAATTACATCTTCTTTATTATCAATAATCTGTTCCAGTTTGTATTCAATTCGCGAGATATGATTATAGGATATTACAATGTACTTGTATGTTAACCGGGCTTTTTCCATCATGCCTTTGGGAGTGAGTATATACCTTAGGGTTTTTGCGTTGACATGCTCTATTTTCAACAGTCCTTTATGTATGAGCCGCTTGATAAGAACATTCACAGAACCTAATGAAAGGCCTGTCCGCTTTGCGAGTTCCCTTTGGGTAATAGTGTTTTCAGATTCCACACTTTTTAAAATTTCAAGTTCGTTGGTCATGTTACCTCTTTTGAATATAGCTTCGCCATTGGACATTTGCCTGTTTCAAATGCCCCGGTAATAAAGCTATAACCTCAATTGTTTCTATGCCGGGCCGGAACACCGGTAAAAAAACAACGATTTTGTTCATGTTCTGAACAAAATCGTATCAAAGTTTTAAGGCAATGTCAATCATTATGGGATTATGTTTTTGTTACAAAATATCATTCAAAATTTATTTCCTTATTACTTTTCTTCCAGTTCAAACTCAACATAATTTGTACCTCCACCCGTTACTTTATAGGTTGAACCCGAATAATCCACAAGAGCGTTAAATTTAAGTGTATAGGGTACGTCATATTCCAGCCTGTCAAACCTTAGCACCAGTGTTCTCGCATTCACATAAAGTACGCTTATGGGCACTTTTTTTATACTCATACCCTGGAAGTTGTATTCCAGTGTATAATTGTCCGGTGACAGGTTTGTCTGGCAGAATGATAGTTCTTTATCGAAAACCAGTTTTACGGCATCGGTGGATATGGGGGCAGCCTCTTCAATGGACGGACCTGCTTTCTCTTTGGTTGACGCTTTAAAGCTTTCCTTTAATGTAATACCAGCCTTATTTCCCAGATAATCTTTTATTTCAAAATTTACTTTCAATTCATATTCCTTTTTCTCAATAAGATCATCCCCATTGAAGAAAAGGGTTACCTTATAGGGATGTATCGCTTTGTCATATAATACGGCCTGCGGATATACCTTTGTTGTGCTGTTTTTCAAATTTACATAATAGTAATCTTTGTTTGATGCGGTGGTTTGATCAAGCATATTACTGAAGTAAACATCAATTGTTTGTATGTCTATGGGAGATATATCAACCAGATCCAGCCTGCCTGTTGTTCCATAATCAGCTATGAATGAATAGGTGCGCTCAGTTATATATTCCTGTCTTGTAATGTCATTTAAGTTGTTTATGGTTATGTAATATTTCTCATCCTTTTTCAGGCTTTCCCTGATGTTTATAAACAATACTTCACCGCTTCTTGTTCCCTGGCTTTCTATGGTTACCTTCTCTATGGCGATCGGTTGAAAATTCTTGTCTGTAACATAGAAGTTGTAAATCTGCTGTGCCAGGAACGGGTTCACTTCCTTGTTGAAGCTTAATAATATGGTCTGTCTTTCATACGGAATAACTTCTTCTACCTTAAAGCTGTCAGCCTGGCCCGCAATGGCTTTAAAGGCCATCTCATCACCCGACCCGTCATTTAAACGGACTCCATAGGCACTGGTCATATTTCCGTTCATTTCAACAGTATATTGTTCCCCTTCCTTGAAAGTTCCGCTTTTTAAGCTGAGCAGCACACAATGATCCTCTGAATTAACAGTACGGGCCAGAAGCTGATCCCTTTCACCGGACGCAAAAACATATTTGCTCTCCGTTATGCTGTAATAAATCGCGTTTTCGCTGTTTACATTAACAGGATGTGTAAAAAATAGCTTAACTGACTTTTCATTAACCGGCTCTATTTTCTGAATTCTGAAAAAGTAGGAATCGACGGTTTTTTTTGCTGTGGAAATAAAAGCCGTATAGAGAACCTCCTGTATATTTCCGTCCGTATCTTCAATATTTATTATTTCGATGGTATATTCCAACCCCGGAGTCTGCTTGTCCGTTTTTAAAAGAATATACCCTTCTTTCATATCCTCAATACTAAAGCCAAGTTCCTTATCCTCATTGAGAGCCTCATAGATTTTTATACGGCTTATGGATTTTATATCTTCATTAAACAGGATATATATACTGGTTTCATCAGAAATTAATAACTCTTCTATATCAGTGAGAATTTCATCCTCAACTATGACCGTTTCCTCTTCAATAAGGCCAAATTCAATTGCTTCCTCCCTTGTGAGTACCCCTGAATCAATCAGCTTATAAAACAGTTCCTTGTCGGCAGACTTTTCCTTTATCGTCAATGCGTTATAGATGATATTTACCGCATCTACTCTTTTAAAACCTGTATTATCCTCTTCCTTTACTATGTACGACAGATCGGTTACCAAACCCACTTCAAAGGCTTTTCTGAATATATTGTTCCAGGTGTAATCCAAATTCATTTCATAACCCAGAATGCTTAACATAATTTTTAAAAAACTTTTTTCGGTAGTAAAATCGTTTGGCTTATAGTTTCCGGAAGCATCCCCCGACAGAATACCTTCCCTGGTACAAAAGCCTACATAAGGGGCATACCAGTGAGCTGAATCCACATCGGGATAATCTGTATTCCTGTATGTTGAAGAATTCAGCAGTACATGCAGCTCCATGCCCATAATTCTGACGGCCAGAGCCGCAGCCTCACTTCTGGATAATTGATCGTTCAACCGGTAATCGCCGTTTGAGCCTGTGAATATGCGCAAATCATCCAAAAGCTTTACTTTTTCCTGCTGCGTTGCTGTTTTTGGTAAGGCAAACGATGTGGCTGTCATAGAAGTTAGCAAGGAAAATATTAAACATACAACCAGAATTGTTTTTCCCGTTTTCATCTTTCGTTACTCCTTTGCTACTGGATTTATTTAAGTACATTATATCAATCATACAAATTATTGTATATATATAATTGACGGAAATTGTACTGAAAAGTTTCCTGGAATAAATTGAGAACACAAAAAAACTGCCTCACTTTTGTGAGGCAGTTCCTTGGCGTACTATTTCTGATTATTCAATGGTGTTCACAATTTCTTCAAAAGTTGCAATCTTATTGGTATCCACACCTGTGATATATGTTATGGAATCCTTTGATGCAACAGAATAATCATCGATGTTGTCAACACCCGTAATAGTAACAGTTAATACCTTGCCTGCAACATTAGTTGTGTAATCAAGCTGTGGTCTGAGGGTATTACCATCAGCATCTTTTACAACCAAATCATGAGCATATAATAGTTTATCACCATCTGCCAGTGCTTCATTAAAGGTAAGTGCTATCGTGCTGTCCGCTGCATTTGTAAATACAACATCAACATCTTCGTCAAGTACAGGCTTGATTTTGTCCGCTATTGTCATTGTTGCTGCATTAATCTTTTGTCCGTATACGTTTTCAGACTCATCGTCAATAACGTGTACATAGATTGGTGTTAATGCCAGCCTAGGATCCAGAGCATATCCTGCATCAGCATCTTCACTCAGGATAGTATAGGTTGCAACTGTTTTATCGTCTACTATGCTTGTTTCAACAGCAGTAACTGTCAAACCGTAAACAGCAGTGGTAACAGTTGGGCTGTATGAGAGCCGGAAATCATCAACATTAAAGTCAATGGTATCACCGAATTCAATTACAACAGTATCAAGCGCTGTTGCTTTAGCACTTGCGGTAATATCTCCAGCATTATCCAAATCAACCAGACCGAATAATGCCGTTGTGTAATTTCCCGCAGCATCGGCTACACGAGCGATTGTCATGACCAGAACCCCAGTCAAATCAATATCATCAACCGGAATTGTAATTTCTACCGACTTATTGTTGCTTGCAACATCAATCTCAATATCATCAAAATCCGCAAATACTTTAGTTACTCCGCCGATTACAACGCTGTACTTTTCAAGATCATTCACCGCATATTTGCCTTCTGTTGCCATAGCTTCCCCAAAGTTGACTTTAACCATCTGACCTTCAGCACCTCTACTGTATACAGTGGCTGAGAAAGAATCAAATAGAGGCTTGGTCTTGTCTGTAATAGTGAATGAAACAGGAGCATCAACAATAACATTACCTGCCAGATCTTCTACGTCAGAAACGATAAGATCATAGTCGCCGCTTAATGTTCCCGAGAAAGTAATTCTGTATTCCTTACCGCTTATTTTGGTAACTGCGCTAATAATATCTTCCTCTTCACCGTCTTTTAATACAGCATAGTTTGCAGCTTCCTTAGCACTGCTTTCTTCAACGTTTTCACTGTAAGTTACAATGATTTTGTTTTCAGCAACGCCATCCTGTTCAATCTTTTCAACTTCCGGAGGCGTTGTGTCAAGAACAACCTCAACCTGAATCATCTGCTGAACGTTCTTGTTATCCCAACGATCTTTAATAGCATCCTTTAATACATAAACATAGGCTGTTCCTTCCGGTAATTTTTTAGCTTCCGCAAATGTCACAATCATTTTATTTTCATTAAGAGTAACAGTAGCTGATTCGTTAGAACTATTGGTATGATATACTTTATCAACAGTTAAAGAATTAGCAACAATATCTTCACTCCAGATAAGCGTTACTCCCAAAGGAGAGCAATCTTCATAACCAATAACTTCCGGTGCTTCCGTATCCGGAACAACATTGAGCGTATATGAACTACTTGCTACGCTGAATCCGGCATAATCCTTATTATTGGCGTTAGCAGCAAACTTAACTTCTCCTTCTTTTAAGGTTGAGAACATCGTTACATACACAACTGTATTGTTGCTTGCAAACTCAGTGTTCTTAACATAAAGTTTTCCATCGTTAACAACAAATCCTGATTTTGGAGCTTCTTTCATTGGTTCGGAGAATACTACCTTGAAGGTATCTTTTCCGACAATAGAAACATCAAGAATCACTGGAATATCTTTGTCAAAGAACTCAACATTAATAGTGGTTTCATCAATAGCTGTACCAGCCAAATCCACAATGTTCTTAATAGTAACATCAGCCTTTGCCTGTTGATCTCTTGCCGCAGCTAGGGTCAATACGACAGTAACACCGTCATCCTTGAGCGCCACATCCGCAATAGTTGAACCTGCAACCGTATAATTGTCAGCTTTTTTAGCAGAAGTAGCGTCTACTTCCTGGCTGTATACAACATATACCTGAATCAGATTGTCTGCGGAAGCGGTAGCAGTTAATGCAACAGGAGTCGGTTCGGGTGTGGCTGTAGGAGCAAAGAACCCTGCTGCTGCCATAGCATCGGCATCAACAGCACCTGCGTCTACCAGTGCCTGAGCCAGTGTGACTCCGTCAGCTGTGATTCCACCCAGAGCGCCAACCATGATACCAACAGCACTGTCTCTGGTTAATACTTCAGTTGTACCGAAGGTAACAGCTTCGCCTGCACTCAGCATGCCAACTTCAGCGGCTTTACTCAGAACTTCGGCCCAGTCTGCGCTGTAGCCCATAGCGTTCAGCATGAAGTTAATGAATTCTTTACCGGTAAGCAGATTCTGACCCTTGAATGTAATATTCGGAAGAGTGCTTGCGTCTGTACCTTTGGTAAGACCATTCTTCACAGCATAAGCCACATATGGCTTCGCCCAATCTGTTACAGTTTCCGGATCTAAAACTTTTGCAAACTGTGCGGCAATTTCTTCCGCGGACATTGCCAAAGCTTCAGCTTCCAGGCCACTTGCACGGAGCATAAAAGTCAGGCCCTGTTCTCTTGTGAGATTATCACCGAGACCAAAATCCGACGCGGAATAGCCCTTGAACAGGCCTAGATCGTAAAGCTTCTGAGCATCGGCATCATATTTTGTGCCATCAGCCGCAAGTGCAGGAACCATGATTGATGCAAGCATAGCAACAGTCAGGATAACCGCAAAAAGCTTTTTGAGATTTCTCATGTTAAAATCCTCCCTTTTGGAAATTATGGAAGCAGACGGTTGATTTTGCAAAGCCAGGTTACGCCCGCTTCCTTGAAATAACCTAGCCTTGTTTGCTTTATAAATTCAGACAGGCGTCACCGCATATCATGAATTTCAAAGTAATTATATCACTGGGGATTGGGGGCGTCAACAACGCCTGTATATGTGTAAACAAATTGTAACTTTATAACAACGCAGTGTAATAATCAGTTTATACAGGTATTTCGGTCATTCTAACCCTATAATTCGACGCAATGGGAAAGCTTTTTGTTCCCCGTTTCTGATCGGATAGAGACTATTACCGGATACTCCAAGCATTTATACCTATTACATGTTGCCATAACCCATAACCCCTAACCTCTATTTATTATCGGCTATTACATTGTAATAGTTTATCATATTTTAGATCAACTTGGAAATAAATAAAATGAACTAAATAGTGCAAATGGGCTTTTACATCACAAACCAAGCATTTAGTTCATTTTAAGCTTGATTGCTATAATCGCCGCAAAGAGTGCAAATCGCTATCTTTCAGGTTATTATTTGCCAAATATAATCGGTAATTGAGATTAAAACTGAATTATTTTATTTCCGGATATCAAAGTTATTTCAACTTGTACACCTTGTTAACTCAGCAGATATTCATCTACAAGCGCCATTACTTCACTAGCTGACGTAAGCTTTATTATTTCAGCCCTTACCCTGGTTGCGCCGGGCATGCCTTTAATATACCAGGCCAGGTGCTTACGCATTTCCTTAACGGCCGTTGTTTCGCCTTTTTGGTCTATCATCATCTGATAGTGCTCTTTTATGATATGTTGTTTTTCCTCATTTGTGGGATACGGAAGCAATTCCTTTGTATTAATATAATGAAGAATTCTTTGAAAAATCCAGGGATTTCCCTGGGCGCCTCTACCAATCATCACTCCGTCGCAGCCTGTTGTGTTCATCATTTTTACGGCATGCTCCGGTGTGAAAACATCGCCGTTGCCGATGACGGGTATTTTAACCGCCTGCTTAACCCGGGCAATAATCTCCCAATCGGCTTTTCCGGCATAAAACTGATCACGGGTTCTTCCGTGGACCGTAACCGCTTTGACTCCCGCTTCTTGAGCCATTTGCGCAAATTCCACGGCGTTGTGCCGGTCAAAACCCTTGCGGAACTTTACCGTAACAGGTTTTTGTGACGCGTTCACTACAGCCGATATAATGCTTTCGGCCAGCTTTTCATCCCGCATCAAGGCACAGCCTTCACCGTTTTCTACAATCTTTCGAGCGGGGCATCCCATGTTGATATCGATGATGGCGATGTCATTGCGGCTGTTGAAGGCTTCCGCCGCTTTTGCCATGATTTCGGGTTCCGAGCCGAAAATCTGTACGGCGCAGGGTGCTTCCAGCGGATGTGTTACAGTAAGGCGCTTTGTTTTTTCATCATTATAATACAGTCCCTTGCCGCTGACCATTTCAGTGCAGGTTAAACCGGCGCCCATTTTAGAGCACAAATAACGGAAGGGCATATCGGTTATGCCCGCCATGGGGGACAAGAATATATTGTTTTTGGGAGTAAATGAACCGATTTTAATTTTTTGCGCTTTTGTTTTTGTATTATACGTCATTTTTGTTATATTCATTATTATGAATAGTCTCCAACTGTTTTTTAAGCTCTCCTGCATCCGTGCCAATTATCTCCCATATCAATTGCAGGTTTATACCTTCATAATCGTGAATTATCCTGTTTCTTAATCCTCTGATTTTATGCCATGGCACTTCGGTATAAGTGCTGATGAATTATTTTATTTAGAGTTTTATCATTTCTCATACAGCACAACTCCCTCAGTTTCAATCTCCTTTAAAATTGAAGATTCTGGCTCTATATGGGATTTGTCAAAAAGATCTATATCCTTACCCAATGCATTGACTAACTCTTCCAGCAGACCGATAAAATCCAGGCCTTTCAGTTTACCGTTAGAATCAATATATAAGTCAATGTCACTGTCATTACCGGCTCTGTTTTTTTCATATGAACCAAAAAGGATGGCTTTATTAACGGGATAAGACCGGAATATTAGTGTGGCCTTATTCTTCAGTTCTTCTATCGTAATAGAATTATTCACCATTTTGTTCCCCTGCCTTCTCATCTTTTGACTTCATTATACCCTTTTTTCTGGAAACTGTATACTTGTATTCTTCCGAGATGATGTAGCGGGGGCGGGATTTTACTTCATTATATATCCTGGCTATATAGATTCCTATCATGCCCAGGCTTATCATCAGGCAGCTGCCCATAATCAGCAGCAGAAGGATGACGGTTGTGAAGCCGCCGATGGCCCATCCGCGCAGTTTCATCACCAGGGTCTGAATACCCAGTACGACGGAACCCAGCAGGAACAGAATACCTATGAAGGTAACAAACTGCAGGGGCAGAGATGAAAATGAGGTAAATGCCGTTATGGCAAGCTTTAAAAGCTTCAGCGGCGACCAGCGGCTTTCCCCGGTTTTTCTGTCCGGTACTTTGAAGTAAACCTCGGCTCTTGAATATCCTACCCAGGCCGACAGACCCCGGAAGAAGGTCTCTTTTTCCGGCATTTCAAGAAGCGCCTGTACCACTTTTTTGTCCAGAAGCTTGAAGTCTGAGGCGTTTTCCAATTTGAAACCCGATATGCGGCGCATGATTTTATAAAACAATGAGGCGCCAAGCCGGCTGACCACGCTTTCCCGGCCTCTGTCCTTTTTTACCGCCTCAACCACTTGAAAGCCCTTTTTCCAAAGAGAGACCATTTCGGGAATCAGTTCGGGCGGGTGCTGCAAATCGGCATCCATGACAACACAGGCATCTCCCCCGGCTTTAGAAAGCCCGGCCATGATCGCCGCCTCCTTGCCGAAGTTTCTGCTGAAACGCAGAATCCGCATTTCGGGTTTTGCTTCAGCCAGACTCTTTAAAACCTGCCATGTGCCGTCACTGGAGCCATCGTCTGCTACAACCAGATTGTAGTCTTCCGGAACCTGAGCCATCATACCGCAAACGGTATTAATTGTCTTTTCAATTTGCTTTTCTTCATTATATACGGGTATCACTATTGATATCATATGGGCATCATCCTTTTTTCCTGATGGACACGTGTGTTACTGTTAAATGTATTATACCAAAAAAAAGTGAAATGCAATACAAAGCAATAGCCCTTGACGGATCATCGACTCGGACTTCTATGTTTATCGGACTATCCGTAATAAATATCTGACTAATATTTTTCTTTAAGATTCATAAATGCACAGCAAAATGGTTCATTTATTTCAGATACCGGAATTTTGCCGTGTAATATTTCTTATGTGTTCTTCAAATGGCTTTAATTCAATCGGGTAAAGTTTCAGGGTTTCTTCCATATCGGTGGTTAAATCCTCACTCATGTGGGCTATCTGCTCCGAGGAAATCCCGGTGGGAAGGCCGGTTTTCTCGGCCAGCTTTGCAAGCCAGTATGCGGGCTTTGCCGGAACGGGGAGGATTCTTCCCTTTCTGTTCATACCTCTTCCGATGGTTTTTACGAGCTCCTTAAACGGTATGGCATCCCTTCCCGCCGCATACAGGGTTTTTCCGGACTTGAAGTTTTTTATTATTGCTGTTGCAAGGTCTGTCAGTTCGTCAACATGTATGGGCTGCTCCTTTGCCTTTCCGCTTCCGAAAACCGGCACGGCGGGCAGCTTTTCAACATATGCGGCAATCTTTCCGAGGCTGCCGTGTCTTCCCTCATAAACAAGAGAAGGCCTTAGGATCATATATTCCAATCCGCTGTTTTTTATTTCTTCCTCGGCCTGAAGTTTTGTTTTGGCGTACCAGCCTTTTGACTTCAGATCCACATTGATGGTGCTGAAAAAAAGAATTTTTCCTATTCCGTTGTTTCGGCACAGGGCAATGGCGTCTCTTGTGCCCTGTACATTGATTTTTTCACATATTTTCTTTGATTCGGTTTTGTAATATCCGGCCAGATGAACCATTACGTCTATCCGGGCATCGAGTTTCATTTCCGGAAGAGCGTCCAGATCTCCGATAACCGGATCCACCTTCGGCAGAAACGGAACCTGTTCCTTGTTCCTGTACAGTGCAAAAATATGATCTACTGCGGGCTCTTTTGACAGGGTTTCTATCAACCGAGTCCCGATGAACCCGGAAGCGCCTGTTACGAATACGTTCATTTTCCCATCCCTTTCGGGGACGATTCTCTCGCTTCCTCCCGGCGGAAGGAAGCGAAAGAACCGTCCCCCTGCTTCTAAAAAAAGTTCCCGTATTTTATAAGCTGGCGGATTACGACGGGGGCGTTCCATAAAATAGCCCACCTCTTCCGCCAGAGCACACCTATTTCCCTGGCGTCATTATAAAAGCACGGGGTGTTTTTGTTGCACTCCTTAAGATTTTGTGAAAAAGCTCTCCTGTCTCTTTCAAAGGTTTCCAGGCCGAAGGTATGGTCGGTAAACTCGATGCAGGGGCTTTTTACTCCGGTTTCGGTCATCAGGAAAGAGTACCTCGCCGCGTCACACAGGTGCATTTCCTCTCCTTTGATATACCGGATGTGCTCCTGGTATACCAGGTACGCAAGGAAATTGTTATCTTTGGCCTTTGCCGACATATAAAGGAATATTTCCCGCACATCCTTCCACCCATAGGCCAGTTCATCATTTTTCTTACCGGCCACGCCACGGACAAAGATATAGGGCCTTATGGCGTACATGAAGCCGTGCCGGGACGCGAACTCTTCCAGCTTTTTTATATCATTGAACCGGGACAGCCCGGTGATTGTTGTGGTAACAGACCAGTTTCCCTTTCTTTCAAGGCCCGATATTTTTTCAATGTTGCCGAGAATCACGGGAAGCCTGTCGGATCCCCGGAGTTTCTCAAACAGGGCCGGCTCCATCGAGTCTATGC
Organism: uncultured Oscillospiraceae bacterium; assembly: GCA_964610205.1. GTDB lineage: Bacteria > Bacillota > Clostridia > DSM-8532 > DSM-8532 > CAZSVI01. Next base: position 33,893 of record CAZSVI010000013.1, read on the forward strand.
TTATTGCCAGGTTGCACCGGCGCTTTGCGATTTCGGCGGCGATTTCAGGCGTGAGAAGAATTCCGTTTGTGATTATTGTGGGTTTTATACGGTATTTCAGAAAAAGATCGATAACCTCAATAATATCCTTGCGTACCAGGGGTTCTCCACCCTGAATAAAAACATACCGGATCCCGAAGCGTTTAAGCTTGCGGATTTCCTGCTCCAGCTTCTCTAAGCTCATATCCTCGCTTTTCGTTTTCCATATATTACACATCAAGCAGCGCTGATTGCAAAGCTTTGTAACATCATATATGACCAGAATCGGCCTTTTAAACAAAACGTTTATTAATGCTCTTATCATAATTTCATCCTTTTACAAAATAACGTGCATTTCTTATTATACCATTAATTTTTGAATTTTACCTGAGAAGTACGAAGATAGCTATCCAGGCCGCGCCAAAAAGAAAAATGCTCAAAAGAAGCGGTTTGTCGGACAGGACAATCTCCTCGGGAAGACGGCCCTCTTCCTCTTCGAGTATAAGCCGCATGTACCGGAACAGGCCGAAAAACACAATAAGTATCGTAACCATCGGAAGCTGCGCTTCATATTCCAGGATGGTATATAGGGAATAGGTTATTGCCGAGCCTGTAACACTTATTTGAATCAAAGACTTCAAAAATTCATCGGTATAGCCGGAAAGCGCCCTGCGATGCAGCGCGGAATTTTCCCGCAGTGTGGTTTTTTCTGATTTCCTCTTTCCCGCCGCGAGGCACAGGGCGATAAAAAATGTGCACAGTAAAACCCAGGAGGAGATATAGACCTGTATGGCCGCCGCACCGGATATAACCCGCAGTACAAACCCAAAGGCAATGACCATGATGTCAAGGATGGCTATTTTTCTTAAGCTGATACTGTATAAAATATTTAAAATGATATAGGCCAGAATGCATAATACAACATAGGGATGAATGAAAAAAGCCGGTAACAGGCCCGCCGCGAACAGAACAAGCATAAACCCGGCGGCCGTGCCTTTTGGGACAGTACCCGCCGCAAGGGGGCGCAGGCGTTTTTTCTCATGGTGCCGGTCTTTATCCAGATCCATAATGTCGTTTAATATATATACGGCCGATGATGCCGCAATAAAGCACAGAAGGGCTAGTATGGCTTTCAGGACCGCTTCCGGATCCAGAAAGGTTCTTGAGAAAATCAGCGGAACCAAAACAAATATATTTTTCACCCATTGTTTCGGCCGCATCAGTTTGATTAATTCCGTGTACATGCTGACTCCTTATCTTATCCTGAATATCGTACAGCAGTTATTCCGGGCAACTGAGGTCATTTCATACTTCTCCCTGAAAACCGGTATATCCATAAAGCTTTCCGATTCCATATCCCCAACCCAGACAAGGTAGATGCTTTTAAAATCTTCTGTTCTCTCATTGTATCGGTCAAAAAGGTACAACGGAATACCCGTTTTTTTGGGAGGATAATAGCACTTGAATCCGGTATGCATAGCCAGAATAGAGGCTTCATTACTGATTACGAGGATATCTTCGGAAGGTTTAAGTGTTTCACACACCAATGCGATAACCGGTGAATTTTTTATCTCTGGCGCTTCCTTTGAGCCTGTAAGAATATCCTTTCTCGGAAGCGCCTCGCTTTTAATCCAGGCAACGGGATTCACAAGGGCTGTCAGGGCGAAAAGAGTAAACCCGGCCGCCATCCACTTTTTAAGCTTCTCTGTTTTTATTCTCCGAACCAGAATATCCATCAGAAAAACCATAAAATATATCCAGATGGGGAAAACCGGAGCCCACAGACGGGTGCTGATCGGATCCATGGCCGACGCGGTGGCCGATGCCAGAATTACCGCAGAATATCCCGCAATATATAAAATAAAGGTGAAAAGAGCCGGAAGGCTTCCCGGAACCTTCTTTTTTTTCTCTTTTTTCAAAGCTGCAGCCAATATGACCAGAAACAGGAAAAATGCCGTTGCAATACAGGTAAACAACGGATTCAACCAGGATGTCCAGCTTTTAAACACCTCAAGAGAAAGCTCCATATTCTCTTCCAAGGTGTATATTCCGGGCTGCCTTCCTCCTGTGAAGGTTTCGGATATCAGGTAATTCCGCGCGACCCATAAAGCCATCGGTATACAGGATATAAACAGGTAGATAAATGTATTTTTCATTTTTTCCACAAAAGGCTTTATCTTTATGAAAAGCATAAGGGACAGAACGGCAACCACAACAACCCCGACATACCGGGTGAGCCAGCAAAGGCTTGACATTACCGCAGACGCGTAAAACCATCCTTTTTTGTCCTTTTCAAAATATTGAAGCATAAAGATGACAGATAAGACCGACAGGAAAATAAAAGTCATTTCGGTCCAGGCGTAACCCGAGACAAATACGAGAGGAACGGATGCGGTCATCAGGAGCAGGGCGGGCACAGCCAGCCATTTAACCTTTAGTTGATCCATAAGGAATAACGCGGACGCGTACAGAAGGTACGCAAACGCAACAGCGTTAACCCATGCCGCGCCCTGTGCGAGGGGAATCCCTATAAGCCTTATAAACGCGGCTATTAAGATATAAAACGGCGGCCATTGGATTATAGGCGTATCATATCCGAAGTATCTTATTTCTCCTGATTCCAGCAGCGTGGACGCGGCATATTCATAAGACTGGGTATCGTGTGTGTATATGGCCCCTGTATGGGGCATACACATCATGACCAGCAAAAAGGCCGCTATTGCGAATATTGCTCCGGTAACATACCGCACCTTATTCACCTCCAGGTTTTACCGGTATTATTCTTATCTATATATGTTGTACTAAATTTTTAGTACAACATATATAGCACAAGTGAATTGAGCGCGTGCCGAAATTTTTGCAAGCAAAACGGCACATGCGCAATATAATATGAAAAAAGAGATAACTTCTTCAGTATTAATTCATCCCAATTTCTTTTTTCATTTTATATATTATACCATGATTACCCTGCCAGGCAGGTAAAAAAAACCCCTTTTATTAAAAAATAAAAGGGCAATGCTTTTGTTGTTGCGCGCTGTGAACCTATCCGGGGTTCACTATGGCTTCATAATACATAAAGCCGGTTTGGGAAATAGTTCGCTCAATGGTTGAATTCCTCAACCACTATGTTGTTTAAAATTTTTTTGCGCTTACAGGCGCGGGAAATTACATTGTTATTAAAACGGCAGGTCGTCGTCATCCTCGGTTAACGGGAAAAAACCGTCTCCCGATTCCGGCTGTGCAGCCGGAGCCCCTTGCGGTGCTTTGTATGAAGGCTGCTGCGAAAAACCACCCGTATTTGAGTCATCTCTTTTGCTTTCAGTGAAAAACACATTATCTACATGTATTTCATCCGAATAATGGCGCACTCCCTGATTGTCGTCATAGTTATTGTTCCTTAGGCTGCCCTCTATCAGTATACGGTGTCCCTTTTTAAAATAACGGTTAACAAATTCAGCGGTGCTTCTCCACGCCACAAGCCTGAAAAAATCGGCCTGACGTTCTTCGCCCTGCTTAACAAAGGGTCTGCTAACTGCGATACTAAAGCGGCATACAGGTATGTTGCTCGTAGTGTACTTGAGTTCAGGGTCTGCTGTCAAACGGCCCATCATAATAACTCTATTCATACATCCAACCTCCAAAAATGTTATCCTGTGGTTTTAACTACAATCGCAAACTTTTACGCTGATTTTTCATCGCGTCTTATAATAAGGTATTTTAACACGCCTTCGGTAATCTTATAGATACGCTCCAGTTCGGCAGGGAACGTAGGTTCCGCGGTAAAATGCAGAAAAACATAATACCCTTCCTTCTGGTCGTCAATCTCATAAGCAAGACGTCTTTTTCCCCATTCGTCCATTTTTTCAAGCTGCCCGGATGCTTCAATCAGTTCTTTTACCTTTGTGATAATTTCCTGAAGCTTTTCTTCCTCAAGCAGCGCACTGAGAACAAATATGGATTCGTACTTATTCATTGATATACTCACCTCCTTCTGGACTATGGCCCCGCATGGCAGAGCAAGGATTTTACGACAGCAAAGTTGATTTTACCACATTATCCGGTGAAAAACAAGAATTCCGCGTAAATTTTACGAACCGCTAAATCCGCTTTTCAACCCTTTGAATAATGGAATGCTGCTGGTGTATTATGTGCTCTTCCGCCAACTGCCCCGCCTTTTCAGCAGCGCCTTCGGACATAGCCTGAAGAATTTGCTGGTGCTCTCTTAAAACATCCTCCGCATTGGAGAAATCCTTCATATATATAACACGGAACCTGTATATCTGCTCGCGAAGGTTACCGGCAACACTAACCAGTTTTTTGTTTCCGGATGCCTGATATATGACTTCATGAAACTCGACATCCTTTTTAATAGCCCCCTGAAGATTTTCCTTCCGCAAAGACGCGATATATTGCTTATGGATACTTTCAAGCTGCCGGATGTTATCCTGCCGTATACGTTTGGAGGCTAACTCGGTTGCAAGCTTATCCAGGGCCGCTCTTACCTCTAAAACATCCATAATATCTTTTACGGAAATTTCGGCGACATGGGTTCCTTTTCTCGGGATCATTGTAACCAGGCCTTCGGTTTCCAGCTTTCTTACAGCCTCTCTGACCGGCGTTCTGCTGACTCCCATTTTTTCAGCCAGATTCACTTCCATCAGCCGCTCTCCGGGCCTTAGTTCCCCGGTTACGATTGCGTCCCGGAGTGTATTGAAAATAACATCTCGAAGAGGCATATAATCATCTATTTTTATTTTTGTCAGCTTCGCCATACTCTTCTCCTCCATCTGTTGTAGAAACCAGGTAAATTTGTTTATATGTTTTCTGCAATTCCGAAAATGCCTTCGCGGCTTTTTCCCCGCTTTCAAACAAACCAAATACCGAAGGGCCGCTTCCGCTCATTAAGCTTCCAAGAGCCCCGTATCTTTTCAAATCCCTTTTTATTCCCTCTATTTCGGGATACTTCACCGCGGTAACGCTTTCCAGGACATTTTTCATGTTCCGGGCCACCTTATGAATATCCCTTGCACGGATAGCCGATATCAGTGTTTGCGTGTCCGGATGCCGGACAGGATCATCCGTCCTGTAATTCTGATATACCCAGGCTGTTGAAACAGAAAAGTCCGGCATAACAAGCACGGCATATACACCTGCAAAGGACGGCAGTTTTGTTAATACCTCTCCGATCCCCCGGGCCCGGCAAGTACCGCCCGTCAGGAAATAAGGCACATCCGCACCGCATTGAAGTCCTATACCGCAAAGCTCCTTTGGAGTCAGCCCGGTATCATACAAAATATTCATCCCTTTTAAAACCGCCGCGGCATCGGAACTTCCTCCGCCCAGCCCCGCCGCGACAGGTATTCTCTTTTTTATTGTTATCTTTATTCCTCCTGTGCGGGCTGTTCCTTCAAAAAAAGCCCCGGCGGCCTTATGGCATATGTTTTCTCTGCCTGAGGGAACCTCCGGATTACCGCTTGATATTTCAATACCGACTGTGGTCTTTTCCAGTAATATCTCATCCTCAAGTGAAATGGTCTGCATAACCATATCCAGTGTGTGGTATCCGTTCTGAAGCTTTCCCGTTACATCCAGAAACAAATTTATTTTTGCGGGAGCCGAAAGGATTATTCTATTCAAAACAGCGCACCTTTTCCTTATTTATCAAATTTATAAGACCCCCGCTTCGGTGGGGGTAGAGTTCCCTATCGAAGTTCCGATGTTCAGCTTTAGCTGAACGAGTTCACTCTGTGGCATACCGTAACAATTTAAACAAAGCGTATGCCATGCTGCCGATAGGTCTGCTTTTATCAACCTTTCTTGTAATTACCGCTTTTGTATTGGATATATTATATACAATATACAAAAAAAACGCAATAAAATTGCCCGCAGGATTACGTTAATCACCGCATTTAAGGGTTACTATTCAGAGCCATAAATGAAAGTAAGCGCAGCGGGCGGCTTGGATGCTTTAACGGGCGGAGGTGTAATCGATGCACAGCCTCGGGAAATCCTATTTAGTGACAGCTGACGTGTGCCTGGTTAATATTACAGGAAACCGTCCGAGACCATTAATCTCATTTGCGCCTGTACAAAAAAAGCGAACGGCGCAGCCTTTCAGCTGCATCGTTCGCTAAAATCGCTTACTTCCTTATTGTGGCCGCTTTTTTGGAACATTCCTTTTTAAACCGGCGGTTTCAAACGGCTTTCTCTAAACAACTATCCGATTAGAAGAATTTTTTGTCCCGCTTCCGGTTCCTTTTCCTCCACCATTCCGTTATCATCAAGAATTTTTTGAATCGGAATCCTGTACCGCCTGGCTATGCTCCAGAGGTTATCCCCCTGCTGGGCATAATATATCAAAAGAGGCGGATTCTCCTTCTTCTCCAGCGGCTTAACACCTTTTACACCTGTTACAACATTAATTTCCTGCTTTTTTGAGATATGAGCGTGTACTCCTATCTGTGCCTTGATTTCCAATTCCGTATCCGATATGATTTCATAACTGCTTCCGTCAAGGGAAAGGAAAATATCCTGCTCGAAGGAAACCTCAATTTCCGGAAGCGGAATACGGTGTGTAAAGGCCATCTCCTGATTGGATCCCCTGATAACCCTCATCTGCATTCCCGTACCGTACAATATACAAATATCCAGGCATCCGTTCACCTCTATGGCCTCGCCTTCTTTTTCAGCCGACAAGAGCCTGGGCTTTACGGTAATATTTATTATTTCTTCCAGTGCCTCGCCGTCACAGTCCAGTGAAAGCATGTTGTTTACCTGAAGATTATCGCAAATATCCCTTTCCTCTACTCCTACATTAACCGGGCTCTTTTCAAGTTCAAAATCATAATCCAGCGCATAGGCATCCTTTATCAGATGTACATTATCCCTTGCATATAAAGCATACTCAACCCCGATTTCGGCATCAATCCTTATACGGGTCAAAAGCCCGTCCATATCTTCATCCGGCCTGACGGCAAGCTGTTTTATATTTGCTTTTACCGAGGCTTCCGTATACCTGTAAGTTTCTATATCCAGGCTTTTGGAAATCGGAATTTCCATATGTATATTCTCTATATCCGCATTGTCGTTGTCAGCCCGGTACAAAAAGTCAAGCTCCAGCATAGCTTCCATGTTGAAATTCTCATTAACTTTCAACTCCCTGATGGTTCCGTGTGTATATATGATTTCTTCCATCGCCGGCTTTCCGGCCGTAAGTTCAACGTTTTCAGCTACATTTACTATTCTCTCCCCGGCATCCTCCAGCATGGTAATCTCACGGGTATCGGCTTTTTGATAAATCTGTTCGCCTGAAACCGCTTCCCCGGCCTCAATACTTTTTGCCAGCAGATATTTTACGTTTAATTTCACTA
>CAZSVI010000014.1:0-40360 GCA_964610205.1 uncultured Oscillospiraceae bacterium
AGGTCGTCCATTAATATATCTTAACTCCAGTAAAACATCCAAGGAAGGAACTGCTCAGGATGTTTTAAAGAGAGATCCGGTCGCATTTCTTCAATAAATCTAATATATTATTTACTTTTCCTTCTCAAGTTGATATGATTATAACAACGGAAGCAATTGCAACACACCGTTATATCGAGGGGGGATATGCCCGCCACCTGATAGAGGAAACCGGTACCCGCCACCATGTGTTTTTAGCCCGTCGGGCTAAAATACACCTCATTAATTCGTGGCCTGCATACTTACTACAAACAGCATACTATACAGGCCACCTGTAGAGGTGGGGCGGTGGCCCATTTTGGTTCCTCGTTATATTGAAATATTTCATTTTAATTATCGAATTCTTTATCTATAAAAAATGTATCACCTTGGAGGTCTGTAGTGCAGAAAAAGGTAAAATTAACCTTTAATACAGTATTCACCAGGATATTGTTTTTCAATCTAATCGTCATAATCATATCAACTATTATACCGCAAATAGTTTTCTACAATTATTTTACAATAACATACAATAATGATATAAATAGGTATAATATGGAACATGTTGCCAAAATAGGAAGTTCTGTCGATGAGCTCATTTTAGAAAGAGCACTCAGTATATCAAATAACTTTTTGCCGGAGCTTCAAAGCAATTCTGATTTTACCTACCCGCTATACAATAATATAAGAAAGGATTATTCAAGGATAACAGCTGTCAATCATAAGCTTTCAGATATCAGAGCCACATTGAAATTTATTGACTCCATAGATTTATACTACATAAACAACAACATTTTATTTACAGGCTCTGGCGTACATTATCTAGATGATCCTGCTTCTGAAAAGCTGATTAACCGGGAATGGTTTAATATAATTGACAATGCGGGTTCAGGCATAGTATGGATACCTACAAGAAAAATCAGTGTTGGAGAACCATACAATGTTTCGGCATATATAAGGAACATACCTTTCTATGCATCAAAGGATGACAGGCAGGCTATATTAGCGGTAAATATCAAGGAGCAGGCATTATATGACTTGATCAGCAATACAAAATCATACGGTTATGATGGAAAAGCCTTCATCATAAATGAAAATGGCTATGTAGTTACACATTCAGACAGGGAAAAAGTGGCAAGTAATATTGAAAGTGACAAAAATATAAGAAGGCTGCTGTCTGTGGGCAAGGAAGGCATGTTTGATACTGTAATGGATGAGAAAAAGAGCGTTCTGTCATTCGTAAGGTCAAAGTATAATGACTGGATATATGTTTCTGTAGTTTCAGTTGACACATTGTATAAAAAGTCAAATCAGATGAAGAATTTCCTGGCAGTTATCTGCATGATACTGCTAGGTATAAATATAGCAACAGTTGTAGTGTTGACGAAAAAAGCGCATAAACCATTCAGGGTTATAATAAATACAGTAAAGAGCATTTCAAAGCGCTTTGGATATAATGACGGCGGCAAAAATGAAAGTGAGTACAAGCTGATGGACAGTGTGTTGAATAATCTTGTCTTCAAGATTTCTGAATTGAACCAGAGGCTTGAGGACAACAAGCCTACGATATACCATAATACTGTAATAAGGCTTTTATATGGGAAAATCAACACTTTAAGGGGTATTGCAAATGAAGAGCTGTATGGCCTTAGCTTTGACAAGGATAAATTCTTCTGCTTTGTATTAAAAATTCCGAAAGACGAAAATATCAATTTTGAGAACAGGATGCTGATTAACTATAATATTATTGAGAATTTGAAAGGTATGGGAGATTCCTATAGTATAAATGCTGTTACCGATGACAATAATACTGTATCCGGCATTGTGAATTTTCCTTCAAGTATTGATTTTAAGTATGTAATACGAGAAATGGTATCTGAGATTGAGCAGTTGTTGAATATAAAGTATGTACTTTGTGTGGGAGACAGTTATTCGGTAAATCAGGTAGAAATATCCAAATCATATTCTGAAGCTTGTGAGTGTATGAAATACGCATTTATAAGAACCTCAGAGAAGTTACTCATATATGGGCAATTAATGGACGAAGCATTGAAAGAAACAGGCAGTGTCTCAAAGATATTGGAAAAGATAGCGGATTATATAAGAAGTGGTGATGAGGGCAAGCTTAAGTTTGCCATAGATGAAATTATAGAATCAATTATAGTAGGCGGATGCAACGTGGATAGCTGTAAGAATACATTGATGGAAGTGGTATCTATTTTCAGAAGGACACTCATAAGTATGGGTTATAATGAAAACGACATATTTGAATATGATATAAGAGAGTATTTTAAATCAATAGATAATATTGATGAATATAAAGTATGGATTTACCAAATCATTGAAATCGGAATAGCAAAAAAAAGTGAAAGGAAGAACTGTACAAGCAAGGGCCTGGAAGAAAGAGTGAGAAAATTCATGCAGGAAAACATATACAATGATTTGAATCTTACGAGTGTCAGTGAGGGACTGCATATAAGTCCAAGCTATCTTAGCAAAATATTCAAGTTGATAACCGGAAGGAATTTTTCTGACTATGTTACAGAAGTGAAGCTTGATCATGCAGTAGAATTGCTTAAGGAATGCAAGCTTTCGGTAAAGAACATATCAGCAGGGTTGGGTTACAACACTCCTCACCATTTCATAAAAATATTTAAAGAAAAGTATGGGTATACGCCAAAGGAATATCAACGCAGGATTACGAGTGGAGAATAGCTGTATGCATGCTTGGTAAAACCCGGGGTGGAAGTTTTCTTAACATCAAATCACAAAAAAACAGTATAGGACAAAAAAATGATATGCCGGAATTTCTTATAGTCGATAAGAAAACGGTATATTAACAAATGATTGGTAATGTTTAAATAGCTGAAAAGGTGCTACTCTAAATACAGGCGATGCAAATTCTACTGTGACGGATGACTGCAAAGCCTGTAGGAGGATTAGACGTGAAATCTTTTATTGGCTTAAGCAAGATCAACAGTAAGGAAGGATTTCTTTACAATTATATAAAGAATAAGTATCTTTTCATGTTGTTGGCACCCGTACTTATTTATTTTATAGTTTTCCATTATGGTCCTATGTACGGAATTATCATAGCATTCAAGGAGTTTTATCCGGCAAAGGGTATATTGGGAAGCGAGTGGATAGGCTTTAAAAATTTTGAAAAACTTTTTACAGGGCTATATTTTATACCCGTATTGAAAAACACATTGATAATTAGCTTTTATAAGCTTGTTTTCGGTTTTCCGGCCCCCATCATAGTTTGTCTCTTATTGAATGAAGTACGAAAAGCAGCATTTAAAAGGACAGTACAGACGATTTCCTATTTGCCGCATTTTATATCGTGGGTTGTTCTGGCAGGCATTGTAAGAGAAATTCTATCACCGTCGAGGGGCAGTATAAACTATTTTATACAGCTTTTAGGCTTTGAACCGATATTTTTTGTCGCAGATACACAATGGTTCCGTTTTGTGCTTGTTAGCTCAGCCATATGGAAGGAAGTTGGCTGGCAGTCAATCATATATTTGGCAGCGGTTTCCGGCATTAATCCTGAATTATATGATGTGGCGGATCTGGATGGCGCGGGAAGATTCAGGAGAATATGGAATATCACAATACCTTCAATTATACCGATCATAATAATAATGTTCATTTTAGCAGCCGGAAGCATTATAAATGACGATTTCGAGCAAATTTTCAATCTTTTAAACACAAATGTATTGTCGGTTGGTGATGTTATATCAACCTATACCTACCGTGAAGGTTTGCAGCAAATGAACTACAGCTATGCGACAGCGGTAGGATTGTTTAAAAATACTATTGCATTGATCCTTGTAACGTTTACCAACTATTTATCCCGGAAATACAGCGGTGCATCATTGTGGTAGGAGGAAAAATAAATTGAGAACGAGATTAAAAATTAGATCAATGTATGATAAATTTTTTGATGTTTTTGTATACGCTGTACTGATATTGTTAACAATAGCGACTATAATGCCATTTCTGCAGGTTGTTACAATATCCCTAAGCCCTGCGGAAGTAGTCAGTAAGTTCGGTCTTCACCTGTTTCCTACAAAAATCAGTTTTGATGGATACATAAAGATACTAAAGTATAATCTGATCTGGAATTCCTACCTGAATACCATTATAAGGATTGCTTTTGGAACAGGTATAAGTATGTTGCTTTATGTTACAGGTGCATATCCGCTTTCAAAAAAATATTTACCTAATAAAAAGCTCTGGACAATGATCATTATTTTTACAATGTACTTCCATGGCGGATTGATTCCCAGTTATATACTCGTCAGCAAAATCCTGAATTTTCAAAACACAATATGGGCATTGGTACTTCCATCAGCGGTGAGCGCTTATACCTTGATTATAGTACGGAACTTTTTTATGACTATTCCGGATGAAATAGAAGAATCTGCAAAGATAGACGGTGCAAATGACATTTACATATTATTCAAAATAGTCTTGCCGTTATCCAAGGCAGTGCTTGCTACAGTTACTTTATGGACAATGGTATTCCATTCGAATGCATGGTTTGATTGTTTGATATATATAACCAAAGAAGAAAAGTATGTTTTACAGCTTGTCTTAAGAAGAATACTGCTGGAGGGTCAGATCCAGGATGTAAGCTCCAGTACAATAGAGTATGTAAACAATGATACTATAAAAATGGCTGCTCTGATTGTAGCAATCTTTCCCATAATGTGTCTTTACCCATTTGTACAGAAATATTTTGAGAAGGGCGTATTGATTGGGTCGGTAAAAGGCTAAGTGCGACATGAGGTCGCGTTTAAATAAATGTTTAACATTGCAACCCTAATCCAGGGATATAAGAGGGAGGTGGTGCTACTTGCTTCAAAGCGGTTATGGAACCATGTTGTGGGCGAAATGATCAACTTAAATGAACTATCGCTAAAAATTTTAAGGAGGACATGAATATGTTAAAAAAAGTATTGAGAATTGCATCATTTACAGTAACTTGCTTAATGGTCCTATCATTGTTTGCAGGATGCGGCGGTATAAATACTGCCAATGAGACTACTGCGACTGCTAAAACTAATGAAACTGCTACGACTACTGAGCCTGCGGCTTCTGCAATAAACGAACCTGTATCAATTGATTGGCTGGCGTATGTCAACAATGCCCAACCGGATACTGAGTCTGAAATCATCAAACAGCAGGAAGAGTGGTACAATATCAAATTCAATTTCTGGTTTGTGGATGAACAACAATATGATGAAATGCTGGGAGTCAAGCTTGCATCAGGTGAAATGCCTGATGTACTAAGAATTCCCAGAACATCCGTTATTGAAAAATATGTTAAGATGGGCATACTGACCCCGATTACCGATGACATGCTTAAAAAAATACCGGTACTGGTAAAGCAAATAGATCAAGCCGACGGTAAGGATGCGACACTGGATGCTATGTACGATGGCAAGCTATATGGAATCAAGTATACATCTTTAAATGGTACTTACCCCAATGCGGTTGTCTGGAGAACAGATTGGTTGAAAAATGTCGGAATAGATAAGATACCTGAGATAATAACGGAATTTGAAGACGCAATGTACAAGTTCAGGAACAATGATCCGGATAAAAACGGGGAAAAGGATACCTATGGCATGTCCAGTACTGCTTTAAATATGGTGTTCGGTGCATTCGGACAGATTCCGATGGGTTCGTTGACTCCTACGGGTGGTCTGTGGTGGACAAAGAAAGACAATAAATATGTTTATGCGGCAACACAGCCTGAAATGAAAGAAGCGCTTACTTTGCTGCAGAAGTGGTATAAGGACGGTCTGATAGATCCTGAGTATATCACAGGAGAGAATACAGGCGGATATTGGGCACTGACTCAGGCTTTCAGCAACGGAAAGATCGGTGTTACCGGCAGCGGGGCAATATATCACTGGCTGCCACCTCTGGTACCGGGAGGAGCCGGCACACAATGTTATGAGGACTTCATAAAAGTAAATCCCGATGCAAAACAGGGAGAAACGTTCACTCTTGGCAAGGCGCCCATCGGACCTGAAGGAATATCGGGAACATCCCAAGGAGGGGCCGTTGTAAGTGCAGCTGTTGCCTTTACTACAAAAATGGCTGAAGAACCAGGAAAAATTGATGCCGTACTGAATATGTGGAATGCTATATCTACAGATTTTGAAAAGTATATGTATGCATCATATGGAGTAAAAGACAAGCATTATGTTATAGACCCGGTAAGCGGTCAAGTCTCACGTACCAAGGATTATGCCGCGGGAGATGCCACAACACGGGCAGGTGCGCTTGTATTAACAGCTTGTGCTGAAAATTTTGAATTTGCCAAGAAAACTATGCCCTTAAGGTACGAGTTTATGGATAAAAACAAGGGAACAGGCCATACGAATTATTTAATTCCTGCAACTGAGGCACAAGGAAAGTATGGCAGTGATTTAAACAGAATGGCAGCGGAAGCGTACAATAAAATCATTTCAGGCGAACTTCTTGTGGATTACTTTGATGAATTTGTCAAAACCTTCTATGAAAAAGGTGGAGCAGAGGTTGAAAAACAGGTGAATGAAATGATTGCAATATTAATCGGGGAATAAAATCATATAAAAAAGTTAGAATTTACAGGTATAGGCACTCCCTGGGAATCCACAGTTTTGATGGGCCCTAAAACTGTGGATGAAAAGTGTTCCGGTGGTTCAACATTAGATTACGCACATTAAGGAACAAAAGGAAAAGGAGGGTGGTTAAAATAAATGAACAGTATGATGTCGTAGTTATTGGCGGCGGTATAGCCGGTACTATGGCAGCTATAGCGGCTGCGCGGGAAGGCAGCCGGACATTGCTTGTCGAGCGGTATTCGGCGCTGGGGGGTATGGGAACCCTCGGCCTGGTACAGCCCATCACTACCTGGGGAATCAATGGTAGATATATCATCGGAGGAACAGGAAAAAGGATTTTGGAGGAACTGGTGGCAGAAGACAAATCTGCGGCTACCAAGATGTCTACTTACGGGCCGTGCTGTGATGCAGAATATTTAAAAATGGAACTGGAGAAAAGAGCGCTTGAAAGTAAAGTATCCATTCTTTATCACACATGGGTAAGGGGTGTCAAGCTGGAGAACCCGGAGAGAATCCGATGTCTTTTGGCGTTTTCAAAGGATGGAGACTTTGAAATAAGCGGCAAGGTATATATTGATGCTACAGGCGACGGAGACATATGCGCTTTTGCGGGAATCCCCTTTGATTCCAGTGAAAATGAACTGGGACAGCAAAGTATGACACTGATGATGGTTATCTCCGGTATCGACAGGAATAAAACTCCGGATAGTGATTGTATACATACCATTTGGGACCGGCATCGGGGAAGCTGCCATAAGGGCGCTCTATTTTGGCATCCAAGGAGAGGAAGCGCTTATTTTAACGTTACGAAAGCACCGGGATTAAACGGACTGAAAGCATCTGACCTGACGGAGGCTGCCATTTCCTGCAGAAGACAGTCGTGGGTGGCATATGAACTGCTAAAGCAACATGTCCCCGGCTTTGAAAACTCGTATATTGCAGAAATTGCCCCCGCACTCGGAATTAGGGAAACACGCAGAATTATCGGCCAATATACTCTTTGCAGGGAAGATGTAGACAATGGAAGACACTTTGAGGATGTTATCGCACGGGCGGCTTGTCCTGTAGACATTCACCCCAGAAATAATGACGGTGGTGAGTACTATGCTTTGAAAAAAAGCTATGCCATACCATATAGGTCCATTGTTACAAATCGGATATCCAATCTGATCATGACAGGAAGATGTATTTCCTCAGACCAGGCAGCACACTCTTCACTGAGGAGAATGGCACCAGGCTTTGCTTTGGGAGAAGCAGCCGGAATAGCGGCTCATATTTCCACCAGCAGCAAGGATGTCAGAAGCATTTCAGTAAAAGATCTTCAGGAGGCACTGCTGCATTACGGTGCGATTTTGGAACCGGAAGAAAGTTAGGTAACACATTGCTAATAAGTATTTGAAGCCTCGTTTCTGAGCAACCGGATATTTGAATTCAATAAGCTCGCTTGAATGACTAAACTGGCTAATATCAAATACAATTGATATTAGCCAGTTTAGAGATATAACCAGTGATTGGACATAGCTATATCAGGGGTGCGAAACTCAAAATATTAAATTGTAACAGTCTGTTGCAAACAAACAAGAGAGGAATGAATACACTTTTATGAAAGAGAACATATGGGAATTTGTTAAAGAAGAATTTGATAGCAGTCTTCCAAGAATGACGGCTGTATATATAAAAGAGGAGGATGATTCTTTATACTTCTCTTATCCTGTAGAAGGAGATAAATTAGGTTATTACTTCAGTTTTACCAATAAAACCGGGTATGATATTCCGCCAAAATTCCGAATGGATTTTGCAGTATTTGAGTATCCAAGTATTATGAAGGTGCTTCTAAATAACAGGGTGCTATTTGGAAAACAGGAATATTATCCTTCTATGATAAAGAGAAGCTTTAGTTATACTAACCTTGGATTATCGGGTACAGAAAGGATGGGACAGAGAAATGCCGGTTCGTTTACCTGGCTATTTGACTTAAAATGCATCAGTGAGGTGTTTAAATTTGATAAACAGTTGTTTACTATTCTTTCTTCTGATGAAGAATTTACTTTTGATAAAGCAGACAATACATTAACAATAAAATTTGAGGATATTAACTACTCTATAACATGTTCCAATATGTCAAAATGCGGTGTTTATCCGGAAGAATTATCTATGAAAAAGGACTTGAGCGATGGGAACATTACAAGCGGTTTTGCTGCAGGCCATTATCTTGTAATAACTCATGAAATGGATATGCTGCCAGGGGAAAAAACAACTTTAACTTTCGGACTTAGCAGTATTTCGTCATGTAAATCTATTGAGGCAGCACAAGTAGAAAGTTCCGATCCGGGAGAGGATTATGAAAACGGCATAAGTAAAAGATGGAATAACTGGTTTACCTCTTTGCCATACATTAAATTTTCCAATGAACTTGAGAAGAAGGCATATTATAAGTGTTGGACGGTAATAAGGAATAACTATTATAACCATCCAGATTGGGGCTTTAGTATTACAGAATCACTTCCTGTATACAAAGGTTTGTGGCAGTGGGCAGTACCTTCGATACAATGGCATTCTGATCAAAATACTGAATATACTTCCCAGTGGTTAAAAAAATGCATTAATATGTTTGTAAAAAACCAAAGGGAGGATGGATATATTACTCATGCTATTTATGTTGATGAAGACAAGCCTGGTGAAATATGGTCTAAAGGTGTGGGAATAATACAGACGCCTCATCTCCCCTGGGTTGCTATGAGACATTATAATTCAACGGGGGATATTGAAACTCTAACCTGCTGGTATATTGCTTTTGCAAAGTACTACGATTATATATGCGGAACACGTGACAATAAATTCAAAAAACTTCATCTTTGGGGAATTGTTACTTCTTTTGATACAGGTCTTGATACTACCAGTGCATTCCATAAGATAACATATGGAGAAAACGGGGTAAAAGAACTATATTGTTACCCTTCAATATTTGCTGCGGAACGATGCCGTTATGAAATGGCAATGGGTGAAATTGCAGAAATCTTAAAGCAAAATTGCCTGAACAGCGAGAATCAGAAAGAATTCATTAAGAATATATGGACTAAAGAACAATGGCTGGACGAAGCAGAAAAAACCAGGGAGGCCATGAATTATCATTTGTGGGATTCTGATAAAAAGTGGTATGGGGTTCTTCATGAAGATGGTGTACTTGATACAAGAGTTGGTGTAGATGGCATGTTTCCATTGGTTTATCATCTTGTAGAGCCTGATAGAGCTGAAACAATGAAAGAAAACTTTGAAAGGCTAATTGGAAATTATGGTATACGTACTGTTGCACCAGGAGAACCCGGATTTAGGGCAGACGTATATTGGAGAGGTGCTGCATGGCCAAAATCCTGTTCCCTTGGAATGGAAATTTGCAGATACTATTATCCTGATCTTATGGATAAGACACATAAGTCTATTTTGGAAATGACTTTGCGGTATCCAAGTATATGGGAATGTTTGAATGCGGAGACAGGAGACCTGGCGCGAAGTGATCATGGATTTTTGTGCACTCCCGGAATGTCTTCTAATGTGGGAGCAGGAGATATAATCGGAAGTATATGGATGTACCACGGTCTGCCAATGTATGATATGGACATGACACTTCCACTTGTGGAAATGAAAGGGTTTCATTGGAAAGGTATGTGGATTACTTCTGAAAAGGAAGATGGATATTGGAAGATATTTGCGAATTCTGCTGAAAAAAGCAGCGCAGTAATTCGTTTCGCTGAAACAAGTATAGAAAAAGATAGAAGTAATACAAAAGTGCGTAATGTTGAGCTATTCGATGGGAAAGTCGAAAGAATGGAAATTCAGGCGGAGGTATGAGGGCCCTGCGGGTTTTCGAATTGATACATAAAATCCTATGAAGGAGGGATATTTGTGAGATGGTGGGAAAAGCCGTTAAGAATTTCAGCGGTTCAGTATAATAACGGAGAAAACAGTTTCGATATTTTAGAAAATACCGTGGTCCGGGGCTCCTTCAATGCGGAACAGTTGTTTCACCTTATGGCGGAAGGGCACAGGAGCTTTTATGAAGAGGAACGGGACAGTGAAAAGCTTGATAAGTATCTTGTCGAAGCGCATAAGAATAATATAAGAGAAATTATATATAGTAATATTCATTGCATTGGAAAAAGGCACAGGGATCAATATCCCGAATGGGTTCAGCTGGACAGGGACGGCGGTGAGCTGAAGGCTTATAATATTGAATATTTTAATTGTATAAACGGAGGCTGGTTCGATTACTACATTTACAATTTGAAGCTGCTATGCAGGCATGATATTGACGGAATATTCCTTGACGGGCCTGTTATGGCTCAGAACGGCTGTTACTGCAAAGCCTGTCAGGAAAAATTCCTCAAGCTTCACGGGAAATCTGTTTTTGACGCCTCCGCCGATGAAATGATGCTTTTCAAAGTCGGCTCCGTAACCGAATTTATTAAAAAGAGCTATGAAGCAATTAAAGCAATAAATCCGGGGATTTTGCTATACCTGAACAATTCTGCATTAAGAGCAGACGTGACGGGAAACAATACAAGGAAAGTCGAACCCTATGTAGATATGATCGGTGCGGAAGGCGGATTTTTATGGACAGACAGGAATCAGACCCTCTGGTCTGCCGACTCTATGGCCAGATTCATCGAAAATCAGGCTATGGGCAAGCCGACAGTTATCTTTTTTGCAGGTGATCACAAGCCGCATTCCTTTTTTATGCATACGGCTGCGGAAACAAAAATAGTATATGCCCAATCCATTGCTAATGGATCAAGCGTCTGGTACGGAATACACGGGCCTACCCGGATGCTGGACAGCTCCGCCGGGAAAGCTGCCATAGAGATGAATGAATTCCATACTGCAAATGAGCAGTACTATCATAAAGCAAGACCCTGTTCAAAGGTAGCTCTTATGTGGTCTATGGACAGTGCCAACTATTATTCGTCAAGCGTCGCTGTGACAGACTTTACGCAGTCACAGCAGCAGATCGGCACTGCCGGGAGAAAAGGCAATCATTCCAAAGCTTTTATGGGTTTCTATGAGATGCTGGCAAGGTCCCATATCCAGTTTGAAATTATTGATGAATATAATATAAAAGATGATTCTATAAACAAATACGATCTCGTTATTTTGCCTACCTGCGGATGTATGTGCGATGAAACGGCAAAGAGCATAAGAAACTATGTAAAAAAAGGCGGAAATATTATATCAACGTACGACACAGGCTTTTATAAGCAGAAAGGCCTGTATGCCGGTACTGATTTGCTGGGTGACGTCCTTGGGATTGAAGCGGCGGAGAATATTGTAGAATATAGTATACCCGGCACACACTACCAGCGCCTTAAAAAGGACCATTGGTGCTCCGAGGGCTTAGACGCCTGCCTGATTCCGGCTCCTGTCCTGGCGGTAAGAACCAGGCCGTCACAAGAAACTGAAGTCATATCTGACTATCTGGAGCCTATGGCGGGAAGATATGCTGCATTACCCGAGGAAGGCTATCCCGGAATGATAATCAACTCGTACGGCAACGGTACAAGCCTCTATATTGCGGGTACTTTGGGTGAATATTACAATGAAAAAACACATCCTGTTCTGAGACAGCTTGTTGAAAATGCAGTCCGCAAGCTTTCATCCCCACTGCTTGATTCCGACACGATGGGCAGCGTTGAATTTGTCCTGAGAAATCAGAATATTGAAGGTACAAAGAGCAAAAGCAAAAGATATATCCTGCATATAATTAACATGACAGGCGATATGGGACGCCCTATTGAAAAAATTGCACCGGTTCATGATATCAATGTTACATTAAATCTGGATATAAAGGTATCTGCAATATCAAAAATTACCGGAGACGGCAAAGTTACCTTTACACAGCAAGGTAATGAAACCAAAATCACCATCCCAAGACTTGTTGATTATGATGTTCTGATAATAGAATAATTAGTTATTTACTCAACTTTCCCGCCCTCGGTATTTCCACTCAGCCGGTCTCCTCACTACAAGATCAAGACGGATGAAAGAGTCATGCGATGCAATGATTCATCTCAGCAGACGGGATTTGACGGATTTTGAATATTGCGTCGGAGACATGGATGTATATTGCTTAAATGCTGTTGAAAAATGCTGAGTCGAGCTATATTTCAGAAGAGTGGCAATTTCACTGAAAGAATACGTATTATCACTGATCAGCTTCTTCGCTTCATCGATTTTGATTTTATTAAAATAGTTGATAATGCCGCAGCCTACATGTTTCTTAAAGACTTTCTCAATATAGCTTTTTGAGAAAGAAAGCGTGTAACATAATTCTTTCAGATAAACTTTTTCATAGATGCGGTCATATAACAAGGAAATGACTTTATCAACCAGTACTCTCTCGTTACAATTATTCGGTATAATCGTTTCTTTATATTCATATGTGTTCTCGGTATTTTTGCGTAGGATATGGATCAACAAATGTTCCAAATGGTTTTTTATCAGTTGCTCCGCTCCTAGGCGCTGATTCTGTTTTCTGATTAGCCGGGCCTGAAATATACGGTCAAAAGGTCCTTGAAATGCGACTTTTCCCTCTCTGAATATTTCGGCCATTATTTCTTTTTCGTCGTCGTCAAGCGTCATTATTTTATCTTCAAAGAATTTTGCACTTTCATCCAGGCACTCATAGCTGATGATGAAAGCGCTGGCAAAAATGCCGAGAGCCAGAATGTTGTGTACCTGGTTGGGTTTGTGAAATATAATTTCCCCCTGTTTCAATATATGGCTTGTATCATCGGCTACAATCTCAATTTCACCGCAATCGGAATAAACCAGTTCCCAGAAATCATGGGTCTCCTTGTAACCTTTGAAGTCCTTGACATATTCATAATAATGCAGCGAAACAATCTTATCAATATTAATAATCCTGTTAAGTTTGGTTTTTACATAATTTTGCATAATATGATGCGTCCCAATTTAAGGATGATATATCTTTTTTTTTATTCTAACATATATTCTACCGGTTCTACTACTTAATAATTTGACTGGTGCAAAACTCTAACCATAAAACGGTAAGAGTTATGCAGAAAGTCCAAGTTGATTAATTATAAACTGCGGTAATATCAAGCACGAAATGACTCAATCGGATGGTTATGTCTTACATTTTGTATTTACCGGTAATTTTTTACTTCGTTTTTGCACAAGTCAAGTAATATATAAAATACTAACTAATCTCTTACTGAATGACATTGACTCGGATACCAACCTCAAACATTCTGGCCCAAGGCAAATAGCAATCTTCAATGACAACTTTATTGCCCTCAATACATAAATGATCATTGGCAAATCTCTTCAATTCCTCAGATACCATTTGGGCAGCCTGTCCTCTTTGCCCGTCTGTCTTTCTATAATTCATGCCAAGAGCTTCCGCTTCTTTTGCTACGTTTCTTCTCACATATACGCAGAAACCAATATCCTCTAAATAACGTAGCGCTAAAAACTTTAGATGTGCTTTTGAATCGCCACAAATATCATGAATCATACCCATAGGTATACATGTGCCTAGAGAATTTGATGAAGTATTCCATCCTGCATATCCTGACAGTTTATATAATAATCCTTTCTGCTTTATCATACTAAACAATAATGGATCTCCCCCATTCGCATAAGCAATATCTCCGATGACTACTTTTTTGCCTAGCGAATGAATAACATAGTGCGCAAATTCAATGATTTCTACTACATTTCTGCACGCATCGTATTCTATGCTTGGGGAAAGCCCCTCTTTATATTTGACAATGCTTAAATGATCTTTCATATTATCAGATGGGATATTTATCAATAAAACAATATCTGATTCCGCAACACTACTTACACACAATCCTCCTGCTGCAAGCACCTGATACTTTATGGATTCACTCACTATTCTGTCTTCATATAACGGAACAACCCCTTGGCCCGTACCACTGGCATACTTAACATAAACCAAAGGGATACAATCCATTGATTTATTTATATATCTGGTTATCAAAGTATTTGCTACGGCATCCGCATCCGGATACATATAGACCTTTAGATTCATGTTAAGATCATTTATACGCTGTCTGATCACTTGTTGGTCTTTAGCAGTCAGCCCATATAACGATGCGTCGTCTTGCGGAATAATGACAAAATCAAATATACCTTCTGCCGCTAATTCAACAACTCTTTTATTAACTTCTAAATTCTTTTTACGCCTCGTCAGATAATCATCTAAATACTCTTTTTTCAATGTATTATGTATGTTTTTTAATTCCTCAATATCTTCATCCGATGCGATTCCCAATTCAATCAAATGGTTAATAACACCGTATCGGTGAATCTCATGTCCGCATGTTTCATAATAATCAGGCTCCTCGTCAGAGCTGGAATATTTGGGATTTCTCATTATGAGACTGAATGCATAAATCTTTATATTTGGATTGATTTCCTTTAGCTTTTTAACATTATTTAATCTTAAAATTAACTTTTCAAATTCAAAGAAATGCAACCTGGATGGAACAATGCCCGAGTATAAAAGTGTATCGATTGAAATAACCGCAGCATGACAATTTTTTACATGATCAATAAGCCACACCCATATTTTATCCATGTCTCCGGGTATCTTCTTTTTCCCCAATATATCTCGAGGGGGAACTACTACCTCATACTCTGTCTCATCAGTCAGCATCTGAGGAAAATCATAATTGCATGGTCTTTCATCCAAAGGAATCAAAATAATTTTTTTCATTTTCTGTATACTTTCATGAATTTTAATTTTCCTTATTCATTTCCTTAATATGTAACCTCCACCGGCATTCTCTTTTCTGCCGATTCCATGATTGCCAATATCGCAAGCGACGTGTTGGCTGCATCGTATACAGTTACCGGAAACTCGCTGCCGCTTATTATACAATCGACAAAATGACGGATACTTTCAAAAGCAAATCCCTTGGGCGCTCCAAATATTTTATTCTGCACGATGATGTCAGGAACAGTCACTTGATTATCCGTATACATCTGTATTAAGTTATGATTGCTCGCGTCAATGCTGATCATCCCTTTTGTCCCAAGTAGATTGAATTTGATATCATTCAGACACGGGTTGGCGTTTGGCGTGATCCAGCCATTTTCCATCTGCGCAATACCGCCTTTCTTAAACTCGATCGTGGTTAGGTATTCATCGGCCGTGTCGACGCCCTGCTGCCTCAAAACCCCTTCCCTGCTGACACAGTAAACGCGCGCTACTTCATCATCGAAGAACCACCTGAGCGTATCCAGGCTGTGACTGCCCAAAAACCAGAGTATTGATGATTTAGCGGCCCATGGAAGCATATCCGTCGCCACCCGCTTTACGTCATTCAAGCGGAAGTACGCGCTGTACGGCTCACCCAAATCACCTCTTTCCACAGCTTGATGCGCCGCATTAAACGGAGGACTCCAACGGTTGTGCAGATCGACCATTGCGCGTATCTTGTTTTTCTCTATGGCTTCCAGCATCCTCTTCACATCTTGGGCAGTGGTTGCCAGCGGTTTTTCAATCAGTATATCCTTTTTGTGGTTCGCTGCCGAAATAGCGATATCCGCATGTGCAAAGTCCGGTGTCACAATCGCAACCGCATCGCAATTTGACTCATCAAACATCTTGTTATAATCGTTGTATACGCTGCTGATACCATATTTATCCGCTATTGCTTTGGCTTTACCATAGTCCTGATCACATATGGAAACCACTTCTGCAAACGGGTGATTTTGATAAATCCTGATATGATTTTCTCCCCAAGTCCCCAATCCTACAATTGTCATTTTTAATTTCGTGTTCATCTTTTATGCTCTCTTCCAGTCATTAATCTTTGTTTGTCCGCGTTTTACAGGCTATGAATCATGTTCCGCCTGCCGCCGAAATACCCGCAATGTCCCATACCACTTTAATTCCTGTCAATCGGTTTACTGGTACCAGCACTTTCCGGTACTGCTTCGATCCGCAACCGGAAATCATATAAATCATTAAAATCATGCGCTACGAGATCACAAACAATTTATTAGAATTAGAATACAATAGTTTAAGCTGAAAGTATATATATGATCGTATTCAATGTGTATAGAATCGT
Source organism: uncultured Oscillospiraceae bacterium (assembly GCA_964610205.1). Taxonomy (GTDB): domain Bacteria; phylum Bacillota; class Clostridia; order DSM-8532; family DSM-8532; genus CAZSVI01. Next base: position 16,760 of record CAZSVI010000014.1, read on the forward strand.
ATTCATTATTCTCTATTGTTATGGATAATTAAGTAGTAGAACCATCACAGGTTATTACGTGGACGAGTCGATAAGGAGAAGCTTGGGCGACGCATGGTGCTATGAATACAAATTGAAGGATACAGGAATCATGGCAAGCCCGGTGATAGAAGTTTATGGATAAAGCTGACTCAAGCCATTGCGCTCGGCACCATCCGCTGTTACAGTAGGATATGTTTGCTATTTGTGCTATAGGCTGTGTAAATGAACGCACATACTGAATAAATGCCTGTATGTCTCCCACGGCAATAGTTCTCTTTATTGCAAGCCAGCCCCCGAGAACGCAAACCGCCACATACCCCAGATTGCCTACGAGAGCATTATGGGATCGTTATCCTTTAATTGAATTTAATACATTTTTATAGTCTTAAAAAGAATTATTAGGGATTATATGCAAATTCATTTTAAATTTAATATAAATTGCTTAGAAAGTCTGTTTATTCAAAACTTTTTAAGCATTTTTACTGACATCATGCGTTATCTTCTTAAGTTACAGCATTAGTCCACAGGCAATGACGGCAAATCAATTTCCATCAGACCGATACACTCTTAAAAAGTCGGATCGGTGCCTACATATATCATGGGTAAAATGAAAAATTCTGGTTTGGCTGCGCAGAGGATACAAAGGTTGTATCCGGAATACCAACCGTTATTGTTGGCGTAGCTTCATCACATCCTTTCATAAATCAGGCATCAGGCATATCTTAAAATTAGATAACCTGTATTGCCATATATATACATAATATTCCGTTACCCGAAAAAAATTACGTAAAGTGCTTTGATATTTTTTATAACAACGTAAGCAATTGCTTCCGTTGCTATAAAAATTTTATGTAAATGTAACACTACATAATTCTTATGCATATGATTGTATCAGGACCGTATTTATACAAGCTGTATGGATGAATGAAGAAAATTTGATTTTTAGGAGAGTATCGAATGAATAAGGCATTAATAACAGGTATTACCGGACAGGATGGATCCTATCTTGCGGAGTTATTATTGAAAAAGGGATATGAAGTGCATGGTATTATCAGAAGAAGCAGTACGGATAATACCGACAGGATTAAACATTTGACAGACGGTACGCAAAAGTTTTATTTGCATTACGGCGATCTCACTGATACCAATAGTCTTTGCAGGCTGCTTTATAAGGTTGAGCCGTGTGAAGTATACAATCTGGGTGCGCAAAGTCATGTAAAGATTTCTTTTGATATACCCGAATTTACAACGGATGTGAATGCCACAGGTACTGTGAGACTTTTAGAAGGTATCCGGGAAGTGAACCCGGGCATTAAATTTTATCAGGCCTCATCCAGTGAACTATTTGGGAAGGTAAAGGAAATTCCCCAGAATGAAAACACCCCCTTTAATCCAAGGAGCCCGTATGCGGCAGCCAAGGTTTACGCATATTGGATTACGGTGAACTACCGGGAGGCATACAATATGTTTGCCTGCAACGGGATACTTTTTAACCATGAATCTCCCAGAAGAGGAGAAAGCTTTGTTACGAGAAAAATCACTACCGGAATTGGGAATATTCTATTTGGCAAGCAGCCGTTTATATGTCTTGGAAACCTGGATGCAAAAAGAGATTGGGGGTTTGCAGGAGATTATGTTGAGGCCATGTGGCTAATGCTCCAGCAAGGCAGCCCGGATGATTTTATCGTTGCTACCGGTGAAACACATACCGTAAGGGAATTCTGTGAAAATGCATTCAAGATTGCAGGCATTGCAATCACCTGGGAGGGAAAAGGTTTAGATGAAAACGGTGTTGACAAGGAAACGGGAAGGGTTCTTGTCCGGGTTAGCAGTGAATTTTTCAGACCCACAGAAGTGGATTTATTATTGGGTAACCCGGTAAAGGCAAAGCATAAATTGGGATGGAGCCCAAAAGTAACTTTTGAAGAACTGGTGGCCATGATGGTAAACAATGATATAAAAACCGGGTTTTCTAAAAACCCGGTTTAGGAGGTATGGGAAGTGGAATATAAAAGCAGGATATATGTAGCCGGACATACCGGAATGGTGGGTTCCGCTATTGTGAGGTGTCTTCAGAAAAACGGATTTGAAAATATTATAAAAAGAACACACAAGGCACTGGACTTAACAAATCAGGCAGCTACAGAAAAGTTTTTTAAAAGGGAAAAGCCGGAGTTTGTGTTTCTGGCAGCGGCAAAAGTAGGCGGGATTCATGCAAACGAAACATACCCGGCGGATTTTATTATGGAAAATATGTTGATGGAATGTAATGCAATACAAAGCGCTTTCAGGAACAATGTTAAGAAATTGCTGTTCCTTGGCAGCTCCTGTATTTATCCAAAAATGTGTCCCCAGCCCATTAAAGAAGAATATCTTCTTACAGGCCCATTGGAGCCCACCAATGAAGCCTATGCGCTGGCCAAAATATCCGGTATAAAAATGTGCCGGTTTTATAACAGACAGTACAAAACCCGTTATATTTCCGCCATGCCCGCCAGTTTGTATGGTATATACGACCGGTTTGACACTGAAAATTCCCATGTCATTCCTTCCATGATTATGAAAATTCATAAGGCAAAAACAGAGGGCAGGCCCATAGTGGAATTATGGGGTACGGGCAGCCCTCTAAGGGAATTTTTGTATGTGGATGATATGGCGGAAGCCTGCCTGTACCTGATGCATAAATATGAAAGCAGTGAACTGATTAATATCGGTTCCGGACAGGAAATCAGTATAAGGGAGCTTGCAGGAATTATCCAGAAAGTTGTTGGCTATAATGGAGAAGTTGTTTTTAATCCCCAAAAGCCTGACGGAACGCCTCGCAGGGTATTGGATAATTCCATGATTCTGGCTACCGGATGGAAGCCTCAAGTAGAGATGGAGCAAGGAATCCGAAGGGAATATGAATATTATATGAATCAGGTTGTGAAAGCATAAAGAAAAAGCCTGTGAAGCGCTGCGTTCATTTGCCTTTAAAAAAACACATTTCATGCATAAATGCCAATATGGTTTCTATGCATGAAATGTGGAAACTTTTAAAAAAGCATACAAGTTGAACTTCTTTTATTATGCTTTTGCCGTATTAACAACACAACAGCAGGTATTTTCGGAAGGTGCGGCATTAAAAAGTTCAACTTGTATAGCCGGTTAAAGAGGGTATGACCGGGTGAAAATGAGCAGATTATTCCGCGAACAATTGCTTGACAACGTCCATTTGAGCTTGCAGCAATGCTTCCGACCTGGTTTTAAATGTATATACCTCACTTTTAAGATGCTCATAGTTTGCCCGGATTTTCTGTACTTCGCCGGATGCTTCATCTACCATTTTCCGGGCTTTTACTTCAGCTTCATCCACTATGTTTTTGGCTTTGTCACAGGCATTTGCCTTAATCTGTTCGCCGGTATGCTGTGCAACAAGAATGGAATGCTGCAAGGATTCCTCAAGTATTTTGTAATGCTGCAGAGTTTCATTCAACACGGATATCTGGCATTTCAGCTCATGAATGTTATTGTTTAAACTAGTATAGTCTTCCATTATATCCGCAAGTATACTGTTCACCTGTTTTTTGTTGTATCCGTCAAAAAGTGCCCTTTTCATTATGATGCCGCCTAAATCTGAAGGAGTATAATTCACATCAACCATCTCCCAACACAATTCCATACAAAAATGTTCCTGTATATTCATTCTATTCATGATATGAACAACAGGTCACAAATCATTTTATTAATAATAATGATTCACCTTCCGGAGTGAAGATATCATTGTTTACCGGTATACCACTTGCTTCCCACAGGCAGAATGTCCCTGTCTTTCACCTGGATTTGAAAACGGGAAAAATCCCGGGTGGAAATCATGTCGCATACATCCCTGAACCATCGCAGATTACTTATATAAGCGTAAAACCTGGCTCTATCCAGATATGTGTAAACATTTCCATAATATTTGTTCATGCGCTTTACAAAGGTTTCCCCCAGATGATCCAGAAGAACTCCAAAATCAAAGGCGGGATCTCCGATTCCGGTATTTCCGAAACCTGTTATGCCATTTACCGTACCTGTTGAGCTGTCAAAGAAAATATGGCAGGGGGTCAGGTCACCATGAATAAGGACAGGCTGGAAGTCAAAGAAATCCTTATTGTCTTCCGCCGGCCGGATAATCTGATTGATATACTCCCTTGCATACCCGGTGCAATAGGGGGAAATTTTCCTTTGTATATTTTCCAGTTCATTGAGCCAGCCTTCCCTTGAAAAATCCAGGGGAAAGTCGCCGATATGCGCATATCTTACTTTTTTTAACGGAATAGAGTGTAATTGCCGCAGAAAAATTCCGATCTGCCGGGCAGCACTGTTCATGGTATAATGATCCGATACCAGAAGATAATTTCTAAAAAGGGGCTTTCCCTTTATGTAATTGGATTTAATCACATCTTTATCCAATACCTCCACATAGGGTAATGGAAGGGTAACAAATTCCCGGATGAAGCGGATTACAGCCGCCTCATTATGCAAATAGGCAGCACTCCAGTCGTGTTTTGCGAATTTAAAGACAAATTCGCCATTTACAATGGCAATATCACTGTATTTACCGTCAATAGTGTTGAATTCTATTTTTGATACATCAATTTGAGGATACTTTTGTTTTATGAATTCCATATACTTCAATTCGCCAGAGCCCATTGTAAATCTCTCCTTTCAGAATCAGTCCGGTGGTCTGCAACATGTTTCAGAGAGACAGACCACATATTCAGGGAGCGGTTTTCAGCCTTTTCAAATTTAAACAATGAAGGGCCGCAAAACACTAATATAAAAGCTTAATATTGGTTTCAGGCCAGTCCTTCAGCCGCATCACGGTATTGGAAAGACTGGAGTATCCGTTACCAATGAAAAAGTCGCATTGGGATGCAAGATAAGTATCTTTTATGATTTCAATCGTATCCTTTACCAATTCCACACCTTTATGCCTTTTGTTCGGATAGTCCAGAAGGCAGGTGGGAATACGCTCCTTCAAGGGTCGCTTTTTACTGTCCGTGTACAAAAGCATATCATTCACACCATACAATTTTCTGTATTGCTTTAGAATTTTTTTGGAATCTGTTATCAGAAAAACATGCCGGACGTTGTATCTGACAATGAACTGCCAGATGTATGGTTTGTAGAGTTCATTCAAATTATAAATCTGGGCTACCTCATTGACAATCGCTTTGGAACGGCAGTGTACCCCGAGGATGGGCTTCTCATCCCTGAAATCCGGGGTGGTATTGATGTATTTCCGGATTTCCTTCATGATTTCAGGTTTCGGCTTCAAATATTTCTTGTAAAGGTTTTGGTAAATTTGGCAGGGTGTTTTGCCAAAAGACCAGTGCGTTCTGTCCGACCAGGCCATTATGGAGCTGACCGGATAATACATGTCACCGACAACTATTCCGGCCGTGCTTTTCATCAGGCTTTTCAAATCCCGGTACTCCATCCTCAGCCTGTCATTATCTTCGGCCAGGATGTTTTCATAATTCCATGTGGGTGGGTAAATAGAATATCCCGGACAGACGATATCATGCACCGTATATTCGGAAACCGGTTCGAAAAAAAGCTCATATGCATTTGTGCTGATGGATTCAGTGTACAGGCTTTCCATCCCCCAGTACACAACCGGAATCCGGTTGGTCAGTTCCGCGGCAAGAAGCTGGCACATCACATGATCCACATCTGCCCAGAAGCTCTTGCCCAATGATTTAATTAACAGATATTGGTTTGTCAGCATATGTATTAACACCTCCGTAAAATTCAGCATATTCCGTTTTATGGTTGAATTTATCAAGTTTTCTCTTTTTTAGATCGGCTTTCACGCGTTTTTTTGCCATTTTTATTTCATGCTTCAAATCGCGGTAAAAAAGGATTATATTGTCCTCCGACCAGTCCCGTAACCGTTTTACCGTATAAGACACGTTGGAATATCCGTTGCCGATAAAAAAGTCGCACATGGAAGCAAGGTAGGTATCCTTGATGATCTCAACGCCTTTCCGCCTTTTAACAGTATAGTCCATCAGATGAGGTACGTTTTCCCTGTCGTTTATCTGCCCCCTCCTGCAGTCGGTGAAAAGAAGCATCTGGCCATACTTTCTTTGAAAATCCTTTAAAATATCCTCACAGTCGGTTAACAACAGGATTTTCCGAACATCATATTTTTTCAAAAAGTCCCGGATGGTATCGTGGTATCTTCTGTTCAGATGGGATAGGTTCTCCACCTCACGCACCTTGTCACCGCCCCGGATATGGACTCCAAGCATCGGTTTTTCTTCCTTCATGAGCTTCGTGTAGAATTGGTTAATTTCCTCCCGTATATCCGGTTTCAGCTTCAGATACTTGTCAAACAGACAGCGGTATATCATATGAGCAGTCATTCCGTAAGCCCAGTGGCTTTTTGGAATATAATGTATTATAGGGCGGATGAAATAATGGACATCACTTACCAAAACATTCGCGTCGCTTTGCATCATGTTCCCCAAATTGCGGTACGTCCATGCAACCTTGTCCAGATCCTCCACCATTAGGTTTTTACTGTTCCAGACAGGGGGATAATAAGTGAAACCTGGATGGCTCAGTTCACCGACAGAATAACTGGAAACCGGCTCGAAATACAACTCAAAGGCATTTCCCTTGAAAGACTCGGCATACAGGCTGTTTGTTCCCCAATATACAACGGGAATCCGGTTGGTGATTTCAGCAGCGAGCAGCTGGCCCATAATATGATCTACGTCGGACCAGAAACCGCATCCCCAGGATTTAATCAGAAGGAACCGGTCAGTTTTCATTATCACTACCCCCAATACCCAGTTTGTTTTTGATTTTTGTGATGAGTTTTTTTATATATTCCACAATAAAGAGAAAAATTTTCCTTTCACGTATTGTAATCATTTTGGTATTGATAGGGAATTTCCTTTTTTTTCTTTGCCGGAACAGAAGTTCGATATTGCCGTCAGGCCAGTCTTTTAACCGTGATACGGTGCGGGAGAGGCAAGAAAAATCATTTCCGATAAAAAAATCGCAAAAGGCCGCAAGGTAAGTATCCTTTATAATCTCAATTCCCCGTCTCCTTTTTACAACAGGATTTTCCATGCTGCTGATCGGTTCACTGCCCTTCAGCCTCCTGCAGTCGGTATGCACAATTAAATCGCCGTATATCCTTTTGTATTCCTTTATGGTTTCATCACAATCAGTAAGCAGGAATATCCTTGGGATATTGAATTTGTCAATGAACTTTCGGATTTTAGCATGGTATTGTGTATTGGCCTGCAGTATTTTACCTCTTCTTAAAAAATGATATTTCCTTTTCCGCTTCTTTGAAGTTATCACCCCATATTTTCTGTTATTCCTCTTCCAGTATGCTTCCTCCTCAATTTCCTTTCTTTCGTCTATCATCATTTCTTCCTCTTTCCGTACATGAACCGCCAGTATGGGGTGCCCGTTCTTCAGCCAGGATTGATAAAAACCCTTGATTTCCATATCGATATCGGGCTTGATTTTTATATACTTGTGAAAAAAATAACGGTATATATTTACGGCTGACATGCCGTATGCCGCATTATCCTTCTTTATAAACGGAATGATTTCCGGTATCCCGAAATACACGTCTCCCACAACCACATTGGCATCGCTGCATATAAAATCACCGATGCTTCTGTACATCCAGGTATCTTTTTGCGTATCTTCCGCCAACAGGCTGTCACTGTCCCAGACCGGCGGATAAAAGGTGTATTCGGGCCTGGCCAAATGGAAAATGGTATAATTGGACACGGGTTCGAAATATAATTCAAATCCGTTTGTATGGATAAAACCGTTATGCAGGCAGTGAGTAGGCCAATATATAATAGGAATCCTATTGCTGACCTCGGCGATTAATAGCTGCCCAAGGACATGTTCTATATCAGTCCATAACCTGTAACTCCATGCTTTTATCAGAAGAAATCTGTCATCTGACATACATTGTTCACCTCACAACTCGTTTCTTGTAAAAGACTTATCCTCAAATTTATATTATGTACACCAGTCTCCATATGTGATTATGAAGCAATATATGGAGAAGGTTTTTATTAAATTTCTAAGACCCCCTCGGGGGTAGAGTTCCCTACCGAAGTTCCGATGTTCAGCTTTAGCTGAACGAGTTCATTCCATTCAATGGTACGGATCAAACCTTCCCGGAAAGGTTTGAAGGGCGGAAGAGAGAATTCATCGCATACCCTTTGAATATCCAATCTGACCTGTCGGGGGGAATGCAAAGGTTCCCCGGAAACCGCTTCCCCGGACAGGGTACTTCCTGTCAGAAGGCATATTTCCTCGGCCAGCGAACGGATACTGATGCTGTCCTTGCCGCCCACATTATATACATAATCTTTTCCATATAAAAGAATATAAAGCAGCATGAGCACACAGTCGGCAATATAACAGAATGTTCTTTTTTTGCTTCCGTCATCCAGCATCATAATTCTGTTATCACAAAGGGCCTGGCGGAGGAAATGGGCGAGAACTCTTTCATCATTTAAGCCTATACCCGGTCCGTATGTCATGGAAATTCTGGCAATTTTTGCGTCCACGGATTCAAAGTTTCTGTAGGCAAAGCATATAGTTTCCCCCATCCTTTTCGATTCGGAGTAAATTGCGCGTATACCCACCGGAGAACAAAGTCCAGGATAATCTTCGGGGGTGGGGATGTGGTTTTCATCCGGTTCACCATAAATTTCGGATGAACTCAGGAACAAAAAAGCGGCACCGTCGTTCTTTGCTTTCCTTAAAAGCCTTTCGGTTACCATAGTATTCAAATGAATTGTATCCTGATAATTCTGTATGAATTTTTTCGGTTGGGCATAAGTTGCGCCATGAATGATATAATCGGCTTTCCCCTTAAAACAGTTCCAGTCGGGCCCGTTCAGATCCACCGCGGAAAATGTATAATTATTTTGGAAGATTTCCTTAAGCGCGCTGCTCGGCGGGCTTTTACTGACGGCTATGATGTGGATGCCGGTTTTTTTCAATACATTGGCCAAATGGAGCATATAAATCACATATGTACCGATGAGCCCGTTAGCCCCTGTTATATATACTGTTTTATTTCTCATGGGGGAAAGGTCGATTTTTTCCATATACGCAAGACAATCCTGTTCAATAATCTCATCCATAATCCATTCTCATTTCTTTGTACCAAAATAACCTGCCGTTATCATAAACCAAAAATGCATATCGGCGGCAGAGCACACAAACCGCCGGTCACATGCCGGTATCACTTTTTGTTCGATACCAAATGCAGAGCTTCCGAATAAATCGTGTCCTCGCCTGGGTAATAAGCCTTTTCCAGAACATCGCTGGTGGGTGTGGGCGTATCCGGACAGCATACCCGGATAATGGGTTCCCTCAGCAAATGAAAGGCTTTTTCAGCTGCAACGGCTGCTATTTCCGAGGCTGCCCCTCCGGTCTTGCATCCCGTATCGGTAATCAGCAATCTACCTGTTTTGGATACAGATTCTACCAGAATACTCTCATCCAAAGGCTTTAAGGTCCGAAGATCAACCACTTCCGCAGAAATTCCCTCAACCTGGAGTCTTTCTGCTGCTTTCAAAGCTTCTACCACCATATAGGAGACTGCCGCAATGGTAATATGTTTTCCTTTCCTTCGGATTACGCCTTTACCGAAAGGGATTGAATACAATTCCTCGGGAACATTGCCCGTTGTTTTATGTAACCATCGGTGTTCTACAAACAGGACGGGACTATTATCGATAATGGACGATACCAATAGTCCTTTCGCGTCATATGGAGTAGCAGGGACGGCAATTTTCAGTCCGGGAACATTCATTAGTAATCCCTGGATGCACTGTGAATGCTGTGCGCCGGAACCCCATCCCCGGGCGCTGATAGTACGGATAACCAGAGGTACTTTCACCTTTCCTCCAAACATATAGCTCCATTTACAGGCATGATTCACCAGTTGGTCAAAAGAAAGCAGAAGAAAATCCATGCGAGCATGGATAAAAACCGGCCTCATACCTGCCATGGCGGCTCCGGCAGCTATTCCTGTCAACGAATTTTCCGAGATAGGTGTATCAAAAACCCTGTTTGCTCCGTATTGATCCGGAAGGCTCTTGGTCGTCCCAAATACTCCTGCGGCATCATCCACACCTTCTCCCATGATGAATACTCTTGGATCCTTTGCGAGGGACTGATCCAGTGCTTCGTGCAACGCGTCCTTGTAAGAGATTATCCGATCGCCGACAAAGTCTTCCTTTATATAAAAATCCTCCAGTTTTTCTACTTGAATTGTTGTCCAGGGCATAATAAACCCTCCTTTGCATTCAGTTTCGTTCATTGGCCATAGTAATAGGTTCCGTTGAATAATCATACAGTCAGAGTACAGGTCTATAGTGTATATTATGTGAATTCACAGCCGTTTGTTCGCAATTTACTTTCATGTATCAGTCGGCATATACATAGTCCAGCAGTTCCTCCGGTGAAGGTTTTGGGGAATTCCGTGCAAAGAGGAATGCTTCTTCTATCCGGTGTTGAATATCCTCGTTTATGTTCATCTCCAGTTCCCTGTCTAAAACACCTAAACCTTTCAGAAAATCGGAAAACCATTGTATCGGACACCTGGAAATCCAGTAGTCATATTCTTCCTTAGGTCTGAAGCCTTCTCCTACATCGTCTACCGTTCCGATATGCCCTTTCCATCTATAGGTCAGGCACTCAATCAATGAGGGCCCTTCGCCGTTGCGGCATCGTGTGATGGCTCTTTCCGCATATTCGGAAACTGTCAAAACATTGTTTCCATCGATCTGGTAACCTGGCATTTCATAATTCTGTGCCCACCTGTAAATGTTATCCCCGTTCTGTCTTTGTAACTGATGGGAGTTTATTGCATACAGGTTGTTCTCACATATGTAAACAACGGGAAGTTTTTTCAACGAAGCAAAGTTCAGGCTCTCATGAAATGTTCCTTCATCTGCCGCGCCGTCACCGAAAAATACCGCCGTTACCCTGCCGTTACTAAGAAGTTTTGATGCAAGGGCTGTGCCTGTTCCCAATGGAAGGTTTCCTCCAACGATAGCTGAGGAACCAAGTATACCCGCATCCGGATCGACAAGGTGCATGGAACCGCCTCTTCCAAGGGAACACCCATCCTTTCGGAGATACAGTTCGGCTATCATTTTTTTAATGTCTCCCCCCTTGGCAATATACTGTGCATGGCTTCGATGTGTTCCGAAAACAAAATCATCCTTCCGAAGATGTATGCATACACCGGCAGCAATTGCCTCCTGTCCGATAGACAGGTGGATGGGAGTTTTAATCTCATCAAACCGGTATTCATCACTAATTCGCTGTTCCACTTTTCTGATGGTCTGCATGGTTTTATACAGTGCAAGCAATTCATTTTTTTCCATTTCATAAGGCTCCTTTCATTTAGTATAAAAGCTTAATTTGGTGCTTCTGCCAATCCTTCAGTTCGCTAATGGCCAACGATACGTTGGAATATCCGTTGCCGATAAAAAAATCGCATTTTGCAGCCAGCCATGTATCCAATATAATTTCAAAACCCTTTATCATATTATCCGGATATTCTTGAAAATGAACTCCCGGCCCATTTTGGGGAACCCGTTTGCAGTCCGTATGGAAAAGAATCTCCCCATATATTTTTTTATACTCTTCCAGTATTTCAATACAGTCGGTCATTAAAAATATACGTATTGAAGGATTTTCCCTGATAAAACGGTTTATTTCCAGAGGATACCGATCATTGAGTTCTTGCAGGTTGCGAACTTCCACAGCTTTGTCGCTGCTTCGGATATGTACGGCAAGCATGGGGGTGCCGTTCATATTTTTGTTGTAAAAAGAATTAATGCCCTCCAGCACATCTTTCCTTAAACGGATATATTTGTTTATCATACCATGGAGCAAGTCCCTGCAGTTGTAGCCATAGAACGGATGCCCAACAGGTATGTACGGAATGATTTGTTCCACGTCCACATAAGTATCCTGTACGAGAACATCCGCACGGCATTCTGTCCATGCTTCCATAGCAGGTGCCGTATTTCGGTTTTGGACCGGAACAGCAGCAGAAAGGTTGGAATGATTCCATTTCTCCGGGAAAAATGATAAATTTTCAGAGGTTAAATCTTTCAGGTTATAGTCGGATACCGGGAGAAAAAACTGCTCAAAGGCGTTTGAGCGGTCCTTTACCGCATACAGGCTTTCCCTTCCCCAGTAGACGACAGGAATCCTTTTCAGGATTTCAGCCGCAAGCAACTGGGTTATAACATGGTGCATTTCATGCCACATTCCGGCGGTAATTGATTTTATCAGTAAAAATTTAGATTCGGCCATCTTTTTTTAATAAGCCTCCTATCCTTAGAGTAAATCCTTATTGCCTGTTTGTTTCAGCTTTTCAACCAGTTTTTTTATTTCCTGGGACTTGTTACGGGAGCAAACCACCACCGCTTCCTTTGTACCGGCAACCACCATATTGTTCACATCTATTGTGCAGATGGCAATACCATCGGCATATATAATGGAATTTGTTGTATTTATTCCGATATGCCTTCCTTCTACCCGGTTTCCGCGTGTATCGGATTTTAGTGTTTTTGCCAGGGCATCAATACTGCCAATGTCATCCCAGTCAAAGGAAGCCCGTACAGCATACAGGGAATGGCTTTTTTCCAGAACGCCGTTGTCAAAGGAAATGCCTGGTATTTTTTGGTAAGCCTCTTCGATTCCTTCGTACAAACCCTTTTCTTTTGTTTGCTGTAACGCACCTGAAAGAATTCTGTAATGCTCCGGCAAATGCTGTCTAATATGCTGTATAAAGACATTTGCAGAGCCGGCTACGATGCCGCAGTTCCACAAATATTCACTTGAAAGAACAAGTTTTTGAGCTGTTTCGGCATCCGGTTTCTCCACGAAATCTAAAACCGGTGATGGTTTTTCACCGGTTTCAGACTCAGGTTCCACATGTATATACCCATAACCGGTTGCAGGGTAGGTGGGTTTTACCCCAATGATGACAAGCCTGTCTGAGTATGCGGCGGTATCCAATGCTGATTTCAGTGCCTTTGAGTAATTTTCACAATCTTCTACATATCCGTCCGCCGGTACAAAACAAAAAACCCCATCGTCATATTTCTGATGCAACAGTAAGGTTGCATAAGCGATACACGCAGCGGTGTTTCTTCTTTCCGGTTCCGGTATAATATTATCCTCCGGGATATAACCTCCCGTGTGTCCTCTTGTTATATCCAATAGATCCCTGTTGGTTATAATAAAGCATTGCTCCGGTTTTACCACCATGCATAAACGTTTAATGGTCTGTACCATCATAGAATCGGTACCATTTACCTCTATAAACTGTTTGGGGCTTGCTTCTTTTGAAAGAGGCCACAGCCTTGTTCCTGAACCCCCCGCCATAATTACAGCGCATTTTTGCATATTCTCACACTCCCTTATTCGCTGAGTCATTCTCGATATAAATTATACAAAAAGCCGTTATATCCTCCATACAGGCTATAATGTATATTATGTAAATAAGCAATGGTTTGTTAACGAAAATGTACATACAAGAGCCAAAAACAGCTTTAATATAGCGGGAGGTCATATTATTGATCTTTTCGCTTCCTGCCTGTTCAATGCTTTTCTCCTAAAAGTGATAAATGTCCATTTTTTGTAGTTGACAGCATGTGTTAGTAGCAATAGTATAATAAACAATAAAAGGAGGATTGTTATGAAAAGTATAAGCCGTAATCCAAAATCATATATAATAAATGGCAAACCGGATTTTTTAATATCCGGTGAATTCCATTATTTCCGCGTTCCCTATTCAGATTGGGAAAGGCGTTTGAAGCTTTTTAAGGAAGCAGGCGGAAACTGCGTTTCTACGTATATACCATGGATTCTGCATGAACCGGAAGAGGGGCGGTTTTGTTTCGGTGATATTCCCGAAAGGGATCTTGAGGGATTTTTAAAACTCTGTCATAAAATGGAATTAGCTGTTGTATGCCGGCCGGGGCCTTACCAGTACTCTGAAATGAGGTATGCCGGTCTTCCGGGATGGCTGTGTGAAAATTATCCTGAGATTCTTGCGCGTAATATTAATGGTATTGTATTTAATAATACTTCTGTTTCCTACCTGCATCCGGTATTTCTTGAAAAAGTAAAAAGATGGTTCAATACAGTATGTCCTATTCTGGCGGAATACATTGTTTCAAGAGGCGGCCCTGTGGCGTTTGCACAGATTGACAATGAATTGATGGGGATACATGAATGGTCGGGCAGCTGGGACTATCATACTGAAGCAATGGGGATAGGGAAAGAAGACGGGCGGTATCCTGATTTCCTTAAAAAACGCTATCTTACATTGGAAGCTCTTAATATCGCATATGGTACACGGTTTAAAAGCTTTTCCGATGTGTTTCCGGCTGAGAAAACAGAAAACATGAAAGTTGAAGAGCGTCGAAGAGTTAAGGACTACCAGGATTTTTACTTTTCCACAGTGGCAGAGTATGCGGAAATATTGGTTAATTGGATGAGAGATGATGGAATTGACTGTGATATTATACATAACTCGGGCAATCCGTATATGAATTCTTACTTCCTTGAAACCGTCTCAAAATTGGGAAAGAAATTCTTACTGGGTTCCGACCATTATTATAACCTTAATATGGATTGGGAGCAGAACAACCCTACGCCTCAATACGCATCAAAAGTCTTTTATTCTAATGAAATGCTAAGGCTTATGGGGTATCCCGCAACCGTTTTTGAACTGCCGGGCGGAAGCTGTGCCGACTGGCCTCCGATTACCTCAGTTGATTTGGAGGCATGTTATATGGTTAATACTGCGTTGGGCATGAAGGGGTTTAATTATTATATCTTTACCGGCGGGTATAATCCACAGGGTATCGGTCAATTCGGAGACGATTATGATTTTGGAGCATCTGTTGCTTCTGATGGTACAATACGGCCTCACTACAACACTCAGAAAAAGTTTGGGAAATTTCTTTCTGAAAATACATGGCTTGCTTCAGCAGAACAAGTTTGTGATTTTTATGCAGGGATTGACTGGGATCACACCCGCAGCAGATATTACTTTTCCGGAGGAGGAGATAATGAATTTTGCAATACATCCGCATGGGATTTCCTGAGAAAAGGAGTGTTGATAACAGCGATGTGCGCTTCATATGCACTGAATATGGCAGACCTTAAAGACGGTAAATCACTTATGAATCTGGATAAACCATTATTTGTGCCGACTTCTGTTTGCATGGCGTTGGAAGTACAAAAAAACCTGGTCGATTTCGTAAAAAGCGGAGGGATGTTATTGCTTGCTCCTGTAATTCCATACATGGATGAAAACTTTAATAAATGCGAATTGTTAAAGGATTTTCTTTACGGAGCGGAAGTGGAGAACTGTAAAAAAGCATCACCGACAGTGAATGTAGGACCTGTGCATAATGTTCTGATGAATGGAACATTATGGTCTTCCGTAATCCGGCCCGAAAAAGCCGTTAAAATTGCAGGAGAAGAAAATACAGGAGCGGAAATCGGCTGGCACCTGTCTTTTCAGGGAGGAGGCAGGGTAATATGGCTTGGATTGCAATGGCAGCATGCAAAGTTTGAGCATATGCATATGCTTAAATACCTGCTCGGACTGTTAAATTGCCGCAATCCGGTTGTAGAGAGCACCAATCCTAATATATGGACATCATTGAGAAGTGATGGCAAAAAATATATGCTTTTTTTAATGAATCTTTTTACATCTCCGATGAATACCCGTATAAGGCTGCTGCAGGAAAATGGCTTATACACGGAAACTAAGGAGTATAAACCGGGTCCAATGGAAGTCATGGCAATTGAGGTGCGGCGCGATGCATAGTAAATCAAGAGTCCCCCACCGAAGTTGTTAGCTGAACGAGTTCACTTTGAATAAGGTAAATTGACTACCTGTCCCGTTTCAGCGGATTGTCTTATGGCATCCAGCACCCTGGTCAGATTCAGGGTGCTTTCCAATGTGACCATATACGGTGCATCCCCACGAATGGCACCGGCAATATGAGGGTAAATTACCATGGCATCCCCATACCGGTTTCCTACGGTAACCCTATTTGTACCTGTGGCGTGATCCTCAATTACTTCTATTTTCACAGGATTTCTGTAAGAAACCGGATCAAAGGATTCGGGATAATTCACTTTGTGTATCTCAATTTCAGTCTCTTTTACATATATTGTCCCTCTGTCTCCCTGTATGACCCAGTTGGGCAATCTGTCCGAGCCGATATTGTATTCTGAAATAATAGTGGTTCCGTTTTCTGTTTTCATCACAGCAAAAAAAACATCCTCAACATCTCCGGGATTGATAATCTTCTTCATTTCGCCATAAACGGAGACTACAGGTTCACCCGCAAGCTGTATTGGCTGGTCCACAAGATGGGGACCCCAGTTAAGAAGATAGCCTCCTCCAAATTTTTTCTGTGTCTGCCAGTCACTTCTTATACCAAACGAAAACTCACTTCTCCTTATTTGAAATACCCTTCCGATCACACCTGATTCAACCAATTTCTTCACCTTCAGCAAATCACATCCCCATCTGGCAGGCAACCATGGCATAAGAATTTTACCGTTTTTTTTCGCTGCTTTAACCATTTCATAAGCTTCATTGATATTCAACGCCCACGGTTTTGTAACCAGTACGTTTTTACCGGCTTCCAGACAGTCACAGGTCATGATGCAGTGCTGGTCGCTTCTGGTAACAATTACCACCAGGTCAATGTCTTCTTTAGCAAGCATCTGCCTGTAGTCCTCGTATACATCGCACCCGAAACGCTCATATGCTTTCCTGCGTGCTTCAGGTTCAATATCGCAAACTGCCGTCAGGTTAAAATCAGGCAATTTTTCAATCGGGTCCGCATGCAGTGTGCTTCCACTTCTTCCATATCCCAGTATTGCTGTTTTCAAGCTCATGATCATCCTCCTTATCAGGTAAACCCGGTTATACCGGTTCATTGCAGGCACATAAACTGTTTAGAAGATGCACCCGCTTAATATTTCCCATACTTTTCCAGCGTTTCAAGCATCGCTTCGATATTTTCCGGAGGGACATCCGCCTGGATATTATGTATGGTGTTAAAAACAAACCCTCCTCCCGGAGCCAGATCATCAATTCTACGCTTTACTTCCTCCCGGACTTCCCAGGGTGAACCAAACGGTAATACTCTTTGCGTATCCACGCCTCCGCCCCAGAATATCAATACATCTCCGTATTCTTTTTTTAAAACCTTTGTATCCATGTTGTTTGCCGATACCTGTATTGGATTTAAAATATCCACTCCTGCTTCTATCAGGTCAGGTATCAATGGTTTCACAGCTCCGCAGCAGTGAAGGAAGACCTTGATATGCGGCGCCTTTTCTTTTATAAGAGAAAATAGCTTTTTATGTCTGGGTTTGATATATTTTCGGTATATTTCAGGTGAAATCAGCAGGCTGCTCTGAGTTCCGAGGTCATCAGCCTCAATAGCCACAAGTATGTCCTTACCCACCTTATCCAACGCTTTTTGCCAGTATGCCGCCTTTATCTCTACAATCCTGTCAAGTATTCCGCAAACAAGCTCCGGCTCAAGTATGAAACCCATAAAAAGCTGCTCGAAACCTCGAAGCCTTAAGGACATTTCAAATATTCCAGCGCTTACTCCATGCATTACGAAAGCATAATCTCCCTGCTTTTTAAGCTCTATGAGCCGGCCTGCAAACCCCGCGATTCTTTTATCGTCCAAGGGATCCGGCCAGGGAAAGTGACCCAGATCCGACATCCCGAGTTCACCTGCCAGCGGATGGGATACCATATCAAAGTATTGGCCTCCAACTGCGGGCATTTTCCATTCCACACCCCATTCATCAGTAAAAACGGTATTGCCGTCAATTTCCCTGTATTCAGTCTTGAAGTTTGATGGCGTAACCGGCAGTAATCCTCTGGTGTCTACACAAAGTCTCTTCAGGACCTCCTCATGTACAACAGCCAACCGCTGCACAGGGTCCAGTATTGAAGAGCAGCTGTCAAGCTCCTCCCACCCTTTGTATGCAATGTATTTTTTATATGCCGTTAAATTGATTCCTGTCATTTTCGTACTGCCCAGATCCAATGGAACCCTGTCCGGTTCGCTGTGGTTTAAGGCAGTTTTCATACGCTCAGCCGGCGTCATTGTTCTGTTTGCCATTTATCAATTCCTCTTTACTCTTTCTATTATGGTAATTTTAATTTCTGCAGTGTATAATTTCACCTTATCCTTCCAGGAATAAGACGTTGAAGCGTTCGTTCTTATTTCTGCAAGGCGCATAAATGCATATTGGTTAATGAATTTTTCGCTGTAGGACTATTCAAAGCTAATTTTTAGTTCAAGCAAAATTCCCCGTAACGCTGCCAAATCTTTCTCAAACAACTCTGGACCTGTAAACCCCCTGAATTTCTCGGCGAGTGACAGATGAGGCTCCAATGAAACAAACATACCCTCTTTGTCCCTCAGCTCATTCAAAATATCCCTGATCCGCCCGTCTCCATGTCCTGCAAGCACAATTTCCCCGGTTCCTTTTACAGAATCCTTTACATGGATATATTCAACATGCTCTTTAAGTTTCCTGAAGCTCTTATTGAAAACGTCTTCTCCTGCAACAACAAAATTGGATGGGTCAAACACTGCTCTAAAACCGGTACTGTTAATAGAATCAAACAACCGGAAGCATCTTGAACTGGTTTCCCCGTAAATACCCGCTTCATTTTCATGCAGAATGACAATTTTATTCTCCCCCGCAATCCGGAGCATCTGTCTCATCCTGTCTATTACCGTATTTTTGTACTTATCCTGCTCCCCCTCTTTTATATAGAAGGAAAAAATACGGATATAGCGGGATTCCATCTTTAATGCGATTTCAACAGCTCTCTTGAATCTGTCCAGATGCTTGCCGAAGTCATCTTCGATATTTACTTTCCCGATTGGCGACCCGATGGAAGATACCCTGATATCCCTGTCAAATAACCGGTTTTTCACTATATCCAGCTCGCTGTCACTGAGATCAAGCACATTATTGTCCCAGACACTCCGCAATTCAACATATTTTACCTGATTTCTTTCCATGACCTCAATCTGCTCAAGGAGGTCTGCCGATATTTCATCAGCAAAACAACTGATTCTGAACATTTCTACACACCTTTCTTTGCACAGTTTTCTGCATTCCGGTCATGCATTAATCCTCTTCATAAGCTTTCATGGCCTCAAGCTCACGCGGCAGATGAACATAATAGGGCTCCCAGCCTATCCATTCTCCGCTGATAAAACCACTGTACCCCGAATCTTTCAGAAGTCTGATTGCAGACTTATGGTCTATCCTGCCTTCACCAACAGGTTTAAACACCAGATTGTTTTCTGTCTTCACACCATCATGTACATGTACATGCCTTATCCATGGCTTCAATAATTCGAATGCCTTTTCTACCGTAAAGCCTTCAGATAATACCGGATGCATGATATCCCAGTTTACCGCTATAGCAGGATGATTCACACTCCTGATAACATTGACAATTGCTTCGGGGTCTGACCAACTGTCGTGTGTTTCAATACAAACCGTTATGTTTCTTTGTTGCGCAAACTCCGAAAGCTCTTTCAATGCCTCAACTATTGATTCAAAACTTTTTTCGCGGCCGACACCTTCGGGTATGTTTCCTCCGAATACTCTGATCAATGGTGAACCGACTTCTGCGGCAAGCTCAATTGAGTATTTTGCATATTCAATATTATCCTTTGCGTCTGTAGGATTTGAAAATTTGCATGAGGTAGCTATGCAGCAAATGATAATTCTGTTTTCTCTGGCTTTTAAGCTTATTTCCCTTAAGAATGGTTTTGCAGCATCTATCTCTATGCCATGCCGGTGCCCGGCTCCTATCCGCGGTTCAAAACCTTCGTATCCGTATAGCTTTAAAGTCCTGAGGATTTGATTCATGTCAAGCTCAGGGCATGAAAAGCTCATAAATGAATATTTCATCACATTTCTCTCCTCTCAAAAAGCCTTCATTACATATAGTATATATTTGCAAGAGAAAAAAATATTTAAGTATTTTGTTAAAAAGTTTGCAAATATTGTGATTTAAATATAGAATTATTATACAAGGATGTGATTGGATGAAAAACAATAATGAATTTAAAAAAGTATTTGATACGGATTTCTCCATATCTCATCATATAGATGATTGTTTTGTCATGAATACTTTTCATTTCCATAATGTTTTCGAGATATACTTTGCTCAAACAGACGGGCTTAAGTATTTTGTAGATAACAGGATATACCCTGTGGAAAAAAATGACCTTTTTATTTTCAACCATCTTGACCTGCATAGAATTGATATCTCTCCGGGTATGAAATATGAGAGGTATATAATTATTTTCAATCCCAGCTATGTCAGAGATTTATGTACCGATACCACCGACCTTCTTGAGTGTTTTTTAAACAGAACTCCGGGTTTTTGCCACCGTATGCACCTATCTGATGAACAGGCAAAAACATATCTGTGTTTGTTTAATAAAAGTGAAAATTTTTACAATACCGGTTTTTATGGAGATGATGTATATAGGAAACTGACACTGGCGGAAATATTGATTTATATAAACCGCCTGTACCGTAGCAACGACTATTCCATACCTGTGTATAACGATGCGAAATATGTCCGGATAAAGCCCGTACTGGCCTATATTAATGAAAACCTGCAGCAAAAGCTTTCTCTTGATCACCTGGGACATAAATTCTATATCAGCAAATATCATTTGTGTAAAGTCTTCAAGGAAGTCACAGGATTTACTGTGAATGAATACACCATATACCGTAGAATAATACGGGCTGCGGAGCTTTTGAGAAGAAACATTCCAGTCTCTCATGTATCTGAAATGACAGGGTTTCAAAATGAGTGCCACTTTATTACAACCTTCAAAAAATTCACAGGCGCAACACCAAAA
Source organism: uncultured Oscillospiraceae bacterium (assembly GCA_964610205.1). Lineage (GTDB taxonomy): Bacteria > Bacillota > Clostridia > DSM-8532 > DSM-8532 > CAZSVI01. The sequence goes on from CAZSVI010000014.1 coordinate 37,804, forward strand.
CAGTATGCAAAAAAAGATCGGAATATATAAAACAAATAAAATGAGACAACATTAACCTCCCCCATAACGGTTTGCCATTTATTTATAAGCCTTCTTCCATATATCCCAGAAACTTCCGCCATTATCACTTTATTGCTCCTAAATATATACTGTCTACTACAAAAAAGGATATTTATCACATTTTCATATAAGTGGAATAACTTCCTGCCATGTTGGTATATTACCGCCACAGCTTATTAATTACCAATTTTTTATAAATCGCAGCCAATATTATGCTTTCTTCTTCTTTAACGGAATTTAGAATATCAATTATCTTCCTTATATTATCTTGAAACTTATAAGAAGAAAAAGTGCTCTCATCTTCTCTATTAACATACATACACTTCAAGAATATATTCCTCATCATATTAATTTTATCAACTATTTTTTGATATTCTCCGATTAACTCGGCAAGGTTATTATCAATCTTGTATATTGAAGTAATATACTTGAGCCTTTTAAAAATACCCTGCTTATGTTCATATAAAAAATGAACAGTAGGATAGCCTAATCCAGATATTTTATTTTCTCTTAATAACTCTTCCAAACGGCAAGTAAACATGTCATAAACATCTATACCATATTTTACCTGTTCATTACCTGTTTCAATTAATCTTAAAAAATACTCCGATTTATTATCAATCACGGAATCCAAATAATTCCTTAACTGTTTTAAAAATCTGCCAATACTGAATGGATAGTCTTCAATAAATTTATTTTGTTTTATCGTATTAACAAGACGTCCTTCCATCCAGTGTATTCCACTCTCTTTATAATATTGACATCCGCTTCTAAATGCTTTTTTATATTGCTCATAATTATAAAGTATCTTATTGAACTTATGTTTAATATCAAACGCTATAGCCTTTATTTGCTGCTTTTCATTGTCATAGCCATATATAAGCGAATCATGAACAAAGTGTTTTTTATTAAAAGATAATTTTTGAGGCAGGTAATATTCATCAGCAAATATTACTAAATAATAACCTGCGTCTATACAATCTCTAATATATTCTATTATATCCAGGTTATACTTTATTATTATGCTTCCAACTGAGTTTAGTTCTATTACATCATCATAAAATCGTCTAAAATCATATGTAACTCCATCTACATATTGACATCCCATATTTCCGTTAGCATATATTATTGACGCAATTTGTATATAATGCTCAAAAAACCATGATTGAAACTTATTATCAGATAAAATTACACATAAAGGCAATGCATAATATAAATATGAATTTATATCATTTTGCAGTGTTACAACTAATTCGTTTTCTATACGCTCAGTATCAAGACTCATTTTACAACTTCTCCACAATTTCAAGCGAGACGCTTACATGCCTTAAATCTCCCATAAATTCAAGTTCAATATCTGCACGCCTCTTGTGCCATCTTTTTAACATCTGCAGACATTTTATTTTCCTTAGTGTTCATACTGACTCCCCATATAATGAAATCTATACTATAATATTATCATAATTTCTATTTGATATATAGTACTAATTGTTATTTCTGAATATCGTTTGCGTATCCAGATGATATACAAATTCTGGATACGATTTTAAAATATCAAGCAGTTTATCAATAAAATCAAAGCTCAAAAGGCTTATACCATTCTCTGTCCTAATGAGTATTCGGAATAAATATATAAATTTTGCTCTTCTTTCGTAGCAAGGTGATTTTATTAATGAATTCTTACGATAAAATATATTTTCTATCACCTGTACCGGATATATATAAATTGAATGAAGTTTTCTAACCAGCCATCAGCGCAAACCGCATAGAATCATTGCTGTTTGCTTGATGCCATGGTAAGAAAACTTAGTTCATTCAATATAGTATCCTTATAATGCTCATTTTCAATATAAAACTCCTATTTTCAGGATAAATACTGAAAATTCTCAATTTTCATCATCTATCATCATTGTAAATTTTCAAACCAATCTGTTTCTCCATGTCTAACAAAATAAATTTTTTTCATAATGTTTCGTCTACTGCCATATATAAGCAGCATTTATCCTCTCTTTTTGAATTAAAATCACAACTGCGAAAACACCCTGCTTCACACTCTGGGGATACAAGGGGAAGCAAGGCGTCAAACTCGCCTTGCGTAAGCTCTGGTATTACAGTGAGAATAACAACCTCAAACATAGATGATGCTCCTATAAAAATAATAAAAGGTTTTTCTGCTCTTTTGGGTATCGGGGTATGGCGATACCCTGAAATCAGCCGTTTTCACAGTTGGTTAACCTTTGATTCCACATATTCAACCATTGACTTCACCGTAGGAAATTCAGAAATCAAGAGCATTTCATCATCAAACTCAAAATCAAATTCACTTTCAAGCGCAATAACTGTTTTGATAAAAGTTATTGAATCTAGGCCAATGCTATTGAAATTAGTATCTAACGAGACATTATCTATATTTTTTCCGCCGAGATTTAAAATAATTGCTTCAAGAACTTTCTTTTGAATACTAGCCAATTCATCATTAATTAACATTAATTTTTAC
>CAZSVI010000015.1:0-39995 GCA_964610205.1 uncultured Oscillospiraceae bacterium
AAAACGCATATTCCGGATATTGAAATAGTACTCTGGGATGAAAGGCTCTCTACTGTACAATCAAGACAGACATTGCTGGAGATGGGGATAAAAAGTAAAAATCATAAGGGAAAAATTGACCAAATAGCTGCTTCAATCATTTTACAAAGTTATATGGACGCAAAAAGATCAATATAATTAATTCCATGAAGGAGGATTTACCTATGTCTGAACATAACTGCCACGAATGTGAGCACAGTCACGATTGTGATGAAAATGACAATATCATTGAACTGACAGGTGAAAATGGAGATATTGTGAAAGTTGAGTATCTGGCTACGATAAAAGTGGAAGACCGGGAATATGCCATTATGAGTCCCTTGGAGGATGAGGAAGACAGTGGTGAAGTTATAATTATGAGAATGGAAGAGGATGGCGAAGAAGATTACCTGGTTAGTATTGATGATGGCGACGAATTGGAAAGGGTTTTTGAAGCTTTCAAAAATGCTGCTTCCGATGAGTTTGATTTTGAGTAGAGCAAAAGACTTATCAATTCGGTTTTCCCACGGAGTATGCATGAGTGCGTTGGAGTGGCGCAATATGGTAACATTGACTCTGAACGGTAAAAGTTATTGATATTCATGACCTATCGGGTATATTATATTTATATAACGAGGAAGGGCTCCCGCCCTACTTCTATAGGTGGCGGGTACCGATTTCCTCTATCAGGCGGTGAGCATATCTCCCGCCTCGATATAACGGTGTGTTGCAATTGCAGGCAATTGCTTCCGTTGTTATAACGATGTGTTAATTACTATGCAATTATTTTAGTTGTAATATTGGTTTTTCAGATTTAAGCATTATTACTTGGGGGTTAGAGATGAAAAGGTTTAACTTTAATTTTAAGTCCTGGTTTAAGTTCAAGCTGAACAAACGAGGTGTGATACTGCTTATTGTTGCCTTATTAAGCCTGAGCATGGTTACGACCATTATTGTTATTGGTTCTATAAAGTCAAAAAAAAATGCGGTCCAACAGACAATCGTTTCCTCTGATGAGATAACCCCGGAACCAATACAGGATCCTGAGAATATTGAAAGTGATTCCGGCAGTTCCGGTGATAGTTCGCCCTCTTCATCTCCAGCGGGCGAAAAAGAAAATGTGTTTATTTATCCGAAGGAAGACTTAAGACCCATCGCGGTAATTATAGATAACGAAGGCGGAAAAGTGTTACCACAGGGAGGAATTGGACAGGCTCAGATTGTTTATGAAGTGATTACGGAATATGGTATCACCCGTTACATAGCGCTTTTCTGGGATAATCTCCCTGATTTGATTGGGCCGGTGAGAAGTCTTCGCCATTATTTCCTTGACTATTTAATGGAATATAACCCCATTTTAACACATGTCGGCTGGAGTGATTATGCATATTGGGATTTGCAGAAGTTTGAGATAGATAATATCGATGGTGTTATGAAAGAATCAGGAGGTGTGTTCTGGGATTTAACCCGTGAAAAGGATAACTATCATGATACATATACTTCACCTGAACGGTTGAGTAAATACATTGCGGATAATGAGTACAGTCTTCTGAATGATATATCATTACCTATTGAATATCACACCCACGATAAAGATCCTGAAAGTACACAGACAGCGAAAGACATATTTATAAAATACAATACTAACAGTAATTGCGGATATTATTACGATTCAACAGAGAAAAACTATAAGAGAACCAGACAGGGCCAGTTTCAAACCGACAGGAATACAAAGGAAACCATCCGGGTAAAGAATATTGTTATACAGTATGTGAAAAATGAATCCATAGTGGGAGATACTTGCGGCAGACAGGAATTGTATACCACAGGAAGCGGAAAGGGCTATTTTATAACAAATGGACTGGCACAGGAAATTACATGGGAAAAGAGTTCTCGTACCTCACATACCGAATACCGGGACGCAAAAGGAGACAAAATAAAATTAAATCCAGGCCAGACATGGATTCAGATAGTTCCTCCTGAAGCGACCGTTAATATCAAATAGGGCCATGTTGGGGAAATTGGTAAAGTTGGTAAAGTCAAAAAATCAGATTGCCTATTTACACGGAAAAATACCTGTGTTATAATGTTACAGCGTAAATACGGGCGGTCCTCTGCTTGTTTTTCTTTAATAAACATATTATGCAGGCATGAACGTCTATGAGATGGAGGAATTTAAAATGGATATTATCCATGCGCTGGAAAAAGAAAATATGAAAGAAAACCTTCCCAGATTAATGGTTGGAGATTTTGTTAAAGTTGCCGTTAAGGTAAAGGAAGGAACCAGGGAAAGGCTTCAGGTATTTGAAGGATATATTATCGGAATGCACGGCACAGGAATACGTCGTGCCATCACAGTAAGGAGGCTTTCTTTCGGTATTGGGGTAGAAAGGGTTTTCCCCATTCATTCTCCGAAGGTAGATAATATTGACATTATCAGAAGAGGGAAAGTAAGAAGAGCTAAGCTTTACTATCTGCGCGACAGAGTGGGTAAGGCGGCCAGAGTAAAAGAAGACATTAAAGCGAAAAAGAGTAAGAGAAGTTAAGAAAGAGGACAAAGCGTCCTCTTTCTTGGTTTTGGGAAGACGGAGATGGTTCGATGAATATTCAGTGGTTTCCCGGACATATGGCGAAAACGAGGCGCATGCTTGTTGAAAATATAAAAATGGTTGATGTTGTGATTGAGCTTCTGGATGCAAGAATACCAAAAAGCAGCCGGAATCCGGATATTAATGAGTTGACCATGAATAAAAAAAGACTTATTGTTTTAAATAAAAGTGATCTGTCGGATATGAAGAAAAACAGATTGTGGGGAAATTGGTTTGACTTACAGGGAATAGACGTAATATATACCAATGCCATGACAGGAGAAGGTATTCGGGAGCTTAAGTTAAAGATGAAAAACATAATGAAGGAAAAACTTGAAGCCGCAGCTGACAGAGGAAGAAAGACAAGACCTATAAAAACTATGGTTGTTGGCATTCCTAATGTCGGAAAATCAGCTTTTATCAATCGAATAGCCGGAAAATCAGCAGCAGTAACAGGGGACAGACCCGGGGTAACCCGGAATAAGCAATGGGTACGGATTAATCCGGATATACAGTTGATGGATACTCCGGGAATTTTATGGCCCAGGTTTGATGATCCGGAAACGGGAATGCATCTGGCATTTACAGGGGCTATACGGGATGAGATAATGGATTTGCCTGAATTGGCTTCCCATTTGATAGAGAAGTTATCCCAGCTTTATCCCGATAACCTTAAAGAACGGTATAAACTTTCGGATTTAAAGGGTAAGACAGGGACTGCAATTCTTGAGGAAGCTGGGCGGAGAAGAGGCTGCCTTAGTTCAGGTGGGGAAGTTGACCAATACCGTATATCCAATATTGTTTTAGATGAATTCCGGGCAGCAAAAATAGGCAGAATAACTTTGGAAACCCCTGAGATGGAAGAAGGAGAAAAATGATTTGAACAGGAAGATGACTCTGACTGAAATTAAGGAAAAGGCAGTAAAAATGTCGCTGGAACAGTCAGTCATATGGCTGTGTGACTTGATTCCCGACTACGGTTTATCGGTCGCGAAACTTGCCGATATATATAGCAGAAAGCTGCATAAATTAGACGAGGAAAGAAAAAGACTGGAACATATGTCCCGGTACGAAATTCTTGCCAGGAATAAGGGTTTTCTTTATATAGGCGGTATTGATGAAGCCGGCCGCGGCCCCCTGGCAGGTCCGGTTGCGGCAGGTTGTGTAATTCTTCCCGAGGGCTGTTTCATTGAGCGGCTTAATGATTCAAAAAAGCTTTCCGCTCAGGTACGGGACAAGCTGTTTGATATTATTCGGAAGGAAGCTGTGTCTTATGGCATTGGAATGGTATCTGTGGAAGAGATAGATGAAATAAATATTCTTAACGCCGCGAAAAAGGCAATGATGACAGCCGTTTCACAATTATCGGTTAAGCCGGATTATCTTATTATTGATGCTGTTGAGTTAAATCTTCCGATAGAACAGCTTTCAATCTGCAAGGCAGACAGTTTAAGTATTTCAGTCGCGGCTGCGTCCATTCTGGCCAAAGTGACCAGGGACAGGTGGATGGAAAAAGCGCATGATAAGTATCCGGAATATGGTTTTAAACTGCATAAGGGCTATGGAACTCAGGTACATATTGATGCAATTCGCAAATATGGCCTTTGTCCTTTACATAGAAGAAGTTTTACCCGGCAATGGGACGGATGATGGTATATGAAAGTTTCCAAGGCTGCTTCGCAGCAGATTCTTCAGTTTTTATCACAATTTGGCGGTGAATCAATAAAGGTGGGAGATACAATCACAGGCCGTATTGTTTTTGTTGAAGACGGCCTTTTATTGATGCAGCTTCCTGATGGAAGCAGGATTAATGCCCAGGTTCAGTCCGATGCTAAATATTCGGCAGGTGACATATTAAAGCTGGAGGTTATGGAAGAGAAGCAGGGACAGTATTTTGTCCGGGAAGTTGTACACAATCCTATTAATTCCTTATCCAATAAAGAAAAAGAAAACCCTGAAATACTTTTAAAATTAATGAACCTGCCGGTGGATAAAACCCGGTTGGAGATTGTGAAGGCCATTCTTGATATGGGCGCAAGACCTGTGCCTGATATTGTGGAAAAATCAAATCATATTATAACGGGCAAACATGTAACTGATCCGAAACAGGCGGTATTTCTTGCTTTTAATGAAATGGGAAATAAAGAAGAATATTTCCCCATGGTTAAACAACTTAAAGAAGGATCCTTCCATTTCCGGGAGAAGTGGCTTAATCTTACAAATCAATTGAAACAATTGGATAACAATACTATAAACCATATTGCCCGGGAATTTATGATACAGGAGGCATTTCAGGAACTGGATCTGCCAGCTGCAGAAAAGCAAATCCAGCAACTCATAAATTACGGACAGAATCATTCTGAATCGGTAATTATTCCGGAAAAATCGAATGTAATAGTCTTCCTGAAGGATATTCTGCCTGAACTTATAACCTTGCCGGAAGAAACGGTTTCCGGTGAGCACCAGGAAGAAAATTCCCTTAAATTGGCGAAACAATATCTTGAAGGGTGGGAAAAACTTTCAAAACCCCAACGGGATGAAGTGGTACTTTTTTTTAAAAATTTTTTACGGCAGGTTAAAGAGAAGTCAGGGGTTAATGATCAGATGCTTATAGAAGCAAAAACTTCCGAAGTGAGTAAGTATGTTGAAAAAATAATGACTGCTGTATCTTCAAAAATATCCGTGAAATCATCTGACGCATTCATTCCGAAAGTAGATGAATGGACAGAGGACATCGAAAAAAAATTAATGATTATAAAAGAAGCGGTTGTCAGATATGCCGGAACGGAAAGTCAAAATTTGCTTCCGGTTGTACGTGAACTGGAGACAGCGCTCCGGTTTTTCCAGGATATAATAAGCTACGAAACCTTCGTCCAGATTCCGCTTGTTCTAAAAGAAAGTACTTATCAGGGCGAACTGTATGTAATGAAACGAAAAAGAAAAAGAGGCAGGATTGATATTGAGGATTTTTCCCTGTTTTTATCTATTACTACGCAAAACCTTGGCGTTATGGATATTTTTGTTCATGTAAGGAACAAAAATGTAATGCTTAGGGTGATGATGGAAAACGAAACATTCTATGAACTTGTCACACCGGAATATAAACCGCTGTATGAAGCATTAAAGCTTAAAGGGTTTTATTTGTATGATCTGAAGTATTCTTTAAGGGACGAAGGCATAGACATACTTAATGCAAGTAAAAAAGCGGCTGACATGGCCCCGGAACAAAACAGCAAAATAGACTTTAAAATATGACGAAGCCTGTTGTGCTGAACGTTAGGCCGCAAAATGCAAAATATTGAGGTGAGGGTCATTATGAAGGGAAAGCAAATAAGAAAGGCAGCAGCTTTGTCTTATAATCCGGGCGAGGATGGGGCTCCAAAAGTTATTGCTTCCGGTAAAGGAATTCTTGCCGAAAAAATACTGGAAAAAGCAAGAGAAGAAAAAATACCCGTATACGAGGATTCCTATCTGGCGGATACCCTTGTAAATCTGCGGACAGGTTCGGAGATTCCTATGGAATTGTATGAGGTTGTTGCTGAAATCCTCACCTTTATCAGCCGTGTGGACGAATCAGCCGGGAAAAAATACAAAAAAATGATTGAAAAGTGAAGGAAACAATTATCTTTGTTAAACGTTTGAGTCGAGCTGACTTATCCTTTAGGAATGACCAAATAACAAATTCACATTTTTTGAGCGGTTCATTCCTTAATAGAATTTCATAATAATGTTGAAAGGATTATACTATATATGGAACGTAAGGAAATTGGGATTCTTGGGGAAAAATATGCTCAGGAATATCTGAAAAAAAGAGGATATGGAATTCTGGACGCAAATTACAGGGTTGGACGTTTGGGGGAAATTGACCTGATTGCTTATGTTCATGATGGTATAGCTTTTATTGAAGTAAAAACCCGAACAGGATATATATATGGAACCCCGGCGGAGGCAATTTCGTCTAAAAAACAGAAAACCATACGGCAGGTTGCGGCTTGTTTTTTAAAAGCTAAAGGTAAGGAAGATATGCCCGTACGGTTTGACGTACTGGAGGTATTGGTTACAAGGGACGGGAGACTGTTAAATATTAATCATTTGCAGGGAGTGTTTTAATCGGGTAATATATAGGTTGAACAAAATAATTGCTATAAGAACCTTACCGCTTTGCGGTAAGAACCTTTTAACGGTGTGATGCAACTGCTTCCACAAAAACTTAATCAGGTGAAAGATATGATTATTGTAGATGCCCATTGCGATACATTGACCTTAGCGGTAACAACAGGGCAAGGCCTGTTGAACAACCGCCTTCACTGGGATATCAACAGAGCCATGCAATATGACGGCTTTGTCCAGGTTCTTGCTGTTTTTCAAAACCCGGACAGGATGAAGCCGACTTTTAAGCGGGCCGTTCATTATATACGGCAAGCACATAGTTTTGAAATAAATATACCGTATTTTTCCTTGTGCCGTAGTTTTGCTGATATTAAAAAAGGACTTGAAGAGAAAAAAGTTTGCGGATTACTGGCAATAGAAGGCGGAGACGCGCTTGAGGGAAAAACAGAAAACCTGCAACTCTTATATAATATGGGTATACGGTGTATTACTCTGACATGGAATTATGCCAATGAATTGGGTGATGGAGCCCAGGAAACCAGGCATAGAGGTCTTACCCCATTTGGACGCGGTATTTTAAGAATAATGCAGGAAAAAGGAATGATTATAGATATTTCTCATGCCAGTGAGAAAACATTCTGGGATTGTATGGAGGAATGCTCAAAGCCCTTAATTGCATCACATTCCAATGCCAGAGCGATTCATGACCATCCAAGAAACCTTTATGACAGTCAGTTACTGGCGGTTGCGGAAAAAGGAGGAGTAATCGGTATTAACTTTTACAGGGAGTTTATCAGTTCGGCCGGGTCTGTAAATATTTCGTGTCTGGTACGGCATATCGAATATATCTGTGGGCTGGCCGGTGATAATGCCGTGGGTATCGGAGCAGATTTTGACGGTATGGAAAGCCTGCCCGATTCGGTTTTCGGAGTTCAAAGTCTTGGTTTACTCCTTAATGAGCTGAAAAGGTTGAATTATTCTGACTGTACAATCCAAAAAATATATGGAGGCAATTTTCTCCGAGTATTTAATGATGTATTAAAATGATGAAGGGAATACTAAAGTCATGTATTCCGAGAGGAACCGTTATGGATAAAGCACGTGAAACATCGTTGACAGCTTTGATGGAAATAGAAACAAAAGGGGCGTATTCCAACCTGGTTCTTAAAAAAGTGTTAAGGAGTAATAGCCTGGACACAAGGGATCGGGCTTTTATAACCGAATTGGTATATGGAACAATAACCCGTAAATTGACACTGGACTGGATTATTTCCCGATTTTCAAAAATAAAACCGGCGAAGCTGTCCAGATGGGTTTTACTAATTCTCCGGCTCGGAATATATCAGATTATGTATTTGGACAGGATACCTCAATCAGCCGCCTGTAATACGTCAGTTTCTCTTGCCAAAAAGTATGAAAAAGCCTCCGGTGGTTTTGTAAACGCGGTTCTTCGCAATATTTGCAGGGGTAAGGACGGTATAAAATTTCCGGACAGCACGGAAGGATCTTTGGCGAAAAATATGTCAATCAGGTACTCTTTTCCGGAATATCTGGCGGAAGCATGGATTGCGGAATATGGAGAGGAGTTTACACAGGAATTATTAAAATCCTTACTGGAGCGTCCCGAATTCACTGTTCGTGCAAATACGCTTAAAACCAGTCGGGAGGAATTGATTGAAGAACTTCTTGAAGAGGGAATAGAATCCGTACCGGGACGGGTTTGTGATGAAGCTCTTTTTCTCAGGAATGTATCGGATATCTCTCAAACAAAGGCATATATAGATGGAATGATAATAGTTCAGGATGAGAGTTCCATGCTGGTTACTAAGGTTCTGGATCCGAAGCCAGGCGAACGCATCCTTGATGTGTGCAGTGCCCCCGGAGGAAAGGCAACCCATATAGGGCAATACATGAAGAATGAAGGGGAAATTGTCGCATGGGATATTCATGAACACAAAACACAGCTTATCAGAGAGAATGCCGCCAGGCTTGGAATAAAAAATATTGAAGTTGAGCAAAGAGATGCGCTCCTGCCGGCTGAGGAAATAAAAGGCCGTTTTAACCGCGTTCTGGTGGACGCGCCCTGTTCAGGAACGGGAATTATCAGGCGGAAGCCTGATATCAAATGGCATCGGAAACCGGATGATTTTGGAAGTTTGGTTGAGATTCAAAGAAAAATATTATATAATGCCAGTAGAGCGGTAACACTTGGAGGAATACTGGTATATAGCACATGTTCGCTGGATAATAGGGAAAATTCCCATGTAATCAGGGCTTTTTTAAGTGAAAATTCTGATTTTACAGTTGAACCGCTTATAGGATGTCTCCCAGGGGGCATAAATGGAAAAAAGGACATAAATCACGGAATGCTGAATCTGTTTCCTCATATAGACGGGACAGACGGTTTTTTTATAGCAAGGCTGAGAAGAAACGAAGGATAAGTGTGCTCATTGAATAATGGCAAAGAGATATACGGGTATGTCAGATAAAAAGAATATATTTGACTTTGAATCAAATGAACTGATAAAAGTTGCGGAGGATCTCAAAGAGCCGGCTTTCCGGGCTAAACAGCTATGGCAGTGGATTTACTGCGGTGTAGAAAGTTTTGATGAAATGACAAATCTTCCGAAATCGTTCAGGGAGAAATTAAGTCAAACCTTTTATATAGGAGGTATTGGAACGGCCCAAAAACTGGTGTCTGAAAAGGACGGCACCAGAAAATATCTTTTTGTGCTGGCAGATAACAAGGTTGTAGAGGGTGTGCTTATGAAATATCACTACGGAAACAGTGTTTGTCTGTCCACACAGGTGGGATGCCGTATGGGCTGTGCTTTTTGTGCTTCAGCCGGGCTGGGGATGGATCGAAACCTTACAGCGGGAGAGATGACAGCACAGGTTATGACTATACAAAGGGATATCGGTGAAAGGATAAGCCATATTGTACTTATGGGAATTGGTGAACCATTTGATAACTACACGAATGTTATTCGGTTTTTGAGACGGATGAATGCACCCGATACGCTTTCCATAAGTTACAGGCGTATGACAATATCAACCTGTGGACTCATCCCTGAAATAGAAAAGTTTACAGAGGAGAATATGCCGGTTAACCTTTCCATATCACTGCATGCACCGAATGATGAAATCAGGGCGGGGATTATGCCCGTTGCCAAAAGATATTCAATTGACAAATTACTTTCTTCATGTCATATTTATACTCAGAAGACCGGCAGAAGAATTACTTTTGAATATACGTTAATACAGAGCGTGAATGATGCTGATATACATGCAAAGGAATTGGGAGAAAAGCTTTCCGGACTTTTATGCCATGTAAACCTCATTCCTGTGAATAAAGTGAAGGGTACAGGTTACTTGAAAAGCAGCAGGGAGCGCGTTGTGTCCTTTCAGAAAATCCTTGAAAAGTATCATATACCGGTTACAATTCGCAGAGAACTGGGAACCGATATTTTGGCAGCTTGCGGACAACTGCGAAAGAATACCATTGAAAATGACGGGACGGTGGATTAGTCTTGGAGTATGCGGCTATCAGTGATAAGGGTATTATACGGGAACAGAATGAGGACTTCTGGAATATTGTTCTTGATACGGATGGAAACCCTCAGGCGTTCATTATTGCCGATGGCATGGGCGGACACCAGGCAGGTGATGTGGCGAGCAGAATGGCTGTAGAGACGATTTCGCAGGAAATATGCCGTAATATGCAAAAAAACGGAAAGGCGTATTCTGCGGAAAAGGTATTGGAACATGCGATTTTACGCGCAAATGAAGAGATATATCTTTATGCTCTGCGTAATCTCAACGGTTCGGGTATAGGTACGACTCTGACAGCCGGTGTTCTGAATAATGGTAACCTGACAATAGGTCATATTGGAGACAGCAGTTTTTTCTTAATTCGCGGCGGAAGTATAGATAAGCTGACAAAGGATCATTCCTTTGTCGGAGAGCTTGTGGAAAAAGGAGTTCTTGATCAGGAGGAAGCAAAAACACATCCTTTGAGAAACCAGATTACCCGCGCTTTAGGGTATGAGGAACAAATACAGGTTGACTTTTATAATCTCAATGTAAAAAAGGAAGACATTTATTTATTCTGTACGGATGGGCTTACCATGAAAACTTCATCGGACGAGTTGCTATCATTATTGACACAGAAAAGCGAATTAAAGGAGATTCTTGGCAAAATGGTAGAACTGGCCATTCAACGAGGTGGAGACGACAATATAACGGCCATTGCTGTAAAGATATAAATCCAATTAAATTTGAGGTGCGGGAATGACTGGAAAAATTATAAATAACAGATATGAACTGGTTGAGAAAATAGGCAGCGGAGGTATGGCGGAAGTATTTAAGGCACGATGCGGCGTACTTAAGCGATGGGTTGCCGTTAAAATCTTAAAGGATGAATTTGTTAACGACGAAGAGTTCCTTGAACGCTTTGAACGGGAAGCATATGCGGCAGGAAGCCTGAATCATCCGAATATTGTATCAATCTATGATGTCGGCAGGGAAGATAATATTCATTTTATTGTAATGGAATATATTGATGGAATTACATTAAAGGATTACATTATTCGAAATGGCGCACTTCCCTGGCAGGAAGCCGCCGATATCGCGATTTCAATACTAAGCGCACTGCATAAGGCACACAGGCACAATATAATTCATCGTGATATTAAACCGCAGAATATTTTGATGACTTCGGAGAATGTTCCAAAGGTAGCCGATTTTGGTATAGCGCGTGCGTCTACAACAGCAACAGTAACCAGAAAAGTTGATACGGTCGGATCAGTTCATTATGCTTCCCCCGAACAGGCCAGAGGGGGATATACCGATGAAAAGTCGGACCTGTATTCGGTAGGAGTGACTCTATTTGAAATGATAACAGGCAGAGTGCCGTTTAATGCCGATAATCCTGTTACGGTGGCATTGAAGCAAATTGAAGCCGACCCTCCCACACCGTCTGAGATTGTTCCAGGCATTCCTGTTGCAATTGACAGTATTATTCTTCGTGCGATGAAAAAACAAAAAGCCGAGAGGTATGACAGCGCGCTCCAGATGATTGCCGAACTGGATCATCTGAAAAAAGGAGAAGACGTACAGGATAATCTTAACGGACAGACCCGGATCGATCCTTTTGCTACAAGAGTTATGGGAAATATGGAGGAAGAAGCTTTGGCGGGAAAGAATGTAATTAATAAAAACAAAAAGCGAAAGAAACAGAAAAAAGAGAAGGAAAGCAAACCCGGTAGAAAAGGCGGTGTCGTAGTTATCTATATTCTTTTATTCGGCTTAATTTTTGGAGGGCTGTATCTTGCCTATGACAATATTATAAAACCTATTTTGGTAACTATTTTTGAGCCGAAGGTTCCGGATGTGGAGTTGAAGAATTACGCCGGTATGAATATCGATGAGGCTATTGAGGATCTTGAACTGCTTGATCTGCCTTATGAAGAGCCTGTTTATGAATATCACGATACCGTAGAAGAAGGGGTTGTGATTTTCCAGAAGCCTGCGCCTGGAATGCCTATGAAGCCTGGAGCCAAGGCTTTAAGCAAGGTTGAGCTGATTGTCAGCAACGGTGTGCAGAAGGTTGAAATTCCGGAAAACATCAGATTCAGTGATTCACTGGATGCAATGATCCTTCTTAGGGATGAATTAAAGCTCAAGCCCTTTGAGGAAACCGAGTATAGCGATGAAGTAGCTCTCGGACTGGTAACGCGTACCGATCCGGCCATAGGTTCCACAGTTAACGTAGGTGATCGGGTAACGGTATACAAGAGTCTGGGACCTGAACTTAAGGATGTTACGGTACCGGACCTAACCGGTTTAACTATGGATGAGGCAAAACACAGGCTTTTTTCGGAAAATCTGTGTGTGGGCATAATTTTTCCTGAAGGCAGAGAAGGATACAAGGGTAAAATTTATAACCAGGAACCCCGGGCGGGAGATACTGTAAAGGAACTGACACCGGTCAACATATACTTCCAGGATCAGCAGACACCAAGCGGCGGAGACGGTATGGGAATGTTTCCCGGAGATACGTATATATCAAAGGATATATATATTCCTGAAGGAGCATATTTCGGGGATACCATTAATTTGGCTGTTTACGCGGTTTATAGCAGTACAGGAGAAGAAGCGATATTAAAGAGCGGGGAATTTAAAAAATCGGATTTTCCGTTACCGGTACTGATTCCGGTTGTCCAGGATTTTAAAACAACCGTAAAAGTATATATGAACAATAACTTGCAATACCAGTTGGAAGTTTTCGCGAGACAGTAATGGAAATGGAGGAATGCTTTTGCCGGAAGGACTGATTTTAAAAGGTGTATGCGGATTTTACCAGGTGGAAAGCGATTCTGGTCTATATGACTGCAAAACAAGGGGGATATACAGAAAGAAGGGGATTACCCCTTTAGCCGGAGATTTTGTCGACTTTACAATAACGGATGAAACATTGTGCGAGGGCTGGATTGAAAAGATAAAGGAAAGGAAGAATTCCTTCAAACGGCCGTCTGTTGCTAATATAAACCAGATAGCTATAGTGATAACGGCTAAATGTCCGGCTCCGGATTTACTTCTGGTGGATAAACTTTTAATTACTACCCGGATTAAGAGCATAGAGCCTATAATAATTATAAATAAAACAGATCTTATTGATTCCATAGCCTTTTCAGAGATGGAATCCATTTATAGAGGAACCGGTTATCCCGTAATCCCGATGAATAAGGTTAATATGGAAGGTTATGATGTCCTTTATGTGAAACTCAAAGGTCACCGGACCGTTTTTGCGGGACAATCAGGAGTCGGAAAATCAACCATCCTGAATAATATTATTAAATCGCGGATTATGGAAACAAATGAGGTCAGCGTCAAAATACAAAGGGGGCGTCATACTACCAGGCATGTGCAATTGATTCCTATGGATAGCAAGGGATATGTTGTTGATACCCCCGGCTTTAGTTCATTTGAACTTGAAGGTATTGAATATGGTGAACTGGCCTGGTTGTATCCGGAGATTGAAAGACTTCAGTCAAAATGCCGGTTTAACGGCTGCAGCCATATCAACGAACCGGACTGTGCCGTTAAGGATGCAGTGAAACATGGTGACATATCCGGAAAAAGATACGAATGCTATCAAAAATTGTTTGAGGAGTTGAAAAAGAGTTATGATAAACGATACAGGTAGGAAAGGGATAATTATTGCGCCCTCAATACTGTCAGCTGATTTTACAAGGTTGAAGGAAGCCTTGGATACAATCCGTGAATCAGGGGGTGACTGGGTTCACATAGACATTATGGACGGGCATTTTGTACCTAATATTACCATAGGGCCGCCTGTAGTGAGTTCTATTCGCAATGCGACAGATTTATTTCTGGATGTTCATTTGATGATAGAAAACCCCGATTTTCTTATTCCTGATTTCATATCTGCCGGTGCCGACATGATTACTGTTCATGTGGAAACATGTACTCATCTGGACAGAACCATACAGATTATTAAGGAATCCGGAGTTAAAGCCGGTGTTTCCTTAAATCCCGCGACATCCCTGTCAACTCTGGATTATATTCCCGAATCAGTGGACATGGTGCTTCTGATGACTGTAAATCCAGGGTTTGGCGGACAGGCCTATATACCCCGGATGACCGGTAAAATAAGGGAGCTTCGCGAGTGGATAAACCGGAACGGGATAGAAATGGATCTTCAGATTGATGGGGGAATCAGTACTTCCAATATTCAGGAAGTGACCGATGCAGGCGCGAATGTCATTGTAACCGGTTCTGCCTTTTTTAACTCCCCCGATCCGGCAGATTTCATTCGGAAATTACGGAATTTGTCGGCTTATGCAGTCAAGGAGACCAGATAGAATATGAATATTTTTATCGTGGGCAGCGGAAATGTTGATTCCGGGGACTTATTCAGGGAAAAAGCACTGGAATCGAAACTAATGATTTGCGTTGACGGAGGAGCCAGGCATTTCATGGATGCGGGTATCACGCCGCATATCCTGATTGGTGATTTTGATTCCATTGCGCCGGATATCTTTGAAGCTTATAAAAACTTAGGTGTGAACATATTAAAATACCCGGCAAAAAAGAATTATACGGATATGGAACTCGCTCTGGATTATGCGCTCGAGTTGGGTGCTACCCGGGTTTTTATGATGGGCGCGACGGGAACCCGTCTGGATCATACCATATCCAACCTTCAACTGCTATATAAATTATTGGATTCGGATGTGGAAGGTATTATACTTAATCAGAAAAATACGGTTTACCTCATTAAAAAAAGTATAGAATTAGAGAAAAAGGACGGGTATAGAGTTTCATTGCTTCCCGCGACACAGGTCGTTGAGGGAATTACAACTAAAGGACTTGCATATCCGTTAACTGATGCCACAATGGCTATGGGAACAGGGCTGGGTATAAGCAATGAATTTATATCGGAGAAAGCGGCTATAAGTATCCGGACAGGGCGGTTGTTTGTAATTATATCAAAAGATTGAGGGAATATGGATTATTATTCATAGGAAAAGTATCTTATACATAATATAAGACAGAAGCTGCTTCAAAGGGGATACCCTATGCGCAAGCGTTTTGTTTTATCGATAGACGGCGGCGGTATCCGCGGCCTTATACCCTCCGTTTTGTTGTCTTCACTGAAGGAAAAGCTTGAAAACTACAGATTAAATAAACCCTTTCATGAAATATTTGATTTGATGGCAGGAACGTCAACCGGCGGCTTAATCGCATTGGCACTTAGTGTCCCTTTATACAGGAAAACCTATGGTGAGCCTTATGATGAGAAAGGAGGTGTTTCTGCGGATAAACTGCCTTTTTTATATGAATCGTTGGGAGATAAAGCGTTCCCGGGAAGTCAGTATCAAGTATGGAAGATATTAAGACAGCTATTTATGAGCAAATATAGTTCGGTTCCATTTCAGCAGATTCTTAATGAGCTTTTTAAAGAATGTACGGTAAAAATGGCATTAACAAATATTCTCATTACAACTTTTGATATGAAATCAATGACTCCTGTTTTTATTAAAAGAAGGCCGCTCTTCGCCGGCGGAGGCGAGGATCCGGATTTTTACATGTCGGATGCCGCATTGTCAACTGCGGCAGTACCAACATATTTTCCCCCCGCCTATGTTGAAAGTGTGAATGGAGCAAACGGAGATTTTTGTCTTGTGGATGGCGGGGTGTTTTGTATTAATCCTGCTTTGAGTGCCCTGATTGAAACCCGCAAAATGTACCCTTATGCCGAGTATGTAATCCTGTCATTGGGAACCGGCGTTCAAATTGAAGAGTATAAAACTGAAACAATAAAAAAATGGGGATTTTTCAACTGGATCGCACCTTGGCTCCGGGTGCCGCTGATAGCTGCCGTAGGAGACGGCCAGAGGATCAGTACGAATCATATGTTAAAAAAGCTCCCCCAGGTAACGCTTTACCGTATAGATATTAATCTGGACAGAGGAAAGGGAGCCATGGATGACGGCAGCAGGGAAAATTTGTGTTATCTTTGGGATAAAGCATATGAAATGATGGATTTGCATAAGGAAACAATAGACAGGTTTGTAAAAGAAGTTACAGGCGAATACATATAGTCTATTCCTCAAAATTCTACACCTTCACATTTTTACCCACAATCAAAGGCCAGTTGCGATCTCCGTTCAACTGCTTGCCGCCGCTGATAAATACATTCTTATCCAGTATGCAGTTATTCAGTACGGAATTTTCAGCAACCTCGGCGTCCTGCATAACAATACTGTTTTTAACATGAGCGCCTTTTCTGATTTTTACTCCCCTGAAAAGGATACTGTTTTCCACCTGGCCTTCTATAATACATCCATCCGCAACCACTGCGTTTTTTACAACAGCCTCTTCATTATATTTGGCAGGAGGCTCATCTTTTACTTTTGTAAATACCTTACCGTTTTTTACGAACAACTCATGACGGACAACAGGATCCAAAAGCTCCATGTTGGCACGGTAATATAACTGTATTGTGCTCAAGGGACGCCAGTAACCCTTGAATTCATAGGTATACAGGCGTAATTCGTTTAGTTTCCGTATCAGAATATCCTTGACAAACTCAAAGAATCCGTGGGCTGCGCTGTCCTCCAGAAGGGATATGAGCATTTTTCGCTTAATAACATAAATACCCATAGAAGCAAAATTGCTTCTCGGATTCAAAGGCTTTTCCTGCAAGTCTGTAACTCTTTGCTCAGTATCTTTTTCAACAATTCCCAGGTGGCTTAATTCATCCTGAGTAAAATCATCCATATAGCGGCATGCAATGGTTATATCAGCGTCCTTGTCAACATGCTGTTCGAGCATTTCGGTATAATTCATATTATATATGGCATAGCCCTGATTAATAACAATAAATTCCTCATTACTGCGTTTCAGGTATGTCAGATTACTGTATATTGCGTCGGCGGTTCCCTTATACCAGCCTGTTCCATATTCCGATAGATAGGGGGGGAAGATGAACAATCCGTCATTTTTTCTGTCCAGATCCCATTCTTTACCGGAACTCAGATGGTCCATCAGGGATCTGAAATTATACTGTGTTGGTATACCTACATTACGAATTCCCGAATTTATCATATTGGACAGGGCAAAATCGATGGCACGGTATTTACCGCCAAAGGGGACCGCCGAAATGGAACGCTCCATGGAAAGTTCCTTCAGCCGGTTATTCTTGCCGCCTGTTAATATAATTCCCATTGTATTATTCATTTGGCAGACCTCCTTTCATTACGGCCGATCCGGATGGAATTTCAATGCATGAAAAATCCTGAGAGGTGAGATGGTTATCCAGTACTACATTGCATCCTATTACCGTATTATCAGGTATTATTGAATTTGATCCGATAACTGTAATCCTTGACTGGTAAACTTTCGGGTTAAAAGTGTTTTCGGCAAATTCACCATGCCCGGCTTTTACATTTGAACCCAACACGGTTCTTTCTCCGACAATTACGGATACAAGACTTGAACCGGCTTTAATCGTACTGTTGGACATAATTATTGAATCTTCTACAAAAACATCCTTTTCAATAGTGACGCCGGGAAAAATAACGGAATTTCTGATATGCCCGTATATCATACACCCCTCAGCAATAATTGAACGTGTAACATGACCTGTATCACTGATATAATGGGCCGGCTTAACCGGATTTGGAGTATAGATTTTCCAGTTGGGATCAAACAGATTAAATTGCGGAACCCGTGTAATCAAATCCATATTTGATTCCCAATAGGCTTGAAGGGTTCCTACATCACGCCAGTATCCGGTGAAAGAATATGCCCAGATACTGCGTTTATCCGCCAGGAGTTTTGGTATTACATTTTTTCCGAAATCATGATCAGACCGCTGGTTTTGGTGGTCATATATTAAAAATTCCTTTAATACATTCCATTTGAATATGTATACTCCCATTGAAGCCAGCGTACTTTTGGGTTCGGAAGGCTTTTCTTCAAACTCAAATATTTTACCGTCATCTGTTGTGTTCATAATTCCATACCGGTTTGCTTCTTCTATGGGAACGCTGAAAACTGAAATGGTTGCATCAGCGTTGTTTTTGCGATGGAAGTTCAGCATTAAGGAATAATCCATTTTATAAATGTGATCTCCCGAAAGGATAATAACATATTTAGGATCCAGTTCATCAACGTAATGAATATTCTGATATACTGCGTCTGCTGTTCCTGAATACCATTCGCCTTTTTGATGCTTTGTAAAAGGGGAAAGAATTGTAACGCCGCCGTTCATTCTGTCCATATCCCATGGTTTGCCTATACCGATATGCTGATTTAATTGCAGAGGCTGATATTGTGTAAGTACGCCGACAGTATCAATGCCTGAATTGATACAGTTGCTTAAGGAGAAATCGATTATACGATATTTTCCTCCATACAGAACAGCCGGTTTTGCAATAAGCCTGGTAAGAACACCAAGCCGGCTTCCCTCTCCACCGGCCAAAAGCAAGGCAACAATTTCTTTTGCCATATATAACCCTCCTGTAAAACCTCTTGAGCAGGAACTATTTTAAACGAATATTATATATATTCTTCTTTTATAATAAAATACCCTTTTTTATTAGAAAATAAAATTAAATATTGATTTTTATGCTGAAAATTAGTATAATTAAACAAAAGTCAAAGAAAGTCAAAGTCTGAGGGAGCGCCATGAAATATAAAGATTACTATAATATTCTGGGCGTTGAAAAAAACGCAACCCAGGAAAACATAAAAAAGAGTTACCGGAAACTTGCCAAAAAGTATCATCCCGATACGAATCCCGGCAATAAGAACGCTGAAGAAAAGTTTAAGGAGATCAATGAGGCTTATGAGGTTTTGGGAGATCCGGAAAAAAGAAAGAAATATGATCAGTTCGGACATACGATGAACTTTCAGAACGGAATGGACTTTGATCCGTCAAAGTTCGGGCATTACGAGTATAGAAGCGGTACGCATAACGGATTCAGTGATTTCTTTAATATGTTCTTTGGAGACGGCGGTATTGATTTAAATGGTTTATTCGGATCACCGGGCAGGACAAGGGGGTTTCATACAGGTTTTGCTTCCGGCCGGCGCCAGAACCGGGGAGAGGATATCGAGGCCGAAATGCATATTACTCCCGAAGAGGTTATGACCGGCAGTGAAAAAACCTTTTCAATACGTACGGGAATGGGAACAAAAATGCTGTCTGTCAAGATTCCGCAGGGAATACCCGAAGGGGGCCGGATCAAGCTGTCCGGGCAGGGAAATCCCGGCCCCGGCGGCGGAATCAATGGAGATTTATATATAGTAATCCGGTTTAAAGAAGGAAGATATAAGCTGGAAGGAAACGACCTTACTTTAAAACTGGAGGTGTTTCCTTGGATAGCTGCTCTTGGCGGTGAAGTAAAAATACAGTCCCCCGACGGTTTCATTGAGGTAAAAATACCTGCAGGCATCCAGACCGATCAGAAAATACGTATTCCGGGTAAAGGTTATGGCAAAAAAAACGGTGTCCGGGGTGATTTGTTTATTCTTGTAAAGATCGTAAACCCAAAGGTGTTGAATAAGGAGCAGAAAAAATTGTATGAAAAGCTGAAGGATATGAAAGGAGAATAAAAATGAATTTCGAAAAATTTACAGATAGAGCTCAGGAAGCCGTTGTTGAGGCACAGCAGTTAGCCATAAAGCTGGATCATCAGCAGGTGGAAGGCGAGCATCTGCATATGGCGTTCCTGGAGCAGGAGGATGGATTAATTCCGAAGCTGCTTCAACTTTGCGGTGTTGATTCTGAACTTCTGAAAAAGGAACTCTACCAGGAATTGGATAAGTTTCCGAGGGTTTATGGAAGCGGCGTGAATCAGGTTTATGCATCCAGGCGTTTTAACCAGATCTTGATGAAAGCGGAAGACGAGGCAAAAACGTTTAAGGATGAATATGTAAGCGTGGAGCATATCTACCTTGTGTTGCTTGGAGAGAGGAATACCTCATCCGGCCGGATTTTTGAAAAGCATACTCTGGACAGGGAGAAAATGCTTTCGGCCCTTACAAAAATCAGGGGAGCCGAACGCGTGACAAGTAAAAATCCGGAAGAAGGTTATCAGGCACTTTCAAGGTATGGGCGGGATCTGGTTGAATTGGCCAAACTGGGTAAGCTTGATCCGGTTATAGGGAGAGATCAGGAAATCCGCCGGATCATTCGTATCCTGTCACGAAGAACCAAAAACAACCCTGTTTTAATCGGTGAGCCCGGGGTTGGTAAAACAGCTGTAGCCGAAGGGCTTGCACAACGCATATTAAAGGGTGATGTTCCGGATGGATTAAAGGACAAAACCATATACGCGCTGGATATGGGAGCTCTGATTGCGGGCGCCAAATTCCGGGGTGAGTTTGAGGAAAGGTTGAAGTCGGTATTGAAAGAAATCTCCAAATCCGAAGGGCGGATTATTCTGTTTATAGATGAACTTCATACAATAGTCGGCACCGGAAGAACCGATGGAGCAATGGATGCCGGTAATATTCTGAAACCCATGCTGGCACGGGGTGAATTGCATTGCATTGGTGCGACAACTCTGGATGAATACCGTAAATATATTGAAAAAGACGCGGCTCTGGAACGGAGGTTTCAAACTGTTATTATTGATCAGCCTACGGTTGAAGATACAATATCTATATTAAGGGGACTGAAGGAGCGCTTTGAGATACACCACGGTGTGCGGATTACCGACAGTGCCATTATTTCATGCGCGGTTCTTTCCAACCGGTATATTACCGACCGTTTTCTTCCGGACAAAGCCATAGATCTGATGGATGAAGCAGCTTCAATGCTGCGCATGGAAATTGACAGCATGCCTAATGAATTGGATGAAATCAATAGAAAGATTCTTCAGTATGAGATTGAACACCAGGTTTTAAACAAGGAAAAGGACAGAGGATCAAATGAGCGAAGAAACCAGCTTGAACAGGAAATTCACAGGTTGAAACAGGAAGCCGATGTAATGAAGGCTCAATGGGAAATGGAAAAAAGTTTTATACGGAAGGAAAAGGATCTGAAAGAGGAAATTGAGCATGTCCGGCATGAAATTGAACGGGCTGAACGCGATTATGATCTTGAAACACTTGCGAAGCTGAAACATGGACAATTGCCTGAACTGGAGAAGCAAATGGAGGAATATAAAAATCGTAAGGCCGGAATTGGAAATCAATTGCTGAAAGAAGAAGTTACTGAGGTGGAAATCGCTGAAATTGTTGCAAAGTGGACAGGAATTCCGGTGACAAAGCTGGTGGAAGAGGAAAAAGAAAAGCTCCTGAACCTTGAAGGTATCCTGCATAAGAGGGTCATAGGACAGGATGAGGCTGTTAAGGCTGTATCCGATGCGGTTCTTAGGGCGCGTGCCGGATTGAAGGATCTTTCAAAGCCAATAGGTTCCTTTATTTTCCTGGGCCCTACCGGCGTAGGGAAGACCGAATTGGCCAAGACATTGTCGGAGGCCCTGTTTGACAGTGAAGAAAATATGATCCGTATTGATATGAGTGAGTATATGGAAAAGCATTCGGTAGCACGACTTATAGGAGCACCTCCCGGATATGTCGGTTATGAAGAGGGAGGCCAGCTCACTGAAGCTGTACGCCGGAAACCTTATTCGGTAATTCTGTTTGATGAAATTGAAAAGGCACACCCCGATGTATTCCATGTTTTGCTGCAGCTTCTGGATGACGGCCGGCTGACTGACAGCCAGGGAAGAACGGTGAATTTTAAGAATACCGTAGTGATCATGACATCCAATATTGGCAGCAGCCTGCTTCTGGATGCAATTTCAGGCGGGCAGGATATTCCGGACGAAGTGAAGGATACGGTTATGGAATACCTGAAAACACAGTTTAAGCCTGAATTTTTAAACCGCATCGATGATGTGGTTTTATTCAAACCTCTTGGAAGAAATGAAATGCATGATATCATTGAACTCATTCTGGAGGAACTGAGACAGAGGCTGAAGGACAGAAACATAAATATGGAAATGACGCGAAACGCCAGGAATGCCGTATTGGAAAAGGCCTATTCCCCTGCTTATGGCGCCCGCCCGTTAAAACGATTCATTCAAAAAGTTGTTGAAACCGAACTGGGCAGGAAAATCATTTCGGGAGATGTCGCGGAAGGGGATTCTGTTGTGATTGACGCAACAGACGGTGATCTGGTATTAAAAGTAACCGATCGGATATAATATTGTTTTCAGGAGGAGGAGAACCACCCGCTGTGTTTACTTTCGTGTATCGCCACTGAACAGTAACCGGTGTATTGTATCGGTTGCATTCTTGTTGCGGGCGGGTATTCCTATTTCACCGGTTATCTGATATTATATATTTAATTTAACGCATTGTACTAATTGAATACTGAAGCCGGGAGAAGGAGAATACCAATGAATTGGGATTTTTTAATGGAACAGGCTATCGAGGCGAAGGAATATGCTTATGCGCCCTATTCGGGGTTCAGAGTGGGTGCGGCTGTTCTGACTACGGACGGCAGGATTTTTACAGGCTGCAATGTTGAAAACGCGTCCTACGGCGCAGCCATCTGTGCTGAGCGTACAGCCATTGTTAAAGCCGTATCAGGGGGAGATAAAAAAATAAATGCAATCGCCATAACCAGCGACAGTAATGATCCGATATTTCCATGCGGGATCTGTCGTCAGGTAATAGCTGAATTTGCAAACGAAGAAACAATTATCATATGCGGCAATAAAAACGGGGAATATAAGGAATATAAATTGGAGGATATTCTGCCGAATGCCTTTACAAAAAATGAACCGGTATTTAAGGAGAGGGGAATTATATGAGTTTAAAAGCGGGTTTTGTTACCATAATCGGCAGGCCGAACGTGGGTAAATCTACTCTTCTGAATCTATTAACAGGAGAAAAAATCGCTATAATGTCCAGAAAGCCGCAAACAACCAGAAATACGATTAAAACAGTTGTCACAACGAAGGACTATCAGGTTGTTTTTATAGATACCCCGGGGATACATCATCCGAAAAACAAATTGGGGAATTATATGGTTAATGCGGCTATGTCAACCCTTCAGGAGGTGGATGTCATCCTGTACCTGGTGGAGGCAACCGACAGGACTATTGGTCCGGGTGATTCAAGGATTATTGAATTGCTCAAAAAGGTTAAAACTCCGGTGCTGCTCCTTGTTAATAAAACAGATCTGGTGAGTAAACCTCATCTATTGCCTCTCATTGAGGAATACAGCAGGGAGATGCCGTTCAAACAAATAATACCAGTAAGCGCTGTTCATGCCGATACAAAAAAGCTTGTAATGGACGAAATCGTGAAGCTGCTGCCCGAGGGTGAAATGTTTTTTCCAGAGGATATGCTTACCGATCAACCTGAAAAAGTATTGGTTCAGGAGATTGTTCGGGAGAAAATTCTAGACCTTATCAGTGACGAAATACCCCATGGAGTTGGTGTTGAGGTAATTCTGTTCAAGGAAAGGGAAGATAAGGGCATGCTTGAGATCCATGCCAATATTTATTGTGAAAAGGAAAGCCACAAAGGTATTATTATTGGGAGAAACGGAGATATGCTGAAAAAAATCGGTACAATGGCGAGGCAGGATTCGGAAAACCTTCTGGGAGCTAAAATATTTCTGAAGTTATGGGTTAAAACCAAGGATGACTGGCGAGACAGCAATTTTATGCTTCGTGAGCTTGGTTACAAATAAATTATTATGACTCTTGTATTCGGGTAATCCTCAATGATATACTTATAAGGGCATCATATATGCAATGTGTGAGCGTCTCCATATGAGAGGCGCTTATTTATTGTGTTTTACTTATTCTAACATATTCCGTATTCTCTTTATTGGATCCTGAAAACATTTGATTCCGGGGAATGAATATGACCATTTAAGGGGTGGAATATGAGTAAGATACTGGTTTAACGGGAGGAAAAAATGAACAGTGTTGGATTTGACAATGAAAGGTACCTTCATCTGCAATCACAGAAAATACTTAATCGTATATCGGCGAATGGAGGTAAGCTGTATCTGGAATTCGGCGGAAAGCTGTTTGATGATTATCATGCTTCACGGGTTTTGCCGGGGTTCAAGCCTGACAGCAAGGTAAAAATGCTTTTGGAGCTTAAAGATCAGGCCGAAATAGTAATTATAATCAATGCGGATGATATTGAGAAAAATAAGCGGCGGGGAGATCTCGGAATCACATATGATCTCGACGTATTGCGCCTTATTGATGCGTTTCATGATATCGGCCTGTATGTTGGCAGCGTTGTAATCACGCATTACCGATCACAATATACGGCCGATTTGTTTCAGAAGAGGTTATTGAACCTGGGAATGAAAGTCTACAGGCATTATCCAATTCCTGATTATCCTTCAAACATACCGTTAATTGTAAGCGATGAAGGCTATGGCAGAAACGATTATATTGAAACTTCAAGATCCCTTATTGTGGTAACGGCCCCCGGGCCTGGAAGCGGTAAAATGGCAACATGCCTTTCACAGCTTTATCATGAGTATAAACGCGGAGTAGAAGCCGGATACGCTAAATTCGAAACCTTTCCGATATGGAACCTTCCCCTCAAACATCCGGTAAATCTCGCATATGAAGCCGCAACTACCGACCTGAATGATGTAAATATGATAGATCCTTTTCATCTTGAAGCGTATGGTATGACAACCGTAAACTATAACAGGGATATTGAAATCTTTCCCGTTTTGAATGCCATATTTGAAAAAATATCGGGAAAATCACCTTATAAGAGCCCCACAGATATGGGAGTAAATATGGCCGGAAACTGTATTACCAACGATGAAGCGGTTTGCCGGGCTTCCGAACAGGAGATCATACGAAGATACTATAATACACGTTGCGCACAGCGGCAGGGAATGGCTGAACGGGCGGAAGTATACCGGCTGGAGCTCCTGATGAATCAACTTGGGATTTCTCCGAAAGATCGTCCGGTTGTCGATGCTGCGATCAAGCGTGCAGAGTCTACCGACGGACCGGCGCTTGCCATCCAACTGAACGACGGGCATATAGTCACAGGAAAAACCACCTCTCTTCTGGGAGCTTCAGCAGCGCTTCTTTTAAATGCTTTGAAAGAACTGGGCGGTATTCATCATGATATACATCTTATTTCACCGATTGTTATCGAGCCAATCCAGGTTTTAAAAGTAAAACATATGGGAAACAGAAATCCTCGTTTACATACAGACGAGATTCTGATCGCCCTGTCAATATGTGCCGCCACAAATCCAACCGCGGCGCTTGCGTTGCAGCAGCTTCCAAAACTACGCGGGTGTGAGGCTCATTCAACAGTAATACTATCAAGGGTTGATGAGAGTGTGTTTCAGAAGCTTGGAATTAATATTACCTGTGAACCACAATATCAGACAAAGAAGCTGTATCATCAATAGATGGTAATATAGTCCCTTAATATTCTGATAAATTTTGAATTTGATTTTGGTCTGTTTTTGGTTTGATTTGGTATACATAAATCAACAGATGACGTAAAGAATATATATGGACAGACAAAAACAGTGTTACAAAACATCAGGGGGATTGTATGATAACGGATTTGATGTGGAAAATGTTTCTAAGCACAGGTAATATTGAGTATTTTATGCAATATAGAGATATTAAAGAGAGAAATTTCGACTTTTATTCAGATGCAGGGCAGAAGAATGTATTGGATGGTGGGAAATGGCGTACGTCAAAACAAAAGGAATGGTTATCCGGGAAACAATAACCGGTGACTATGATAAAATAATAACGGTAATTACCCATGATTATGGAAAAATATCGGTTTCAGCTAAAGGAGCCCGCCGAAGCGGCAATCATTTTTCAGCCGGAACTCAGATTTTTTGCTATTGTGACTGGATATTATACAAAGGTAAAAGTACATATATTCTTAATTCATGTGATATTATAACGTCATTTTATCAAATAAGGGAGGATCTTACCCTTCTTGCCTATGCAGCCTATATGCTGGATATAATTCGGGATACAACCTATGAAAACCAACAGGCAAACGAACCGTTAACCTTATTGCTGCATGCAATGAACGCACTTATACAGAAGGGCAGAAGTCCGGAATTAGTCATTCGAATTTTTTCATTGAAAATTGTACAAATCATGGGATACACTCCGTTCATATCAGGCTGCTGTCGTTGCGGAACAAAAGAAATTGAGAATATTTCTTTCAGTTTTGATTTTTGTGGTTTCATATGTGAAAAATGTGGGAAAGAATCGCATAACAGCATCCATATTGAGACAGGAACCGCCAAAGCGATTGTTTATGTAATATGTGCAGAAATCCGTCAGGCTTTTACATTTGAGCTTTCTCAGGATGTTTTAAAGAATTTTTCAGATGTTGTCGACAAATATATAAGCGATCGTTTGGAACGAAAATATTGCAAACTGTCGTTTTTGGAAGAAATTTTAGGAGAATAGCCGGCAAAGTGAAGGTGAAGAAAATGCGACATATTTTCTCTTCGGGAGAGAGGCTGTACAATGAGAACATAAAGGAACTGATGGAGGGAAAATTAATAGCCGAACATCTGGACTATGAAGATATTGAAAAGGATACGGAATTTGTATGTTATGGTGAAATCAGCGGTAAAAATGTAATAGTCCGTTTTGTTTTGGAGCAGGAAGATATTAAAAAGGTTATATTCAAGAAAACGTTAAATATTCTTATGCAATCGGATATTTTCCATAGCCAATGGAAAAACTACACTATTGATTAGGCGTTACTGTTCAAACACTGAACAGTAACGAACAAAGCAGCATCGCCATATAGTTTAATTTTCACGGCAAATTCATGTGTTGGACGGCGAACACGGAACAAAATATATTTTTTATATACGACACACCGCCGGAATCAAACAAGCAGGGACATTACTCATTATCAAAAGATTCATGCCAATGAAAAACATGCAATGCAAAGGATAAAATCCGGATTGAACGGTTTCTTTTCGCAAATCAGTGTTAATGCAGGTAAATTTTGGGGAAAATATGTAATAATACTGTTTTGCCGGCGAAGGCGGGTAACAGATGGAAAAAGGAAAAAATATGGACTCCATCGTTTTTTTTGATACCGAAATTGACCCCAATACCTGTAAAATACTTGATATCGGGTGTGTCAAGGAGGATGGCGCGTTATTCCACTCCAACTCCATCTCCGGTTTCATTCAGTTTCTGAATGGATCACGGTTTGTTTGCGGTCACAATATTTTTCATCACGATTTAAAATATGTCCATCACGCGATAGATGACACCGGTATCAGTTGTTATATCGATACCTTGTTCTTTTCTCCTCTTTTGTTTCCGGCCAGGCCTTATCACAGATTGTTAAAGGATGATAAACTGCAGACCGAAGATGTCAATAATCCACTGAATGATTCCATGAAGGCACGGGATCTGTTTTTTGACGAAGTGAACGCATTCATGCAGGCGGACAAGCAGTCTAAACAAATATACTTTTCCCTGTTGAAGGACAAAATAGAGTTCCGTTCGTTTTTTGATTTTCTTGGGTTTTCAGAAAAAACGGATAATGTGGAAGAGGTCATTCGCGAAAAGTTTCAGGCGTTACTCTGTGTAAATGCCGATCTTTCAGGCATAATCCGGGAACACCCGGTTGAATTGGCATATTGTCTTGCTTTAATCCACGCAGGAAGCCGATACTCGATAACTCCGCCGTGGGTGCTGAAATCCTTTCCGGCAGTGGAGCGGATTATGTTTTTACTGAAAAGCAATCCTTGCTTGTCAGGCTGCGCATACTGCAACGAAGCGCTGGATATTTATAAAGGTCTGAAGCGTTTTTTCGGATTTGATTCCTACCGGACATACGCAGGCGAGCCCTTGCAGGAGAGGGCAGTCGGCGCAGCCGTTGCAGGAAAATCCCTGCTGGCCGTATTTCCTACCGGCGGCGGAAAATCTATTACCTTTCAGGTGCCGGCGCTGATGAACGGAATCAATGCAAAGGGGCTGACCGTGGTTATTTCACCACTTCAGTCCTTGATGAAGGATCAGGTGGATAATCTGGAAAAAGCCGGAATTACCGAAGCGGTTACCGTCAACGGTCTGCTGGACCCGATTGAAAGGGCGAAATCGTTGGAAAGGGTGGAGAACGGATCCGCATCCATTCTGTATATCTCGCCGGAATCTTTGCGTTCCAGAACGATTGAGCATCTGCTGCTGGGAAGGAACGTCGTCCGATTTGTCATTGATGAGGCCCATTGTTTTTCATCCTGGGGGCAGGATTTCCGCGTGGATTATTTATACATCGGTGATTTTATCAAATCCCTTCAGGAAAAGAAAAACCTTGCGGAAAGAATTCCTGTTTCCTGCTTTACTGCCACCGCAAAACAGATGGTCATTGAAGATATACAGGAATATTTCAGGGGAAAACTGAATCTTGAACTGGAGGTTTACCGTTCGGATGCATCCAGGACCAATCTTCATTACCAGGTCATCATGAAAGAGGATGATGAAGAGAAATACAATACGGTAAGAGATTTATTGAACGAACGGCATTGTCCGGCGATTGTTTATGTTTCACGAACCCGGAAAGCATATGCCCTGGCTCAAAGATTAACGGAAGACGGGTATGCGGCGAGACCGTACCACGGGAAAATGGACAAGCAGGAGAAAAGCCTGAACCAGGATGCCTTTATGAAAGGCGAGGTTCAAATCATGGTGGCGACATCCGCTTTCGGGATGGGAGTGGACAAGAAGGATGTCGGTATGGTGATCCATTATGAAATCTCCGATTCCCTTGAAAACTATGTACAGGAAGCGGGCAGGGCGGGAAGGGACGAGACCGTCTCCGCCGATTGCTATGTGTTGTTCAACGATGAAGATTTAAACAAGCACTTTATTCTTTTGAATCAGACCAAACTGAGCATCCGCGAAATCCGGCAGGTATGGAAGGCCATCAGGGATATTACCCGTTTTCGTTCAAAGGTATCCCAATCCGCTTTGGAAATCGCAAGGAAGGCCGGCTGGGATGACAGTTTCGGAGAAATTGAATCAAGAGTTAAAGCAGCGATTTCCGCGCTGGAGGAAGCAGGCTACATCAAACGGGGGCAGAACATGCCCAGAATATTTGCGGACAGCATTCTTGCGAGAAATGCCTGGGAAGCAACCCAAAAAATATACTCCTCCGCCAGGCTGAATGACAAACAAAAGAAGCAGGCTGCAAGAATTATCACGAAGCTGTTTTCCTGTAAAAGCAGAATCCGGTCCTCCGATGACGGTGCGGAATCCAGGGTGGACTATATTTCGGATACCCTCGGTATGGACAAGGCGGAAGTCATAGAAATTGTGAATTTTCTTCGGGAGGAGCGCATTTTAGCCGATACGAAAGATTTATCGGCCTTTATGAGGAAAAAAGAGAGCGCAAACCATTCACTGGGCATATTCCACTCCTACAGCCGGATAGAAGGTTTTCTGAAGACTGCGCTGACGGACGGGGAAAAAATATACCACATCAAGGAACTGAATGAAGAAGCCCAGGAAGCGGGTTGTACGGATGTTACTCCCTACAGGATCAAAACGATTTTGAATTTCTGGGCGATAAAAAACTGGATAAAGCGTCAGAACACAGATAAGGATCATGTTGCAATACTTCCGCTTTATACAAGGGAAGGCTTTGAAAAAAAGCTGATAAAGCGCAATGATTTGGCGAAATTCATACTAGAGTACCTGTATGGAAACATCCAAATTCCACCCGGGGAGGAAAACAGGGAAGAGATACGGGTTGAGTTTTCCGTTCTTGAGCTGAAGGAGGAATTTGAAAGAAGAATTACTTTATTTCAAACAAAGATTACCGCGGATGATGTGGAAGACGCCCTTTTCTTTTTATCCAAAATTGAAGCGATAAAAATAGAAGGAGGGTTTATGGTCATCTATAACGCCATGTCGATTGAACGCGTCGAGCAGGATCATAAGAAACGGTATAAAGAAAAAGATTATCAAAAGCTGGAGCAATATTATGAAAACAAAGTTCAGCAGATTCACATTGTCGGAGAATACGCAAAGAAAATGATCGGTGATTATAAGGATGCGCTTCAATTTGTCGATGATTATTTTCAACTGAACTACTCTTCTTTTTTGAACAAATATTTCAAGGGCAGCAGGAAAAATGAAATAAAAAGGAATATAACGCCCACCAAGTTCATGCAGCTTTTTGGAGAGCTTTCACCGGCCCAGCTGAAAATTATCAATGATAGGAAATCCAAATATATTGTTGTCGCAGCAGGACCCGGCAGCGGCAAAACAAGGATCCTGGTCCACAAGCTCGCATCCCTGGTTCTGATGGAAGACGTCAAGTCCGATCAGATGCTGATGGTAACGTTCTCAAGGTCCGCGGCAACTGAATTCAAAAAACGCTTGTTGAAGCTCATCGGGAACGCGGCCAATTTTATCGAAATCAAAACCTTTCATTCCTACTGCTTTGATTTATTAGGCAGGATAGGCACCCTTGAAAAATCGGATAAAATCATCCGGGAGACAGTGAGACAAATAACCAACGGGGGAACCGGTAAAATTACAAAATCCGTACTGGTCATTGATGAAGCCCAGGATATGGATGCTGATGAATTTGCCCTTATCAATGCCCTGATGGAGCATAATGAAGATATGCGTGTGGTTGCGGTGGAGGATGATGACCAGAACATATACGAATTCAGGGGTTCAAGCCCGGAATACCTGTTGAAATTGATTCGGGAAAAAGGAGCGGTTCTGTATGAACTTGTTGAAAACTACAGGAGTAAAAGCAATCTTGTGGATTTCTCCAATCAATTTGCGCAAAGAATATCCGCGCGTTTGAAAACCACACCCATTCTCGCCGTACAGGGCGATTGCGGAAAAATCAAAATCATCCGGCATAAAAACGGCAATCTCATTAGGCCTGTCGCAGACGGCATACTTTCCGAAGGCCTTGCCGGCACAACCTGCGTTTTGACGAAATCGAATGACGAAGCTTTGCAAATCACAGGACTTCTGGTGAAAAACGGTTTGCAGGCAAAGCTTATTCAAACCAATGAAGAATTCAGCTTGCAGAATCTTGTGGAAGTTCGTTTTTTCCTGAACAGAATCAAACGGGAAGAACAAACCGGAATGATTGACAATGATGTTTGGGAAGACGCGAAAAGTGAATTGAAGGATAAATACAGCGCCAGCATGAATCTGGAGGTTTGTCTTACCCTGATGAAGAATTTTGAGGCAGTTAATCCGAAAAACAAATTCAAAACCGATTTCGAGATTTTTATCCGCGAGTCAAAGCTGGAAGATTTCTTTGAAGAAAAGCTGGAAACCGTTTTTGTTTCCACGATGCACAAAGCAAAAGGAAGGGAGTTCGATAATGTATTTCTGATGCTGGATCGATTTTACATGAAAGGCGATGCGGATTTCCGTTTGCTGTACGTCGCCATGACAAGAGCGAGAAAAAGCCTGATAATTCATTATAACGGAAATTACCTTGATTTTATAAAAACGGAGGGGCTTGACAGAAGCTATGACGCGACAGTTTACCAACCGCCCTGCCAGTTGGCGATGAAGCTGTTATACAGGGATGTATGGCTCGATTTTTTTCAGTCCTGCCAGGATTTGATTTCCAATTTGAAGGGCGGAGACGATCTGCTTGTCGACGGCAGATGGTGCTGTAACGAAGAAGGTTATAAGGTACTGAAGTTTTCCAGACAGGGTATGAATAAAATCGATTCGGTCAGACAAAACGGTTATGTGCCGACAAAGGCAAAAGTCAGTTTTCTTGTGTACTGGAAAAAAGAAAACGGTGAGAACGAAATGGTAATTATTCTGCCCGAGCTTTACTTTGATAAACAGGATTCCGATTGAAGAGTTCCTGCTGGATATAAAACTTATATTCGATAAAGGGAGAAAAGTAATCTCTACAGAGAAAAAGATCCGGCTAAGTGATATTTCTTAAAAGATGAGTATGTGTTACTGCGTATACATCCTGGTTTCCGTGAAGCAGTAATCTCCATGTATCGGGCGCGGGTAAAGGGTTCAATGCAGGGAAATACAAATCATTTCAGCCTATAGCCCGGTTGTGCATTTTTTTTGCGTGTTTTTCGGGCTGTGAAACACGGCATTCCATCCCTTGAAAGGCGGAGGCTTATCTGCTATAATGTCTGTACCATGCCTGTTGGAACAGAATGGATACTCTGTTCCGGGGGAGGAATTAATTACGTCAGGAGAATCATTATGGCTTCAGTTGTCCGTACCCGTTATGCCCCCAGCCCCACCGGCTATATTCATATCGGCAATCTTCGCTCTGCTTTGTATGAGTATTTAATTGCCCGTGTTCACGGCGGCAAGTTTGTGCTTCGCATAGAAGACACCGATCAGGAACGTATGGTGGAAGGCGCGCTGGAGGTTATTTATCGCACGATCGAAATATGCGGTCTGCATTATGACGAAGGGCCGGATATTGGAGGCCTTTACGCACCCTACGTCCAGAGTCGTAGAAAACATTTGTATCGGCCCTATGCGGAGGGACTGGTGAAAAAAGGACATGCCTATTATTGCTTCTGCACCAGGGAAAGGCTGGATAGTCTGCGCGATGAATATGAAGCAAAAGGCCAGGCTTTCCAGTATGATCGTCATTGCCTAGGCTTGAAACAGGAGGAAGTTGAAGCCCGTTTATCCGCGGGGGATCCTTACGTTATCCGGCAGAAAATACCCAGAGAGGGAACCACCACGTTCCACGACGCGGTTTATGGGGATATCATGGTGGAGAACAGCGGCCTGGAGGATCAGATTCTCCTGAAGTCTGATGGCTTCCCCACATATAATTTCGCCAATGTGGTGGACGACCACCTAATGAACATCACCCATGTTGTTCGCGGCAGCGAGTATCTGTCTTCGACACCGAAATACAATCTGCTGTATGAGGCTTTCGGATGGGATATTCCAACCTATGTTCATCTGCCGCTGATCGTAAAGCCGGATGGGACAAAAATATCAAAGCGCAAGGGAGATGCCACCTTCGAAGACCTTATACGGGAGGGATATCTTGTGGAGGCTGTTTTGAATTATATTGCCCTGCTGGGATGGTCCCCGGAGTCCAATCAGGAAATATTCAGTCTTTCCGATCTGGAAAAGTGTTTTTCCATCCACCGTATCAGCAAATCGCCTTCAGTTTTTGACATGGCCAAGCTGCGCTGGTTCAATGGTGAGTATATCCGTGCCATAACGCCCGAGATTTTTCATGAAATGGCGCTTCCGTGGATTAGGAAAGGGCTGTCTGTCAGCCTGCCAACTCTTTCCATTGCTCATATGATTCAGCCACGTACCGAGGTACTGTCGGAAATTCCGGAGAAGCTTGGTTTTCTTAATGAACTGAAAGAATATGATTTGAATATTTATGTGCATAAAAAGATGAAAACCACCCTGGAAAATTCCCTGGAGAACCTGAAGGCGGCGCTTCCCGTTTTGGAAGGGTTGTCAGACTGGTCCATAACAGGTCTGCATGACGCCTTGTTAAATCTTGCGACAGAACGGGGAGTTAAAAACGGACAGATGCTCTGGCCTGTCCGGACCGCTGTGTCCGGTGAGCCGATTACACCGGGAGGAGCCATGGAAATTGCGGATATCCTGGGAAAAGAGGAGACGCTGCGGCGGATCCGTGTCGGTGTTGAACGGCTGTCGGTAAAAGTGAGCAGTTATAATGAAGGGTAAGGAAAAGCAACGGTAATATAAAGCCGGAGACAGATATCTGTCTCCGGCTTTCTGGTGACCCCAAGGGGATTCGAACCCCTGTAGCCGCCGTGAGAGGGCGGCGTCTTAACCGCTTGACCATGGGGCCCTGCTTTTTAGTAAGATTTCCTCTGAGCAAGTTTTATTTTACCGATCTTTAAGGAGAAAGTCAATAGGTTTTAGGCGCGTCGTGACTGTTATTAATTGTCAACTGACGGCTATCAACTGAGGTGTTTAAAAATTTCATTTGCTCTTGTTTTCTTTAACTGGTTGTGTTAAAATGATAAGCGCTGGATTTAAAGTTGGAAAAACGTATTATTTGGAGGTTATACAATGAATATTGTTTTAAATATTGTGCATATACTTATTTCAATTGCTATTATAGCAATCGTATTGTTGCAGTCGGGACGCTCAGCCGGAATCAGCGGAGCTATCGCCGGAGGAGCTGAAACTTTCTTTGGTAAAAACAAAGGCCGTACTATTAACGCCAGGCTGGGTAAATTTACCGGAATAGCGGCAATACTGTTTCTTGTTACATCCATTGTGTTAACATTGCTTTTAAGATAAAAGGGATTTAAATTTAGACTGTACATGCTGACAGTATGTATGGTCTTTTTGTTTATTGAACACCCCCTAAGACTCCTGCAATATAAGTTAAACTAAGTTTTTTGAGTTATTCTGAGCGAAGGGAAGAATCCTTATTATAGGGATGAGCAAGCTTTTTTGCTAACACTCAGGATTGCTGCCGTATATCAATTGTTTTACTCAACTTATACAGTACTCATTGAATGTTTGAAAGAAGGGTATAGCGTGCCTGAATTCAGAATTAAATCAGAATACCGCCCGTCGGGAGATCAACCCAAAGCCGTAGAAACTCTTACGGATTATTTTTACAGAGGAAATCCGCATCAGACACTGCTTGGAGTTACGGGTTCCGGTAAAACCTTTACCATAGCTAATGTTATTGAAAAAGTTCAAAAACCAACACTGGTTATTGCGCATAACAAGACCCTTGCCGCACAATTATGCTCGGAGTTTCGTGAATTCTTTCCTGATAACTCGGTTGAGTATTTTGTAAGCTATTATGATTATTACCAGCCTGAAGCTTATGTCCCGGCAACGGATACTTATATTGAAAAAGATTCCTCCATAAACGATGAAATCGATAACTTAAGACACTCGGCCACGGCTGCCCTGTTTGAGAGGCGTGATGTCATCATTGTCGCCAGCGTATCCTGTATTTATGGGCTTGGTGATCCCGAGGATTATACGGATTTGATGCTGTCTTTAAGGCCCGGGATGCGTAAGGACAGGGATGAAGTAATACAAAGACTGGTTGATATTCAGTACACGAGGAATCAAATGGATTCAAAGAGGGGTACTTTCAGGGCAAAGGGCGATGTATTGGATATTTTCACTTCCCATTCATCGGGGCAGGTATTAAGAGTTGAGTTTTACGGAGATGAAATAGAGCGAATAACCGAGATAAATCCGCTTACCGGGGAAGTGCTTGGAACAAGGGCATTTATTGCTGTATTTCCGGCATCCCACTACGCAACGACAAAAGCTAAAATGGAGCGTGCGGTTGAATTCATAGAAATTGAATTGGAAGAACGCCTGAAGTATTTCAGGGAACGGGAAAAACTACTGGAAGCGCAAAGACTTGAACAAAGAACCAGATACGATTTGGAGATGATGCGGGAGGTTGGGTTCTGTTCAGGAATTGAGAACTACTCCAGGCATATAAGCGGCAGGGAAGGAGGCAGCGCTCCATACACATTACTGGATTATTTCCCGAAGGATTACCTTGTTGTCATTGACGAATCCCATGTGACTGTTCCGCAGATAGGTGCTATGTACAATGGGGATCGTTCTAGGAAGGAGTCGCTGGTGGAATTTGGATTCCGTCTGCCGTCAGCATATGACAACCGGCCATTGATGTTTTCCGAATTTGAGCAGAAGGTGAATCAAACTATTTATGTCAGTGCGACGCCGGGCAAATATGAACGGGAGAAATCTAAAATAATTGTGGAACAAATTATCCGGCCGACAGGGCTCATTGATCCGGAGATTATTGTGAAGCCGATTCGGGGGCAGATTGATGATTTAATGGAGGAAATCCGTGTTCGTGTAGAAGTGAATGAGCGTGTTCTGGTAACAACGTTGACAAAAAGAATGGCGGAGGATCTGACACAATATCTTGCCGACGTTGGAATAAAAGTCCGCTATCTGCATTCTGACGTTGAGACACTTGAACGGATAGAGATTATACGTGATTTACGCCTGGGTGTTTTTGATGTGCTGATAGGGATAAATCTTTTAAGAGAAGGGCTTGACTTACCGGAGGTATCCCTTGTGGCCATACTGGATGCGGACAAGGAGGGATTTCTCCGCTCGGAGACTTCGCTGATACAAACTATCGGACGGGCGGCCAGAAATATTCACGGAAAGGTTATAATGTATGCGGAAAATGTCACAGGTTCAATGGAGAGAGCTATCAGTGAAACAAACCGCAGAAGGCAGATCCAGATTGATTATAACCGGGAAATGGGGATAACGCCCAAAACAATACAAAAGTCGGTTCATGCGGCGCTGGAAACTTTGAAAGCCGCAGAAGATGGCAGTGATTTCAGAATTGATTACAATGACGAACAGGAAAGGGACGCACCTATAGAAGTCATTATTGAAAAGCTGACTGCCGAGATGAAGGCGGCAGCAAAGGAACTGCAGTTTGAAAAAGCTGCGGTGCTGCGTGACCAAATTGAAAAATTAAGAAAAGATTCCGGAATAAAAAATATGGCGGTAAAAGGTAGGAAATAAATGAGTTCATTATTGCTTCCTGATCATATTGATGAATCCTGGAAAACTTTTTTAACACCGGACAAGCTTATAATGCTAAATGAAATAGAGCACAAACTGACAGATAATATTAATCCTGACAGGAAGAATATCCTGAGATTTTTGAAAGTGAATCTTACGGGAATAAAAGTAGTCATTCTCGGTCAGGACCCGTATCCACAGCAAGGGATGGCTACAGGCAGGGCCTTCGAGGTTGGAGGATTGTGCTCATGGAATCAAAGCTTCCGCCAGGTTTCCCTTAAAAACATTTTGAGGCTGCTGTATAAAAACCACAGGCAAATTACCCTGTACAAAGATATTTATTCATTCAGCCGGGTACAGCATGAGATAAGCAAAGGAGAGTTCCCGGTTTTTCCTCCGGACAAGCTTTTTGAATCATGGGAAAAACAGGGCGTTCTGCTTTTAAACACATCATTCACATGTAATTCGGGCGATCCCGGAAGTCATGAGCATATCTGGTTTGAATTTTCAAAACAGCTTATTTCCTATATTTCGTCCTTCTCCAAAATGCATTGGTTTTTGTGGGGAAAACATGCCTGCGGGAAGCGTTCCTTTATCGATAGCGGAATATTATATATTTCAAGGCATCCTATGATGTGTTCTGAGAAATATGAGGATGATTTTTTGAAATCCGATTGTTTCCTAAATACGGGACATCTGATTCAATGGCTTGGTCAGACATAAATAAACTTATATAGATGATGATGTTATTATAGTTATGATAATAGGAAGCGGTATAATACATTTGGTTCAGCACTTTAGCTTTGGTTCACATCAATCCAATGCCTTCACCAGCTTTTGCTCAATATTTAAAGGGTATCAAATTCGGAGTTTTTCATACTCTCATTTTCTGTTAAACTTAAACGGGTGATAAGGTGAAGATGAGAGATAATTACTTTACAAAACTGGTGAGATATATTAAAAATGTTTACCATATTGAAAGAGGCTTGAGAAAACTGACAGACGGAAGAGTCAGTGCCACATATAAAACTGAGCAGGTTATCACGATTGTACTCCTAGGATTTTTGTTCAGGGTAAAAAGCTTTAACGAACTCAATTGTATGCTGAAAGAAAATGAATTTAACAAGCTTTTTCCCAGAAGAACAAAACTACCACAGATTGACACAATCAGAGATACTCTAAAAATGATAAATATTAGTGGACTGAAATAAATGAATCAGCACATCGTTAAAAAGGCCTTCGGAAAATCATGGATTTTATGCATAAAATACCGAGGAAAAGGTTTTTATGCATGAAATACGAATGATTTTCGAGTTATTGCAGTAAAATCAAAGTTAAATTGTTATGAGATATAATCAATAAGAAAACTATGCATAATTCAAACAGACGCTGTATTCAAAGTCTATACAAATTGACCAATTGACATAACTATGATAATATTGCAGTGTAAAAAAAGCATAAAAATAAGATGTTTATATGAGAAGTATCGGGGAGAAAATAAAAGTGGGGCGTACTGTTTTACCGGAAAAATATAAGCGTGAATTTCTGGATGAAGTTTTAAAGGAAAACTATTCCGGACTGATGGTTTTTTCCATCATCTTATTTTTCGTAGAGTTGATTCTCTTTATAATACCTAACAGGCTGTCTTTTTTAAGCGATGTCTATTTACCTTTTCTTATATCATGTCTTTTTTTTATTCCAATGATTTATTTTATAAAGGGGAAAATAAACTCCGTTAATAAAAAGTTTGCAGTGATTGTACAATATGTTTATGCTTTAGCCGCATTAGAGCTCACATGTTTTCTTGCTTTGGCATCTCAAAAAGAATATGATTTAGTTCATGTGTATCTAATGGCCGTAATAAGTGTGGTCTATTTTATTCACATGTCCAATACCGGCAGGGCGGTTTTATTGATTATAGTTTACCTCGGATTTGCCTGTCTTTTACCATATTATCAATTGAACCAGGATGTTGTTTTTATTATTAGGTTGAATTCCCTTATCTTTAACATAATGGCATGGATAATGGGTGCAATGCTTCTGCGTACCAAAGCCTCTTCCTTCATGTATAAAAAGGAATTATCCGAGAAGAACCTCGAATTAAAAGACCTTGTCCAGCGAGATTCCATGACTAATGTGTTAAACCATGAGGCCTCTTTTACAAAACTGCAAGAAGAGATAAACCGTGCTATGCGTATGGAATATCCTCTTTCAATAATAATCACGGATATAGACAACTTTAAAAAGATTAATGATAATTTCGGACATCTGGTAGGAGACTCCGTAATAAAAAAAATAGCCGATATTATTGTCAAACACACAAGAAATACTGATGTTGTGGGACGTTACGGCGGTGAGGAATTTATTGTTATCATGCCAGATACCGACCTGAATTCAGCAAAAATTTTATCCGGTAGAATACAGACAGCTTTACGGGAAGCAGATCTGGGAATAGATATGTCTTTGACGTTAAGCGGTGGTATAAGTCAGTTTACCGATGAATCACTTGATGATTTCATAAAATCCGCGGATGATAAACTCTACAGAGCAAAAATGCTGGGCAAAGACAGATTCGAAATATAGTGCTCCCTTAACTTATGATGATTTTTTCCCAGGATGACCACGGGGATACAAAGGCATTCAAGCGGAAGCAGAAATATCAAAAAGGAGGGCAGCTGTAAATGGCCCTCCTTCATTATTCCCCGGGGTTAATCATTCTCATTATTTCTGGATGCCAATCTGTAATTGGCAGGCGTTAATCCAACGTTTTTCTTGAATACGTGATAAAAATAATTGACGTTATTATAGCCGGAACGGATTGAAACCTCTTCAACACTGTATGGGTACATGCAAGCCAGGAAAATTACGATCTGTTTATGAATGGTATTGAAGGAACCCACTACACATTGGATGGGGAAATCCTTGTACAGCCTGAAGGCATGGATGGAGAAAACAATACCTATATGGACTGGTAGGGAAAATGGTGTCTGCAGAATATTAAATATGAGCGTGAAAGAGCCAACCAGACACCCGGCTATATGGATGCCTATATGAAGAATGTTGAACTAAATACGAGACTATATCCCCACACAGGATTTACCGTAGACATGGAATCGTTGAAAATAGAAATGTTAGATAGGAATTTGCTTTCAGAGTACTCCATAAACGTTATGTTATTTCAAGG
>CAZSVI010000016.1:0-8360 GCA_964610205.1 uncultured Oscillospiraceae bacterium
AGAGTGTTTTAAATTCTGAATACTGAATTCTGGGTTCTGAATTCTTGCGGCTTTGACGCGGTATGATATATATTATAGCAGGTACTTATTTTACTGGCATCAGGCTTATTTCTAATAAGCAGTCAGGGGATATACATTAAATTTTTTTAAAAGTACATTTATGGTACAATTAAATCAGCAAAGGAGATATGCAAATGAGAAATTGTGTATTGGTAACGGTTATAATGATGTTTATTGCTATTGGTATGAACGGTTGTATAAGATCATCCGGATGGGGAAGGAATATAGGCATTATTGGGGGAGCCGACGGCCCGACTTCGATATTTGTATCGCCGAAGGAAAATAAGTCTATTGAAAATAAGTCCAGTGAAAATAAGCCTAATGAAAAAATAAATGCCATAGAACGTATTGTAAGTACCTCAGATAAAGACGGAGATGGTTTGAACGATACGGATGACATCATTGAAGGTGCACGCAAGGATGTTCAGAACAAGTCACGATATACCGATGGTTATTACAGCGGAGGATACCCGCCCGATGGCGTCGGGGTATGCACCGATGTGATATGGCGGGCTTTCCGGAACGCCGGTTATACCTTAAAAGATATGGTTGATGAGGATATTAAAAACAATGCAGAGTTGTATCCGCGGGTTGCAGGAAATCCCGATCCCAATATTGATTTCCGCCGTATAAAAAATCTTCGTGTTTTTTTCGACAGGTACGCGATTGTTTTAACGACAGAAATTATTCCCGGGGATATAGAAAACCTGAAGGAATGGCAGCCGGGAGATATTATTGTTTTTGATGATCCTCTCGAACACATCGCCATTCTTTCGGATCAAAGAAACGAGTATGGTGTGCCCCTTATCATTCATAACTCAGGTCCGCATGCTCAGGAAAATGATATGTTGATATACTGGCATGAAAACCTTTCATCCATTGTCGGGCATTACCGCTTTCCGCCGGAAGAAATCGATGGTTCTGCGGAAAAAGGTGAATAGAAAGAGGAGTTTTATGAATAATATAATTTTAACCGGAATGCCCGGGACAGGGAAAAGCACTGTCGGAGTTCTGCTGGCAAAGGCTTTGAAAATGCCTTTTATTGATACGGATTTGCTGTTGCAGGAAAAAGAGAACATGTTCCTGCAGGAAATTATTCTTGATAAGGGGATTGAAGCATTCCTTAAAGCTGAAGAAGAAATTGTGCTGGAACTGAGGACGAAAGGGAGCGTTATTGCCACCGGAGGAAGTGTCGTATTAAAGGAAAAGGCTATGAAATGTCTTAAGACATGTGGACTTGTTCTATACCTGAAACTGTCTTTTTCAGAAATTGAAAATAGGATTAAAAATATCAAAACCAGAGGAATAGCAATGCAAGAGGAGCAAACTCTTTACAGCGTATTTGTGGAAAGAACCCCATTGTATGAAAAATATGCTGATGAAACAATACCGTGTATGGGAAAAAGTATGGAAGAAATTGTGGAAGAAATAAAAACGCTGTGGACTAAAAACTTACTATTTATGGGTAAATATGGGCATGACAGAGATCAGATAA
This sequence comes from uncultured Oscillospiraceae bacterium, assembly GCA_964610205.1. GTDB lineage: Bacteria > Bacillota > Clostridia > DSM-8532 > DSM-8532 > CAZSVI01. The sequence goes on from CAZSVI010000016.1 coordinate 1,556, forward strand.
TTTAGGATTTAGGGTTTAACTGAGAAAAGATATTGACAGACAGAAATAGCAATACAATTTGACTTTAACCTGCCCGAACGGTTTAAAATGAGTTATGATTGAAGAAGTTTGTTATCGGGCACATTCAGAGCAGCGTTAACATAAGATAATACTGAAAAAATGAACATTATACAAGGAGTGATCCCATGAGCGGATATTGCATTAACCCCCAGGAGTATTGTTACGGCATGCAGCAGTGCCCATACAGAGAATCATTTCCCATGAGAACACAATTTCCTGTTTACCCGCATCAGCAGGAAAGCAACCAACAGATGCATGAAGGATATTACGGAAATATGGGTATGGGTTATTATGAACAAAGCAATCCGGGAGTTATGGAAAACATGTATGGGAACATTAACCCATGGATAACGGTATGCCCATACCAGAATATCAACCCCCAGATGTCGGTCTGCCCATACCAGAATACCAACCCCCAAATGTCGGGCTGCCCATATCAGAACATAAGGGCATTTGTTCCCTATCAAGCAGCAAGTGATGAACAATACGGTTATGATAACCTTTACCCAAAAACAGATTATAAATGTGACATGGGTAAAACGGAGAATTACACAGAAGGTATGATAAAGCCACAGTATAACGAGTACGGTTATATCAATCCGGATGAAAATACAAACAGTCCGTGGGATAACAATCAGATGTATGGCAAAATGGGAACGAATCCTTTGCCCGAGTGACATTAAGGATAAAAAACTCCCGTATTCCGCACTTTTTGACATCGGTAAGGAATACGGGAGTTTGTTTGTTATAAAAACGGAAGCAATTGCTTGCCCGATTTTACACATGAAGTTAAGAAAATGCAAGGGTCTTTCGGTAATAAAAATGTTCATTATTACCAGTTCGTTATTTTAGGTTAATGAAAAAAAAGCGTTAATACGATAATAATAATGGGAAAAAAGAATTATATATAATGATTTAACTGCACTGGTTACATCATAACATTATGCTTAACGACCGCGGTAATTTCATAAAGCCAAATCCGGTTGGCCACTGTTAACGCTTATATTATGATGTTTATGGCGGCATTTAAAGAGGGGGATATGCTATGAATGACATAATATTTATAAGGGAGGAAAACTGTGTAGGATGTAACAAATGTATCCGTAACTGCAAGATTTTTAATGCCAATATTGCCTGCATGACCGATGAAGGCAACAAAGTACGTATAGATCCGGAAAAATGCATTGCTTGCGGAAAGTGCATCGAAGTGTGCGATCATGAAGCTAGGGATTATTATGACGATACCGAACGGTTTTTTGAAGAACTTGACAGCGGGAAGAAGATTTCGGTTATTGCGGCTCCATCAATAAGGACAAATTTCAAGGATTACGAGAACCTGTTCGGTTACCTGAAATCCAGAGGCGTAAATATTATTTATGACGTGTCATTTGGAGCGGATATCACCACATGGGCATACCTTAAAGCAATAAATGAAATGCAGCTGACGTCCGTTATAGCGCAGCCGTGTCCTTCAATAGTAAACTATATTGAAAAATATAAACCGGATTTGATACCGAATCTTGCCCCGGTTCACAGCCCCATGATGTGCACGGCGATTTATCTTAGAAAATACACCGACACCTATGGTGAAATTGCATTTTTATCTCCGTGTATCGGCAAAATAAATGAAATAAACGATACAAATACATATCAGATGGTTCAATATAACATAACCTATAATAAACTGAGGAAATACCTTGAAAAAAACAAGATCAGCCTGTCCGCTTATCAAAAGCACTCCTTTGATGACATTGGCTGCAGCCTGGGCTGTCTTTTCAGCAGACCCGGAGGATTGAAGGAAAATGTTGAGACAAAGGTAAAAGGCGCATGGGTCAGGCAAGTGGAGGGCCAGGAACACGCGTACGATTATCTGGATTCTTATCAGGAGCGTATTAAGCAAAACGCACCTGTTCCCCTTCTGGTAGATATATTGAATTGCACCCAGGGCTGTAATATTGGAACAGGAACTGAAAAAAATATTTCAGTCGATGATGCGGACTTTTCATTTAACATTCTGAAAGAAGAGAAATTGAATGAAAAGGGAGGAAAACTGATAACCCGGAAAATAGACTGGCTGTATAAATATTTTGACAGCACTTTAAAACTCGATGACTTTAAAAGACGGTATACCGGCCAGCAAATAACGGGGATGAAAACCCCAACCGATAATGAATACAATGCAATATTCAAAAAGCTGCACAAGGAATCAAAAAAGGACAGAGAACTGAATTGTTCGGCCTGTGGTTATCACAACTGCAGGGATATGGTTAAAGCAATCATCAACGGGTTGAACCACATTAACAACTGCATGGATTATAACAGGCGTGAGGTTTTACTGGAAAAGAACAATTTCGAGCAAAAAAACAGGGAATTGGAAGATAAAAATATCCAGGTCAATAAAATGCTGGATGAAGTAAATCATATGAGTGAGGAACGGCTTGAAGCTTCCAGGCAGATGGAAAACCTTATCAGGACACTTGCTTCGGCATCAGGAGCTATTTCTCAGGGAGTGGATCATCTTAACCAGTTGGTTGGGCAAATAGCTGAGAGAAGCAATAATGTTTCAAGTTTTACATGGGATGTATCTTCTTCCATTAACAGTGTTGTTATGGCTATGAAAGAAATAAATGTTTCTTTGAACGAAATAAGCCAGAATTGCATCCGTTCGAAGAACATTACCGCAGATGCGGGAATTAAGACAACCGATACCAATAAAATTATTGATCAGCTTAATAAATCCTCTCAGCAGATTGGCAGAATTGTCAGAGTCATTGACGATATTGCCGGCCAGACAAATATGCTGGCGCTTAACGCCGCTATTGAAGCCGCCGGAGCCGGCGAGGCTGGAAAGGGCTTTGCAGTTGTGGCCGGTGAAGTGAAGGAACTGGCAAGACAGACTGCGGAATCCACCGAAGAGATAGGCCAGCAGATTCATGCCATGCAGGGAAATATGGAAAATGCTGTTTCAGCAATGGCAACCATATCTGATGTAATTGATGAAATAACAAAAATAACAAATACCATTGCGGCGGCGGTAGCCGAGCAATCCGCTGTTGCCGGGGATATTTCCAATGCGGTTGTAACAGCCGCGGAAAAAGTTAATCAGATTACTGAGCAGATGAAAAATATTGCTTCCAACTCAACAAAGGCATTTGAAAGTATTTCGGGTACCTCGATGAGTATACGGGAGTTGGTGGCGTCCGCTTCGGAATACTCAAGGCAGTAAGGCCGGATTCGCAAGCGTTCATTGAATTACAGGGGGATTTATATGCTCGAGAATGTGGAATTCATATCATCATTTGTGGAGGAAGCAACCGTACATATTGAGAATACTGAAGCAGGACTTCTGAATATGAATCCGGAAAATACCGATCCGGAAATCATAAACGATCTGTTCCGGGCCGTACACAGTATTAAGGGTACAGCAGGTTTTTTCAACCTGAACAGAATTGTCAGCGTTTCTCATAGTATGGAAAATGTGCTTGGAGAATGCAGAAACGGAAACCTTCAATTAACCGGAGCGCATATCGATATACTACTTTCAGCAAACGATGCGTTGAAGGCTATGGTTGAAGATGTTATGAACAGCGAAGAATTTGATACTTCAAAGCAACTGGAAAAGTTGAATTCAATTCTTTCGGGAACAGCTGGCCTGTCGCAAAGCACACAGACCGGCAAATCGTCCGGTGTTTCCGTATCAAACGCCGTGAATATTTTTGGGCTGGATGGTTCAAAAATACAGATGGTGACAGAAGAAATACAATTCGGAAAAATGTTATACAAAATAAAAAGAAATTTAAACACGGATCTTTTAAACAAGGGTATAAGTCCTGTTGAATTCCTTCAGCAATTGCAAACTCTTGGGATTTTTGTTTCATGCGGTATTCAATCAGATATACAGGATGACGAAGTGTCTGAAGATTTTGAAATGTATTGTTATCTTTTAACGGTTCTGGAGAAAAATCTGCTTTGTGACGCTGTCGGGGCTGAAGATGAAGATATTACCCCCATTATGCTGGAAAGCGAAGAAGACAAAACATCCAATGAACAGGAAAATACAGCCGAAACACAGGAAGCGGCGGAAAAAACCATCAACAGGGATGAATCCGCTTCCAGGAAGAATGCTTCTCTTAATATGGAAGACAGTCTGAGGGTTCATGTTACTCTTCTTAACAACCTTTTAAACCTTGCCAGTGAAATGGTGCTCGGCAGGAATCAACTGCTTCGTGCATTGGAATTTAACAGGAAGAATATTCAGGGAATTGATCCGATTCTTCAGAACATAGATCATATTACAACGGATTTGCAGGAAACGATTATGCAGACAAGAATGCAGCCTGTCGCAAACGTATTTAACAAATTCCCGCGTATTATCCGGGAACTGTCCAAAAAGCTGGAAAAGGATATAGATCTTAACCTTGATGGAATTGATGTTGAGCTTGATAAGACCATCATTGAATCCCTTGGGGATCCGCTGACACATCTTGTCAGAAATGCGGCGGATCACGGTCTGGAATCACCTAAAGAAAGGCAGGAATGCGGTAAACCGGAAACAGGGCATATTACTATGAAAGCATATCATGAGAGCGGATATGTTAATATTGATGTTATTGATGACGGAAGAGGAGTGGATGTTGAGAAGGTGAAGCAGAAGGCAATAGAGAAGGGATTGCTGGATTCGCGTGAATCGGATGATTTCATTGAACAGGAAATTTTACAGTTTTTGTTTAAGCCTGGTTTTTCAACGTCCAATGAGGTAACAGACCTTTCAGGCAGAGGGGTTGGAATGGATGTTGTCAAAACCAATATTGAAAAACTCGGAGGTTCGGTCGAGATATTCACGCAGTCAGGTAAGGGAACAACATTCAGGCTTTTGCTGCCTTTAACGCTGGCAATCATTCCCTCGCTTATTGTCGAGGTGGAAGGCCAAAAATTTGCTCTGCCACAGGTAAACCTACAGGAAATAGTACGCATAAAACCCGGAGATGCATCAAAGAGAATAGAATATATACATAATTCCGAAGTTCTGAGGCTTCGCGGAAGGCTTCTTCCCATTGTCCACCTGGCAACTGCTCTTGGGCTGAAAAGGACATATATTGATCCTGTTACCGGTGAGAGAAAAGAAGAGAGAAGAAAATCATTATATGATCAAAGACGAAGGGAACCCGATCCGGAGATAGCCGATCCATCCTGCAGGCGGTTTAATAATAGTAATATCCTGAGAATACTTGTACTGAAGATAGGATCCAGGAGATTTGGGATGGCTATTGACTTCATACACGGAAGTGAGGAAATTCTTGTTAAATCACTTCCCAAATTTATGAACGATTGCAAATGCTATTCCGGAGTGACAATAATGGGTGACGGAAAAACCGCTATGATACTGGATCCGGAGGGTATTGTACAAAAGGCGCAGCTTCGTTTTGTTGAAGGCCTTGAGCAAAAGGATGCTCAGGATTCGGAGCTTTTGTACGAAAATATGAAAGAACAGCAAAATCTGTTGATTTTTCGTTCATCAGGGCCTGAGTATCTTGGAATTGATCTGTCACTGGTTTCAAGAGTTGAGGAAATAGAAGAGAATGATATAGAAAAAATCGGGGACAAGGAATATATAAAGTATAGAAACGGTTCCTTACGTGTAGTCAGGCCTGAAGACTTCATCAATATAAATAAGGTACCGGCGGCGCCGAAAAAGTATTATGTCATAATCCCGAAATTAATAAAAAAACCTATGGGTATTCTGGCAGTAGAGATCCATGATACCATTTGTACAAATATAAATCTTGATCAGGAAACCATAATGGCTAAGGGCCTTTTCGGGTCTTTCCTTTACAACAGGAAGATAATACTGCTTTTAAATATTTACGAACTCTTTGAGCTTGTTGATCCAAAGCAGTATGCAAAAAAGATTAAAACCTCAAAAACCGGTAACAACAGAGTGCTTCTTGTTGAAGATACCCCATTCTTCCTGAAAATGGAATACGATTACCTCACGTCGGCCGGTTACAGTGTTATGACCGCATATAACGGCAAAGAGGCACTGCAGCTTTTGAAGGAAAATAATATTGATATTGTGATCAGTGACATCAATATGCCTGTTATGGATGGACTGGAGCTTGCAAAAAGAATACGTGCAGATGAGAAGTACTTCGATCTTCCTATCATCGCGCTTACATCCTTAACCGGGGACAAGCAGGTGAAGGCCGGATTGGAAGCGGGTTTTGATTACTATGAAATAAAACTTGACAGAAGCAGTCTGCTGGATAAGGTTGAACTTGCCCTTGAACAAAGAAAGCAGGTGGGTTAATGGGAAAAATCCTGACGTTTTATTTATGTGAAAGTCTTTTGGGTATAGATGTGACTCTGGTTAAGGAAATAAACAGGAAAATTGAATATACACCGGTGCCGGGTACTGCCGCGCATATTGTAGGTTTGTTCAATATGCGGGGACAGGTGGTCACTTTGTTCGATATTGCCAGAATGATGCATTACAAGGAAAAAGAATGGGATATGAGTGTTGCCTGTATTATTCTGAAAGCGCCTCCGAATGATCCGAATCAAATCGGTTTTCTTATTGACGGGTTTGGTGATGTGTTGGAGATAGAAGCGGAGGAATTTGAGAACCCTCCCGCCAATGTCGGCGGAATAAACGGAGATTATATAAAAAGCATAGTAAAGCTTGAAAAGGAATTATTAATTATTATAGATCCTGAAAAATTATTCAGGTAACTTCAACACAGTTTTA
>CAZSVI010000016.1:8460-39389 GCA_964610205.1 uncultured Oscillospiraceae bacterium
TTATTAATTATTATAGATCCTGAAAAATTATTCAGGTAACTTCAACACAGTTTTAATGAAAGGTGGAGGATTGTATATGCAAATCAATATGAACCAAAAAGGCAAAAAAGGTTCTGTAACATTATGGCTGTACTTAAAGCAAACCATTATAGTTGTTGTACCTCTTGCCGCAATATATTCGTTAATTATAGGCAATGTTATGGGTCTTAATACAGGTAATATCATATTTTTAATAATCGCTAATATGTTTATCGCCACTGGGTTGGTTTTACTCGCAAGTACAAAGAATTACAGGAGATACGTAAGCCCTGCCGCACAAATTGTCACCATACTGAAACAGATAACCGGTGACAGCGATTTTACAAAACGGGTTCATTGCGGTGTTAAGGGAGAATTTTTGGAATTGGAATCGCAGTTAAACCGGTTTTTTGAAATGATCCAGGGTACCATACGCAAAATATACGAAGCCACGCAGTCACTAAATAAAACATCGGGCTTATTCCTTGGTATTTCCGATAACATGGCGGCTATGAGCGAAGAGACCAGCGCACAGATTAACGTTGTGGGAGATACCGCGTCCCGAATAACGGAAAGTATGGATGCCATTGTTAAAACATTATCGGAGACAGGTGATAATATGAGTATTGTCGCGGCTGCGGTAGAGGAAATGACCGCTACTATTTTCAACCTTGCCGCTGTTTCTGAGCAGACATCGGCAAGCACTGATGAGATTTCCGATATTGCTTCACAGATAAATGAAAAAGTCTCAAACATATCAAATTCAGCAAAGGAAGTAACCGGAGCCGTTAACAGCGTAGCCACATCGGTGAAGGAAATGAATGTTTCCCTGAACGAAGTCAGCAAAAATTGCGAGCGGTCAATACATATTACCGCAGACGCGGGAGATAAGGCTAAAAACACAAATGACATTATTGACAAGCTGAATCATTCTTCATTGCAGATAGGAAAGATTGTTAATGTTATTAATGATATCGCGGATCAAACAAATATGCTGGCACTGAACGCCGCCATTGAAGCTGCCGGAGCGGGAGAAGCCGGAAAAGGCTTTGCGGTTGTTGCCAATGAAGTTAAGGAACTGGCAAAACAAACTGCTGAAGCCACCGATGAAATAAGCCTGCAGATTGAAACAATGCAGGTAAACACATCGGAAGCGGTAAAAGCTGTTGAGGTTATTACCGATGTTATAAAGGAAATTACTTCCATAACCGGTACTATTGCCGCTGCTGTAACAGAACAGTCGGCAACCACCGGAGAAATATCAAAAGCTACGGTAAAAGCGGCGGAAAGGGTTAGCCAGATTACAAATAATCTGGATGCTGTAGCGGGTAATATACAAAATGTTACACTTGCGATTTCCGACGCATCAAAAGGAGTAAAGGAAATAGCCCGTTCGGCTTCGGAAATCTCCAGCGCTTCAAATGAAGCGGCGGCAAATACTGAAGGAGCGTCAGGAAGAATACAGGATATTATAAGAAAAACAATAGATGTTCATGATGAAACCGAAAAAATATCTGTTAACATGGAGGAGATTGGAATAACATCCGGAGAAATGGCGAAAGACGCTGTCCAGGTGAACAGCTCCGCGAAGGAATTGTCCGATGAAGCGCAGGTGCTCGAACGCTTTGTGGATCAGTTCCGTATATAGGTATGGGGACTTCATCTACCGGGTAAATTCAGACAAATAAAACATAAGGCTGGTGGACATCCTGGAAAGATTGCGGGTTTTGATTGCGGAAAAAGATATAATGTACAGAAAAATATTAGCCGATGCCGTGGGGTTAACGGATTACGGACAGGTTACCCATATCAGTTCATCCGGCCAGATTGCTCTTGACTGGTTAAGTCAAAGCGAAATTGATGTTGTTTTACTTGATGTATGCATCATTAAAACAGATGGTATAAATGTTCTGAATGAGATGCTTACGAGTTATGGAAATACTGCCGTTGTGATTACAGGCACCAACTCTCCGGAAGATGCCGTGGTTGTGTTGGAAGCACTTAAGCTTGGAGCGTTGGATGTATTGCTTAAGACTTCATATTCAGACAGAGAAACAAGTTTGAATGGAATAAGAGGATACCTTCATACGCTGTTTGCTCAGATAAAGGTAAAGAACTACTCAAGTCCTGCTGATGAGAATATGCAAATAAAACAGCTTGATACATTAAAACCGGCAGAAAAGGAAAGAACCTTTATTCAAGGAGAAAAGAGAGCACCGTTGGGAACCGATCTGCTGGTTATTGCCTCGTCAACCGGAGGCCCTCAGGCATTGCAAAGGATATTAAGTGAAATCTCCCCGGATTTCAATAAACCGGTTCTGGTTGTACAGCATATGCCCCTTGATTTTACCCGGGTGCTTGCCCAGTCCCTGGATAAAAAATGCAAGCTGCCGGTCAGGGAGGCCGGAGATGGTGAAATGGTGGAGGCCGGAAAAGTTCTTATTGCCCCCGGCGACAGTCATATGGTGCTTGAGAGGAAAAACGATTCGGATGTTCTGATAAGGCTTGAAAAATCACCTCCTGTCAATGGATTAAGGCCCTCGGCAGACAAGCTGTTTGATTCAGTCACGAAAACATATAAAAAAAGCAAAATACTGGTTGTTGTTCTGACAGGAATGGGAAATGACGGAACTAAAGGCATTGTTGAGATAAGAAATCAATGTGAATGCTACTGCATTACCCAAAGCGAAAATTCCTGCATTGTTTACGGAATGCCTAAAAGTGTATATGATGCCGGTTTGTCGGATGAGGTTTCGGATATTGGCGATATAGCAAAAAGGATTAACCAGATTAATATGTGCGGAGGTTCCGGTGAATGAAGCAAATACTGACATACAGCGGATTCTCATCCATGAAAAAACTTATAGAACAGAAATGCGGTATATTGATAGACGAAGAGAAAGCCTATCTGATCGAGAGCAGACTCTCCGGGTTACTGGCAGAATCAGGTTTAATGAGTTTTGAAGAATTCTTTGAAAAAATATCATTCAAAAATGATCCGGAAATGATCGAGCGTATGATTGACGCCATGACGACAAATGAAACGATGTGGTTCAGGGACAGAACACCGTGGCTTATACTGGAACGTTTCCTGTTGCCTTTATATATTGAAACACTGAGGCAGGGGGTTAAAAGCAAAATAAGAATATGGAGCGCCGGATGCTCTACGGGGCAGGAGCCTTATTCCATAGCTATGTATATTAACCGTTTTTTATCCTGCAATAACATAAAAGATATTTCAATTTCGCAGTTCGAGATTCTTGCTACGGATATTTCACGAAGTGCGCTTGATATAGCGGAGATGGGAAGATATGATAATATTTCTGTTATGAGAGGGCTGACCGAAGAATATAGGGATCTTTATTTTACAGGCAGCAACAGGTTATGGGTTATTAACGATAGTATACGGAATGCGGTTAAATTCAGACGGTTTAATCTCCAAAACGATTTCGCCCTTCTTGGAGATTTTGATCTGGTTTTCTGTCGTTATACGATGATCTATTTTTCCGATACATTTAAAAAGGAGGTTTTATATAAGATACATAAAAGCCTCATTAAAAACGGTATTCTCATTATCGGAAGTTCGGAATTAATGCTTGACTGCAATGAGTATTATAATGTGGAACAGCTTGAAAGCGGCGTAATATATAGAAGAAAGGGGTAATGGTGTTTGGAGTTGAGGAAAAAAATACTATCTGTTGACGATTCGGCGATTGTAAGAAAAATCATAAAGAGTACGGTAGAAGTTCTGTATTATGACCTGCTGGAGGCATCAGACGGTATGGATGCGCTGGAGATTTTGGAAAAGCAGTATAACAGCATAAAACTTATACTGCTGGATTGGAACATGCCGGGAATGAATGGATTTGATTTTTTGGTTGCCGTTAAAAGCAATCATCTGTTCAGAAACATTCCTGTCATTATGATAACAACCGAAGGCGAAAAAAAGAATATAATAAAAGCCATACAGGCAGGAGTGAGTAATTACCTGCTAAAACCTTTCAAAACAGAGGAACTGACTAAAAAAATCATGGAGACCCTTGGAAAAGGAGTGGAGCAGCGGAAATGAGCAGCTTATACAATTCAATCAAGAAGGAAAACAGTGACAACCAACAGGAAATTTCTTCTTTTGTTTTTTCCAATGCCTTAAAAAATGTCATACAAACAATGACAAGCATCGAGATAAGTGAAACCAGAGTTATAAATGATGATGCGGGTGATATCTTCCAAATATCGGGTGTTATACTGATGGTGGGACAAAAGAACATCATGTTGTCACTGACCGTTTCCAGTCAGATGGCCTATACATTGATATCCTTTATGACAGGAATACAACGTGAGGAACTTAAGGTTGATGATTTGTATGACGGTATATCGGAGATAACCAATATGGTCGCCGGTGAAGTCAGGGCATATATGTCAACCCGGGGAGTACAGCTCACCACTTTTGCTCCATTCGCAATCGCCGGAAAACAGTTTACCTTTATTTATAAAAATAAGATACCGAACATAATCAAGCAGTACCATTCAAACAATGAAGAGATAAAACTCAGAGTGTATTTTTTGTAAATATGATTTTGCGTAAGGCACGCAATGCTCGCAAGCGCTAATTTATTTTAACAAAAATGAAAGGCAGGATAGATTTATGAAAAAGACAGTTTTAATTGTGGACGACTCACCGCTGATTCACAACCTTTTAAGGAAAGCCCTTGAAAAATGCAATTACGAAGTCTGTGGAGATGCAAAAAACGGCAAGGAGGGTGTGGACCTTTTTATAAAACTTGCTCCTGATATTGTCTTCATGGATATTAACATGCCCGTAATGGATGGACTGGAAGCTGTTAAAAATATCCGGGAATTCTCAAAGAATGTAACCGGTTCAACAAGAATCATTATGCTCAGTGCAGTCGGTGATGACGAAATTATGAAGAAAGCGCAGGCTCTTGGAGTTAAAACCTTTTTAAGGAAACCTTTCAATGATTATAAGATAATAAGTACATTATCTTCCGCAGAGTAAACGAAAAAACTATGTACGGAGTGAATAGATGAACAGGAACACAGACATTGAGTGTTCTGAAATTATTAAGGAGGGATTTGGTTTGAGCACAGGTATGCAGCTTTATGATCCTTTTATCAGAAGCGTTAGTGATAATTTCGCCCTTATGGCCAATATGAAGGTAGATATTCTGGGTGCATTCTGTTCCGAGACAGAAGAATTTATGTCATATGGTGTTTCGTCAATCATAAACTATACAGGAAAAATCCGGGGGAGATTTCTGCTTGATATGGAACCGGGAGTAGCACTGTCCATTACACAGAATGTCATGGGTGTTTATTACGATAATGTGAAGGATAGCATGGTGCTGGCAGCAATTTCTGAAATGAACAATATCATATCGGGGAACGCAGTATCAGTTCTTAATAACGCATATTCGCTGGGGTTATGGCTTTCACCCCCATACATTTTTACAGGGAAGAACGCGCTTATTGCCCTTCCCAAAATACAGTCCGCTTCCGTGGAGTGCAATACCCTTTATGGAAAACTAAAGGTGAACGTCGCTTTTGAAAGGGGAGAAACAAAATAATGAATGTAAAACATATTACTCCATTTATGGAAGCCTTGATTAAGATTCTTGAACAACATGGTATTTCAGGCATAAAGAGGGGGGCTGTTGTAAAAAAGGATGTTATGACAGTTGATCAGGATATTACTTCCGTTATAGGTATTAACGGAGGAATAAGAGGAAATATAGCATATTCTCTTTCGGATAAAACTGCCATACGTCTTCTTACCGCCATGAAGCTGACAGTACCCGCACAGCTTTTTGGCCCGGAGGCTCGATATGCCGTAGGCGCGATGACCGAAATGATAATAAGCAAAGCTTCCGAGCTTATTCTTGAAGAAGGAATAATTATTTATGCTACCCCGCCGACTATTGTTTTCGGAGAAGAAATTCATTTCAATATAAGCCCTGTGCAGACAATAGCCGTAAACATAGAAACCCCATGCGGTACAGTGGAAATAAATATCGGCCTGGAAGAGTGAGGAAGCAAGGAAAGTCTTGACATAATGCTGATGTGGAAATATAATAGGGATGTAGGATGGTAAAACGGAAGCAAGTACTATGAATATGTATTTCTTTTGAGTTGTGCTTTACGCACAATTTATTGTTGTTTCCAGGGACCCCTACGGGTTTTTTTTATTGCTTATTTTTAAGGAGGTAAAACCGTGGGAAATCAAGGAAATGTAAGATGGTCATTATTAATGAAGGTATTTGTCATTTTGATTATAATGACGGTACTTTCGGCTCTGGTTGGGTGCGCGGGTACGGCATCGGCAGGAAAAACCGATACGGTGGAATTAAAACTAGCCCACTTCTTTCCGTCAACTCATCCGGCGGAAACGGAATTGGTGACAGGATGGGCAGAAGCAGTTAAAGAAGCTACCGACGGAAGGGTGATTATAACCAGCTATCCGCAGGAAACCCTGCTAAAAGCAGGCGACATATACAGCAGTGTAAAAGAGGGAGTGGCGGACATCGGGCTTTCGTGTTTCTCATATACTCCGGGGCGTTTTCCGGAACTGGAAGCATTCGAGCAACCCGGGATTGTTTATAAAAATTCAAAGGCTGCAAGTAAGGTTGCCTGGGAGGGAATCAAGGAAATGAACCCCGAATGCGTACAGGACACAAAGCTTTTAATGGTTCTTGCCACAGGCCCCGGTGATCTTTTCACAAAAACACCGGTGAGGACATTGGACGACTTAAAGGGAATGCAGATCAGAGCAACGGGATTAACCGGAGATTCCCTGTCCTTGTTAGGCGCGGTTCCTGTGGGTATGCCTCAATCAGAGGCCTATGACGCGCTGCTGAAAGGAGTTGTCACCGGAAACCTTGCTCCGGTTGAGGTTATGAAAACATGGAATCAAGGAGAGGTTACAAAATATTTAACGCGAACTCCATTTTTGTACAACAACCTGTTTTTTATTACCATGAATCTTGACAAATGGAACTCGCTTCCAAAGGATATTCAAAAAGCTATTACCGATGTCACCGAAGAATTTCATGAAGAGGTTGCAATCGGATTATGGGACAAACAAAATGAAGAAGCGCTTGACTGGGCAATTAATGAACAGAATTTTAAGGTAATGGAATTGTCGGAAGAACAGAACGCGATGTGGAAACAGGCAATTGAGCCCATGCTGGAAAAATACGTAAATGATAAAGGTGAAGCGGGTCAGAAAGCTGTGGATATAGTCAAAAGACTCTCTGAAAAATACAATGAAGAATATTGATAAAAGAATTATGCTTTATGCCGCGGATGGAGTATACTCCATCCGCAGTTATTGGCACGGCACGATAATGATTACAGATCGGCTGATTGTCTACCCGGTCTTTGCCAAATAAACGCGGCAAACAAAATATTCCGGAGGATGGTAATGTGAGGTTATTAGAAAGATATATTACAAAAAGCAGTCGCTTTTTGGATAGTCTGGCCGGATGGGGAATCGCGGCCACCATGCTTTTAGTGGTTGTTAATATCATACTGAGAATTGTATTTAAAGCTCCGATTCAAGGAGTGTATGAATATGTAGGATTTCTAACGGCCGCGATTATTGGATTTGCAATTGCATATTGTGCCATACAGAACGCGCATATATCCATTGGTTTTCTTGTAGAGAAGCTTCCCTGTAAGGTTCAGAAAATAATTCAAACGGCTTCAGGAACGGTTATATTGATATTCCTTGTGTTCGCAAGTTATCAGACTTTTATGTATGCACGGGAAAAGGCGATCAGCGGGGAGGTTTCCGCTACGGCGCATATGCCTTTTTATCCTTTTATTATAATGGTGGCAATAGGTTTGCTTATGCTTTGCCTGGTTGAAATCGTAAAAGTATTGAAAGGGGTTATGGTAAAATGACACCGGCTGTTATTGGATTAATTGGAGTACTTATACTTCTTGTTTTAATTGCGTTGCGTATACCCATAGCGTATTCAATGCTTATCGTGGGTTTTATCGGTTTTGCGTATATTGTTTCTCCTCGTTCGGCATTAACAATGGTTTCCACAGAAATATTCTCAAACTTTTCATCTTATACATTGAGTGTCATACCAATGTTTGTCTGGATGGGGTTCATTGCATATTACGCGGGTGTCGGAACAAGCCTGTATAAATTTGTATACAGGTTGATTGGCCATCGCCCCGGAGGGCTGGCAATGGCAACTCAGGCGGCTTGCGCGGTTTTCGGCGCCATATGCGGTTCAAATACCGCAACTGCTGCTACGATGGGAGCCATAGCATTACCGGAGATGAAGAAATATAAATACGATGATTCGCTTTCCACAGCCAGTGTAGCCGCTGCAGGCGCCCTTGGGGTGCTGATACCTCCCAGCGTTATTTTTATCGTATATGGTGTTGCCACCGAACAGTCTATAGGAAAGCTTTTTATTGCCGGGATTGTTCCCGGAATTCTTCTTACCCTGTTTTATATATTTACGATATTCCTTGTTGTAAGGAAGAATCCGTCCCTTGCCCCTGCCGGTGAAAAATTTGAAAACAAGGAAAAACTGTCCGCTTTACGGGGAGGGCTTTTTGAAATAATCCTTACTTTTTTAATATCCCTGGGCGGGTTGTTTGCAGGCTATTTTACACCAACGGAAGCCGGTGCTGTCGGTGCGGGAAGTATTCTTCTTATTACCGTTTTAAGAAAACAATTGACATGGGAAGGTTTTAAAAAATCATTAAGGGATACAACCCGTACTTCGGCGATGATATTACTGATGGTAGCGGGAGCTATGGTTTTCGGGCGTTTTATTGCTGTCAGCAGGCTTCCCTTTGAAATGGCAAACTGGGCTGCAAATCTTGAATTGCCGGCTTTTATGGTAATGGCAATAATATTGGTTATTTATCTGGTATTGGGATGCTTTATAGACGCGCTGGCGCTGATCCTGCTGACAGTGCCTATATTTTACCCTGTGGTAGTCAATGTTCTGGGATATAATCCAATATGGTTTGGAGTAATCATTGTAATGGTTGTTGCCATGGGTGTCATTACACCGCCTGTGGGAATGAATGTGTTTATTATCAAGGGAGTGGCAAAGGATGTGCCGCTGGAAACAATATTCAAAGGCGTATGGCCGTTTCTGGCCGCGTTGATAGCCTGTATAACAGTTCTTATAATTTTTCCGCAGTTAACAACCTTTCTGCCGCAGCTAATAACCGGGTAACAAGATGCAATGAACGCTTCTGACACGGTTATTATAATACAACCCAATCCATGATGGGAGTGTTATCTCACAGTTCTCATCCAATAACATGCGCCCAATGTTGAGCGATTTCATAGCCCTGTAAGCGATTACAGGGCTTTATATTTTGAACTGCCCCGTTTTTTACAGTCATGTACATAATAAAAAAAAGAGTGCATATATAAACTATGGGATACTAAAAACGAGGTGTGAAAATGTTAGTAATCCGAAAAAAAACAATTGCGTTATGTCTTTGTGCGATAGCTGTTTGTTTTATTATTTTTTTTACGGTTAAGGGAGGATATTTGGCGGTTCAAGGAAAGATAAGGGAAATTCCGATATATAGTGTGGAGAATAATGAGAATAAAGTGTCCATCACATTTGATTGTGCATGGGGTGCCGAAGACATTCCCATAATATTGAATATACTGAAAGAAAAGAATGTAAAAGCTACTTTTTTTCTTGTTGGGGAGTGGGTGCGCAGGAATCCCGAGGAAACCAGGGCAATAGCAGAGCAGGGGCATGACGTGGCTAATCATTCGGAAAACCATTTTAAGATGAGCGCTCTGAACAGGGATAGAGTTAAAAAGGAGATTACCGACTGCGACAAAACAATAGAAAAAGTAACGGGGAAAAAAACGGATTTATTCCGTGCTCCATATGGGGATTACAATGATACGGTTTTGTCGGTTGCAAGGCAGACAGGCTTTTTTACCATTCAATGGAGCCTTGATTCGCTTGACTGGAAGCCGGGTATTTCCAGAGAAAGTATTTTAAGCCGTATCGGGAATGTTGAAAGCGGAGCTATCCTGCTTTTCCACAATGACACGCCCCATACCTCGAAAATTCTGGGGGATGTTATTGACTTAATCAGGGAAAAGGGTTTAAACCCGGTACCCGTATCGGAGCTGATAATCCGGGAAGATTTTGATATCCGGTATGACGGAAGGCAGGTAACTAAAGACAGTGGTAAATGAGAATTAATATTAATAGATAAAAATAGAAAAAGAGTTTACAAAAATAAATATCAATGATACTATAACAAATGATTACGAAGCATCTGTTTGGGGAACGGAGGACAAGGATGGCAAAGTATCTGGTTATTGTTGAATCGCCGGCCAAAGCAAAAACAATTAAGAAATACCTGGGTTCAAATTACAAAATTAAAGCATCCATGGGGCACATAAGGGATCTTCCCAAAAGTCAGATTGGCGTGGACGTAAAACATAATTTTGAGCCTAAATACATTAATATTCGCGGCAAGGGCGATTTGATTTCCGATTTGAAGAAAGAAGCGAAGGAAGCGGAAAAGATTTTTCTTGCGACTGACCCTGACCGCGAAGGTGAAGCTATTTCATGGCATCTTGCAACTCTTTTTAACATCGGGAATAAGGAAAAATGCAGGGTCACATTTAATGAAATTACAAAAAATGCCGTTGTAAAAGCCGTAAAAACACCTCGACCAATAGACAGGGATCTGGTGGATGCCCAGCAGGCAAGACGCGTACTGGATCGTATCGTGGGTTATGAGATAAGTCCTCTTCTATGGAGAAACGTCAGAAAGGGACTTAGTGCGGGCAGAGTACAATCCGTTGCTACCAAGATGATCTGCGACAGGGAAAAAGAAATTGAGGATTTTATTCCGGTTGAGTTCTGGAAGCTTGAGGCTGCTCTGAAAAAAGACAACGGAAAAATTTTTATAGCCCGGTTCCATGGCGTGAAGAACAAAAAGGTGGAACTGAATAACCGGGATGATGTTGATAATGTTCTTAAAAATCTTAAAAATGTCCCATTTATCATCCGGAAGGTTAAGCATGGCGAAAAGAAACGTGCCCCGGCACCGCCATTTATCACCAGTACACTGCAGCAGGAAGCGGCAAGAAAATTCGGTTTCAGTACGAAAAAAACAATGATGCTGGCACAACAGCTTTATGAAGGAGTAGATATTGAGGGGGAAGGATCTATCGGATTAATAACCTATATGCGTACCGATTCTACACGTCTGTCCGATACCGCGTTGCAGGAAGCAAGAAACTTTATAATGAAGAACTATGGTGAAAAATACCTTCCTGAAAAACCGCGTATGTATAAAACCAAATCCGCGGCTCAGGATGCCCATGAGGCAATTCGTCCATCTACTCCTGAACTTCCTCCTGAACGGGTTAAAAGCTCGCTGCAAAGGGATCTGTTCAGGCTTTATAAGCTTATATGGGAGAGATTTATTGCCTGCCAAATGGATTCAGCTGTTTATGATACCATGAATGTGGATATTGAAGCGGGAGATTATCTTTTTAAATCTGCAGGCTCGAAAATAACATTCAAAGGCTTTTTAGTTCTTTATGAAGAGAGTATCGATGAAGACGGTAACGAGGAAAAGGAAAGCATGCTGCCTGATCTTACTGAGGGCGAGAGAGTTAATCCGGTTGAAATCAAACCTTCCCAGCACTTTACGCAGCCTCAGTCCCGATATACCGAAGCCATGCTTGTAAAAGCCCTCGAAGAAAAGGGAATCGGAAGGCCAAGTACTTACGCACCCACTATCAGCACTATAATTTCCAGAGGATATGTGGTAAAAGATAAAAAATTTCTGCTTCCGACAGAACTTGGAAAAATAGTAAACAAGCTTATGGAGGAGCATTTCAGTGATATTGTCAACATTAATTTTACCGCCGATATGGAAACCCGGCTTGATACCGTTGAAGAGGGCAAACTATACTGGAAGGAATTGATGAATGATTTTTATAACGGCTTCAGTAAAACTGTTAAAGACGCAGAGGAGAAAATAAGCAAAGTCCAGCTTCCCGTTGAGGAATCGGATGTGGTATGTGAAAAATGCGGTCGGAATATGGTCATTAAACTGGGGAGATATGGTAAGTTCCTGGCATGCCCGGGTTTCCCCGAGTGCAGGAATGCCAAACCGATACTTGATGAAGCAGGAGTATTGTGTCCGAAATGCGGAGGGAAAATATATAATAAAAAGACAAGAAAGGGAAAACACTATTTAAGCTGTGAAAATTACCCGAATTGTGACTTTTCATCCTGGGATCAGGCTTCAGATAAAAAATGCTCCGAATGTGGTAATTTCATGACAAAAAAATACAAGGGAAACAAGATACAATATATCTGCAGCCTTGAATCCTGTTCAAATACACTGGAAGAACCAAGAAAGAAAAAGGCGGATGAAGAATAAAGGACAGGCAGGAGCGCTCGTACCTATTGCTGTGGGGAATCTGATTCTCTGTCCCAGTCTTTTACCATACTCATTGTTCTGTTGTAGGAATTCCTGAGTTTTTCGGCAAGGGTGTCGTCATGTTTATTAAGACTCTCATGTTCCGGAGATGGAATGGGGAATATGGTATATTGATATATGCCGTTTTCCATATAACGATAAACCCATGTAGGAATATGCTTAACGGAAGTGAGAGATGTTTTACCTGTTTCAAGGTCTTTTTCAATTTCAAGTGAAATCATCATACTGTCTTCGGTTAAATCATTATTACGCGGGTTTGGATTATTTCCGCCAATCTGGTTGGATAAAAAATTGCCCATGCTGTATATAACATACTTGTTCTTACCGTCTGTCTCCCGAATTTCTGAGGGTTCAACAACGTGGGGATGGGAGCCCAGAACAATGTCCGCTCCCCAAAGAAACATACTGTCGGCAAGCTTTTTTTGGGCATCCGTTGGTTCCTGCCGGTATTCAATTCCCCAATGAACCAGTACGACAACCATATCCGTTGTTTTTGATAAAGCTTCGATTTCCATTTTTAATTTTTCGTTATCAATTAAGTTTAAATGAATATCCTGTTCTTCTTTTGTCAACCTGTTTTCGTTCATGTTGCAGCCATATGTGTAGGATAGAAATCCAACTTTAATTCCATTTAAATCATGAATTTTATGCCGTGGCACAGCGATGTCCTGAAAGGTTCCTATAACCTGCATTTTCAGTTGCTTTATTATATTCCCCGTTTCCAGAAGTCCCTTCAGCCCCCTGTCGAGACAATGGTTATTCCCGGTATTCACCATTTTAAAACCTGTATCCGAAAAAGCTTCCATAATTGCCGGAGGAGCATTGAACAAAGGATAACCCGTATAGTTTTTATCCGAATCCAGGCTGACTCCTTCATAACTTATAATGGAAAAATCGGATTTCTGTACATATGGTTTTATCTCTTTGAATATACCGGTATAGTCGTAATCTCCGCTGTCTTTTTTACCCGATTGTATAACAGCATCATGCATGATGACATCACCTGCGGAGAGTATTGTGGCAGTTAACTTTGGTATGGGTATGGGTGTTGGTGAAGGGGAGAGCGTTGGTGTTGATACCCATGGCGTGTTAACCGCAAATGTTTCCGAAATGTACGTATCCACAGATGCGGCTATGTTTTTATTGCATGAAGATAAGCATATAAGAATAAAAAGAACACACAATAAACCTTCAAGTTTTTTCATCAGGTAACCTCCAATAGCATTCTGACTTCTATTTTAACATATCGTCTTCCCAATTCGCAAACAGGGTAATTGTTATGTCCTCCTGGCCAGTTTTCTGAGTATGGAATTCATATTGTGAAAAGCTTTTTATTAATCGCTTTTTCAGGGCCTACATCCTTATCGTCCACACTTTGAACCAGTATTTTATAGAATTTTCTTAATTTAATGAAAGTGGTCAATAATCGTGAAGTTTTTTAATGTATTACAACAGGAAAACAGAAGAAATAAATATGTATAACCGTATAATAAAATAAAAGCCGAATAGCCGTATACCAAAACATGGATTTATTGGATGAAAAATGACGAAAAGAGAGGTGTCTTTTATGGCAATGACAATGACACAGAAAATTTTAGCTAAAAGTGCCGGATTGGATAATGTTAAACCGGGACAGCTTATTCAGGCAAAGGTTGATATGGTTCTTGGGAATGACATAACAGCACCGGTTGCGATTAACGAGTTTATAAAAACCGGATTTGACAAGGTTTTTGATACCGAAAAAATTGCTCTTGTGCCCGATCATTTTACTCCCAACAAGGATATCAAATCCGCTGAACAGGTAAAGATGATGCGTGAATTTGCCCGGAGAATGGGAATTAAAAACTTTTTTGAGATTGGCCGGATGGGTGTTGAGCATGCACTTCTGCCTGAACTTGGTCTGGTTACGGCAGGTGAGTTGGTAATAGGCGCGGACTCCCATACATGTACTTATGGAGCGCTGGGAGCTTTTTCAACAGGTACCGGCAGTACGGATATGGCTGCGGCGATGGCAACCGGTGAAGTATGGTTAAAGGTTCCGGAAGCCATAAGGTTCAATTTATACGGTAAGCCATCCGAATGGGTAAGCGGCAAGGATATAATCCTTCATATAATAGGGATGATAGGTGTAGACGGCGCATTGTACAAGTCAATGGAGTTTTCAGGTGAAGGAATGGAATTCCTGTCCATGGATGATCGTTTTACAATGGCAAATATGGTAATTGAAGCAGGAGCAAAAAACGGAATTTTTGAAGTGGATGACGAAACCGAAAAGTACATCCGGGATCATTCAATAAAGGAATATACGATTTTCAAAGCGGACAGTGATGCCGAATATGTATGCGATTATAATATTGATCTTGGTACAATAAAGCCGACTGTATCTTTCCCGCATCTTCCCGATAATACAAAAACCATAGATAGTATAGGGGATATCCTTATTCATCAGGTTGTAATCGGTTCCTGCACAAACGGAAGAATGGATGATATGCGAATAGCCGCCAAAATTCTGGCCGGGAAAAAAGTTCATAAAGATGTACGGTGCATTATTATTCCGGCAACGCAAAGAATCTGGAAGGAATGTATGAATGAAGGGCTCTTTAATATATTTGTTGATGCCGGATGCGCTGTCAGTACTCCAACATGCGGACCCTGCCTGGGTGGGCATATGGGAATTCTTGCGGAAGGTGAACGTGCTGTTTCCACCACTAACCGGAATTTTGTGGGTCGTATGGGACATGTAAAAAGTGAGGTTTATCTTGCAAGCCCCGCTGTAGCTGCGGCATCGGCAGTTACAGGGAGGATTTCCTCTCCGGATGAAGTAATGGAAAAATAAAAAGCTAATAGGGAAGAAGGGTGATAATATGAAACTTGAGGGAAAAGTCATAAAATATGGTGATAATGTGGATACTGACGTAATAATTCCCGCCCGGTATCTTAATACCTCGGAACATAGTGAATTGGCCAGGCATTGTATGGAAGATCTGGACAAAACTTTTGTCGCAAAGGTTCAAAAAGGAGATATTATGATGGGAGGACTTAATTTTGGATGCGGTTCTTCACGTGAACATGCTCCGATTGCCATTAAAACATCAGGCATATCTTGTGTTATCGCGAAAACCTTTGCGCGAATTTTTTATCGCAATGCTGTAAATATTGGCCTTCCCATTGTAGAAAGCCCGGAATGTGTGGATGATGCGGATGAAGGCGACAAACTGGAGATTAATCTTGAAAAAGGCGAAATTATTAACTATAATAAAGGGAAAATTTACACAATAGAGCCATTCCCGGAGTTTATTCAGGATATTATTCAATCCGGAGGCCTTATGGCATATATCCGGAGATAATACGAAAAGAAATTATAAAGGAGAAGTAAACAATGAATAAAAAATACTTGATCGGTGTTGTTCCCGGGGATGGAACGGGCCCGGAAGTTACTGAGGAAGGCGTTAAGGTACTAAATGCGGCTTCCGTCAAATATTCTTTTGATGTGGATCTTGAATATTTTGATTTTGGAGGTGACCGTTACCTGAAAACCGGTATTGTTTTAACGGATGAGGATATTGACAGGATTCAAAAAAAACAGGCTGTTCTTCTTGGCGCAATAGGTCATCCGGACGTAAAGCCTGGTATTCTGGAAAAAGGAATTCTGCTGAAACTGCGTTTCACACTGGATCAATATATCAACCTGAGACCGGTCAAACTGTATGAAGGTGTTGAAACACCTTTGAAAGACAAGGGTCCCCAGGATATTGACTTTGTTGTTATCCGTGAAAACACCGAAGGTTTGTATTCGGGTGTCGGTGGTTTCTTAAAGAAAGGAACCAGGGATGAGGTAGCCACTCAGGAATCCGTGAATACAAGGAAAGGTGTGGAACGCTGTATTCGTTTCGCTTTTGATTACGCAAGGAAAAGAAACGGCCGGAAGAAGGTTACCTTATGCGGAAAAACAAATGTATTGACTTATGCTTTTGATTTATGGGAGCGTACCTTTTATGAAGTTGCAAAGGAATACCCCGATATAACACCTGATTATGCCCATGTGGATGCAACCTGTATGTGGATGGTGAAAAACCCTGAGTTTTTTGATATTATTGTTACAGACAACTTATTCGGAGATATTATTACCGATCTGGGCGCTGTTATTCAGGGGGGAATGGGGATTGCCGCAGGCGGAAACATAAATCCGCAGGGGGTATCCATGTATGAACCAATTGGCGGCTCTGCTCCAAAGTATACCGGAAAGAATATTATTAATCCGCTGGCATCCATAGCTTCTGTTCAGATGATGCTGGATCAGATTGGAGAAACACAGGCGGCAGATGCCATAGAAAGAGCCGTAATGAAAGCCGTTAAAAATGACATCAAGAGTATGTCCGCCGGAAAGATGGGATATGGTACCCGTGAAGTCGGAGATCTGATTGTAAGCTATTTGGAATAGAACAGGCTATAGGCCATGGGCCATGGGTTGATATTTGATTTTAGATATCAATTATTCTGTTTAGCTTGTATAGTTCCCGGTATCTAACAACTAGTGGTCTGTAACAGCTAGAACTGAGGTGTGCGGGCCACAACAATCAGGATAAGAATGAAGTGTTACAAAACACTAACCCTTGGAACGGAGGTTTTTGTATTGAAATTAAATGGAGCCGATATAATAATTGAATGCTTAAAGGAACAGAACGTTGATACGATTTTCGGTTATCCGGGCGGGTCAGTTTTAAATATTTATGATTCCCTTTACAAAAATAAGGAGTCAATAAAGCATATTCTGACCTCTCATGAGCAAGGTGCGGCCCATGCGGCAGACGGTTATGCCAGATCCACCGGTAAAACCGGAGTGTGTATGGCGACATCAGGTCCCGGCGCCACAAACCTTGTTACCGGAATTGCAACAGCATATATGGATTCGGTA
This sequence comes from uncultured Oscillospiraceae bacterium, assembly GCA_964610205.1. GTDB lineage: Bacteria > Bacillota > Clostridia > DSM-8532 > DSM-8532 > CAZSVI01. The sequence goes on from CAZSVI010000016.1 coordinate 25,889, forward strand.
CCTCTTGTTGCCATAACAGGACAGGTGAATTCATCCTTAATCGGAAAGGATTCTTTCCAGGAAGTTGACATTACCGGCATAACAGAACCAATAACCAAACATAATTTTCTTGTTAAGGATGCAGATAAACTTGCTGAAACAATTCGAATGGCTTTTGAGATTGCTTCGAGCGGAAGGCCCGGTCCGGTTCTTGTGGATGTTTGTAAGGATGCCACAGCTCAAATGGCAGAATTCATTCCCTTTGACGGAAGAAACAGACTGAATTTGAAAGTGAAGAACCTCTTCAGCGATAGTGAATTGGATACTGCTGCCAATGAAATTCAAAAAGCAAGGATGCCTGTCATACTCTCCGGAGGAGGAACAATAATCGCGGGTGTTACCGGGTTGTTGATGCAGCTTTCGCAAAAGCTTCATATTCCTGTTGCAACAACACTAATGGGTATGGGTTCCGTTCCGGGTCAATATTCCCTGTATACGGGGCTTCTTGGCATGCATGGTTCAAGGGTTTCCAACAAAGCCGTATCGGAATGCGATTTATTGATTAATATCGGAGGAAGATTCAGCGATCGTGTTATAAGTGATATGAAACGTTTTGCACCGGCCGCGGAAATTATGCATATTGATGCGGACCCGGCGGAGATAAACAAGAATATTGCCGTTCATTATCCTCTGTCAGGAGATATGGAATATATCCTTAATAAAATTCTTGAGAGGACACATCCTGTTGACGAAACCGACTGGGCAAAGCAGGTTATGATATGGAAACAAGAGTACGAAAATGCTTATATCGAAGATGACACATTAAAACCAAGGTATATCATTGAAAAATTCTGCGAACTAACCAAAGGAGACGCTATAGTGACTACCGAGGTGGGGCAGAATCAGATTTGGGCTGCCCAGTATTACACGTATAAACGTCCGAGGCAGTATATATCTTCGGGAGGACTCGGAACCATGGGGTATGGCACGGGCGCCGCCATAGGTGTTCAGGCAGGAAACTCTGATAAAAAAGTAATTAATTTTGCGGGAGACGGAAGTTTCCGTATGAATTGCAATGAGCTTGCAACGGCGGTATACTATAAACTACCGATAGTTATTTCGGTTTTTAATAATGGAACACTCGGTATGGTTCGCCAGTGGCAGACAATGTTTTATTCGAAAAGATATTCCCATACAACTTTGGACAGGGGACCTGACTTTGTTAAGCTGGCTGAAGCATATGGAGCAATCGGAATACGTGTTGCCAAAAGGCAGGAAGTACAGCCCGCGATTGAAAAGGCCCTGTCTTCAACGGATTGTCCGGTTGTGATTGATTTTCTAATTGACATTGATGAAAGGGTTCTTCCTATTGTTCCTCCCGGAAAAGGGATTGACCAGTTGATTTATGCGTAAGTAAAAAAGGAGTGAAAGAGGTATGCGCAGTGATATAATTAAAAAAGGTATTGAACGGGCTCCCCACAGATCACTTTTTAAGGCTATGGGATATACCGATGAAGAAATAGCAAGGCCACTAATTGGCGTTGTTAATTCAGCCAATGAAATTGTTCCGGGGCATATTCATCTGGACAAAATCGCAGAGGCGGTAAAAGCCGGCATTCGTTCAGCCGGAGGGACACCTGTGGAATTTGGATCTATTGGTATCTGTGACGGAATTGCAATGGGACACGAGGGAATGAAATATTCTCTTGCCAGCAGGGAACTGATAGCGGATTCATGTGAAGCCATGGCGAGGGCACACAGCTTTGACGGTCTGGTATTTATTCCGAATTGTGATAAAATTGTACCCGGTATGTTAATGGCGGCGGCGAGAGTGAATATACCATCCATTGTTATCAGCGGAGGACCTATGCTGTCAATTTCCAAAAACCGAAAGCAGCTTGATCTTAACAGTGTATTTGAAGCTGTAGGTTCTGTAAAAGCAGGAATAATGAAAGAAGAAGATGTTGCTGAATATGAGGATAATGCCTGTCCCGGATGTGGTTCGTGCTCCGGAATGTTTACCGCCAATTCAATGAATTGTCTTACAGAGGTACTGGGGATGGGGCTTCCCGGTAATGGCACCGTTCCAGCCGTGTATGCGGAAAGAATCCGTCTTGCGAAAATGGCCGGAGCAAAAATTATGGAACTGGTTGAAAAGGATATAAAACCATCTGATATTCTGGTCCCGGAGGCTTTTGAAAACGCTTTGACAGTTGATATGGCGCTGGGTTGCTCCACAAATTCGGTGCTGCATCTTCCCGCTATTGCTTATGAGACAGGCCTGGAACTTGATTTGGATATTATTAACGCTATAAGCGAAAAGGTTCCGAACTTGTGCAAGCTTGCTCCATCCGGCCCGTGGCACGTACAGGATCTGTACCAGGCAGGTGGAGTGCAGGCTGTAATGAAGGAACTGACAAAAAAGAACCTTTTGCATTTGAATCTTATATCAGCCACAGGAAAAACCATAGGAGAAAATATAAAGGATACGGTGGTTCTTGACAATAATGTAATATGTGATATCAATAATCCTCACAGCCAAACAGGAGGGATAGCCATCCTGAAGGGGAATATCGCTCCTGAAGGAGCTGTAGTAAAGCGGGCAGCTGTTTCAAGTGAAATGCTTTGCCACAGTGGGCCTGCAAGAGTATTCGATTCTGAAGATGATGCCATTGCTTCCATTTACAATGGAGAAATCAGAAAAGGTGATGTTATTATTATTCGTTATGAAGGCCCGAAGGGCGGTCCGGGAATGCGTGAAATGCTTGGTCCTACGTCGGCTATTGCGGGTATGGGCCTGGACAAGGACGTTGCGTTGATAACCGATGGGCGTTTTTCAGGAGCTTCCCGTGGCGCCTCAATCGGTCATGTTTCTCCTGAAGCAATGGTAGGCGGGCCTATTGCCGTGGTAAGGGAAGGGGATATTATAGATATAAACATCCCTGAAGGTAAACTAAATGTTATGCTGTCTCAGGAGGAGATTGGAGAGAGGATGCATTCATGGAAAGCCCCGGAACCCAGGATTAAAACAGGATACCTTGGACGTTATTCAAGGCTGGTTTCATCCGCAGGCAAGGGAGCGGTATTGGAATAAGGTTATCTGTTTCAAGCGGTGAGTATATCTCCCGCCTGATTGAATTGGTGTGTTGCTGTAAAAGGAGGAGAATTGTATGAAGCATGTTTTGTCTGTTCTTGTAAACAACCATGCCGGCGTATTATCCAGGGTATCAGGTCTTTTCAGCCGAAGAGGATTTAATATTGAAAGCCTTGCCGTGGGAACAACCGATAACCAGGATATATCCCGGATGACAATTGTTGTTGACGGAGATGAGTATACCGTTGATCAGGTTCAAAAACAATTGGCCAAATTAATTGATGTCATTAAGGTGGTACAGTTGGATACGGATAATTCCGTAAGTCGTGAACTCGCTATAATAAAAGTTAACGCAGATACAAAGAAACGGTCTGAAATTATGCAGGTTGCGGAAGTGTTTCGAGCCAATATTATTGATATATCAAAAACGACTCTTACAATTGAAGTTTCGGGCAGTGGCAAAAAAGTAGCCGCCATGCAGGAGATGCTCCGCCCTTTCGGTATACTGGAAGACGCGAGAACAGGTTTGATATCGCTGGAACGTGGTGTTAAGACTATATGTGATGAGTGAACTCGTTCAGCTAAAGCTCAACATCACAACTTCAGAGGGGGACTCTACCCCCACCGAAGCGGATGTCTTAGAAATTTGATAAATAACAGAAAGGATGATACTAATGGCAAAAATGTATTATGACAGTGATTGCGAATTAAAATTACTGGAAAACAAAACCGTAGCTGTAATCGGATACGGAAGTCAGGGACATGCCCATGCGCTGAACCTGAAGGAGAGCGGTATTAATGTTGTGGTAGGTCTGTCTCCCAATTCAAAAAGCCGCGAAAAAGCGCAGGCTGCCGGCCTGAAAGTGTTAGACACGGCACAAGCCGCGAAAATAGCCGATTTTGTTATGATACTTGTTCCTGATCAGGTTCAGTCTGATATTTTTAAGGAGAGTATTGAAAAAAATCTGGAGGAGGGAAATGTTCTGCTCTTCGCCCATGGATTCAACATACACTTCAATCAAATAGTTCCTCCTGAAAATGTTGATGTTATAATGGCCGCACCGAAAGGGCCGGGACATACGGTTAGATCACAGTATGTTGAAGGCCGGGGTGTGCCGTCGTTAATTGCTGTTCATCAGGATTACAGCGGACGAGCACATGAATATGCTCTTGCGTACGCTTCGGGTATTGGAGCAGGACGTGCGGGTATTCTTGAGACTACCTTCAAGGAAGAAACCGAAACCGATCTATTCGGAGAGCAGGCTGTTCTATGCGGCGGTGTAACCGAGCTTATGAAGGCCGGTTTTGAAACTCTTGTAGAGGCGGGATATCAGCCTGAAAGTGCGTATTTCGAATGCATCCATGAAATGAAACTGATTGTGGATATGATTAATCAGGGCGGATTTGAATATATGAGATATTCCATAAGTGATACAGCGGAGTATGGCGACTATACGACAGGGAAGAAAATTGTAACCGAAGAAAGCAGAACAGCAATGAAACAGGTGCTTGCCGATATTCAGGATGGAACTTTTGCTTCAAAATGGATATCCGAAAATAAATCCGGAGGAAGAGCAAAATTACTTGCGGCAAGAAGGAAGGAATCAGAGCATTTGCTCGAAACAACCGGCAAGGATCTTCGTAAAATGATGACTTGGCTTAAAAAGTAATATTGACAAATCCCTTACCATGCGATATCTTTTTGGTAAAGATAGTGTTTTGCATCCTGATTAATCAGGGGCATGCATATAATTCATATGCTTTATCCGCGGGAGTAAAATCTAGTGTTATAGATAACTAAACAAATAAGTCTATAATAGGTATATGAATAAAAGAATAGGGGGTTTTGCTATGAGAGCAACAGGTTATGTAAGAAAATTGGATTCTTTAGGTCGTATTGTCCTTCCAAAATCACTTCGGAAGCAATTGAACATCAAGGAAGGCGATAGTATTGAAATGTTTGTTGATGAAAATGGTAACGTGATATTGGATAAATACATACCACGTTGTACATTTTGTGAAGGACTTACGGATAACATGGTTCATTACAAAGGGAAAATTATTTGCAGGGACTGTCTGAAAAATATGTGATTGGTTCCAAAGCCAAACAGAAAAGGCAGGGTTAAGTTTATCTTAATTGTGTTTTAGTTTTGTTACAATTATTAACTGGGACACGAAGTAACTATTCTATATAATCATTTAATAGCAATGGGCAGTTGACAGGATGGAGGCTGCCCGTTTTTTTGCTGTTTAAACTGAACTAACTCTGATTAAACGAGGGTTTTGTTATAGAGGAGATATTATGCTGATTCGTGAATTAACAGAAAATAATGAAAAATTAATCTTGTCGTCTTTTGCAAAATTATCTGTACAGACAAAAGGAAGGGAACGTCAGGAACAAAAATGCAGCGTCAGGACGGATTTTCAAAGAGACAGGGACAGGATTATATACTCAAAGTCTTTTCGCAGGTTGAAGCATAAAACACAGGTATTTATATCTCCCGAGGGAGATCACTACCGGACGCGTCTGACCCATACCCTTGAAGTTTCACAGATTGCCAGAACCATAGCCCGCAGCATGCGTTTAAATGAAGATCTGACGGAAGCAATTGCTCTTGGACATGATCTTGGTCATACGCCTTTTGGTCATGCGGGAGAAAGGGTGCTGCAGGAGGTGTGTCCCCTTGGATTTCTTCATAACGAACAGAGTGTAAGGGTTGTTGAAAAGTTGGAAAAAGAATGTTGCGGTCTGAATCTTACTTTTGAGGTTCGCGACGGGATTTTATGCCACACGGGTGAGAAAAGGGCGGAAACTCTGGAAGGTCGCATTGTGAGGTTTGCCGACAGAATAGCCTATATTAATCATGACATTGAAGATGCGATCCGAGGAGGAGTAATTTCTGAAAACGAGCTTCCTGCCGAGTGCCTGGAGGTGTTAGGCAAAACATCAAGCAAACGGATAAACAATATGATTGTAAATATAGCAGAAAACAGCACAAATCAAAATGATGTAAGAATGAGTGAGGATTTTGGGAAGGCAACGGATACTCTCAGAAAATTCATGTTTCAGAATGTTTATATCGGATCTATAGCAAAACAGGAAGAATCGAAGGCAGAGCATATGCTCAGGCAGTTATACAATCAGCTTATTCAAATGCCGGGGCTATTGCCAAAGGAGTTTTCGGATATGATTGAAAAGGAAGGAATTCACAGAGTGGTATGCGATTATATAGCAGGAATGACCGATCGGTTTGCGGTAAAAGTATTTCAATCCATTTTTATTCCCCTATCATGGAGGATATTGGACTTTTAATCATGGATTCAGGATTTTGAATACCACAAAATACCTTTTATTTTTAATTTAAAATAAGCAGGAATTTTAAAAAAATTGTCGAATAACATAAATATACGTATTGGGGGGCTTATGAACTTTTATCCCGATGAAATAATAGAGGAAGTAAGGCTAAACAATGATTTGGTAGAAGTAGCGTCTGAATATGTTCGCCTTGAAAAAAAGGGAGGAGGTTATTTTGGACTATGCCCTTTTCATCGGGAAAAAACACCTTCTTTTCATGTTGAACCTGTAAAACAGTTTTATTTTTGCTTTGGATGTAATAATGGAGGTAATGTATTTCACTTCATTATGAATATAGAAAATCTTGATTTCCCGGAAGCATTGCGATTTTTGGCCGACAGAGCGAAAATAGTGCTTCCCGAACCTGATGACGATGAGGAACAGCGGAAAATAAAACTAAGAAAAAGTATCCTTGAAGTTAACAGGCAGGCTGCAAGATTTTTTTATTCGAATCTAAAAGAGCAAAAAGGTAATGATGCACGGAATTATCTGTTACACCGGGGGCTCAAATATCAGACAATAAAAAGGTTCGGCCTTGGTTATGCTTCTATGGAATGGGACTCACTGACAAAGCACCTTGCAGGAAAAGGGTTTAATGAGACTATTCTTGTGGAAACCGGTTTATGCATGAAAAATAGAAATGGTAAATTAATAGACCGTTTCAGAGGCAGAGTTATGTTCCCAATATTTGATATCCGGGGAAATATTGTAGCCTTTGGCGGAAGAGTTATGGACAATTCACTTCCAAAGTACGTTAATTCTCCTGAAACTCTTGTATATAGCAAGGGAAGAGAGCTTTATGGCATGAATCTTGCCAAAAAAAGCACTGAAAAAAAGCTTTTAATTGTAGAAGGGTATATGGATGTAATTACATTGCACCAGGCCGGAATTGATTTTACCGTTGCTTCATTAGGTACCGCTCTGACCAATATGCAGGGACGCATCCTCAGAAAATACGCCGATGAAATCATTATGTCATATGACGCGGATACAGCGGGTAAAAAGGCAACGGAAAGAGGATTGGAGGTTTTGAATCAACTGGGATGCCGTATAAAAGTACTCCAGATTCCGGACGGCAAGGACCCGGATGAATTTATTCAAAAAAACGGATCGGAAAAGTTTAAAAACCTGGCGGATCGGGCAATATCACTTTTAGAATATAAGATCAGGCAGTTGAAATTGTTGAATTCTCAGGAGAATACGGAAGGAAAACTTGCTTTTTTGAACGGAGTTACTGATCTTCTTATTGAACAGGAAAACATATTGGAAAGGGAAATGGTTATGAAAAATATTTCCCGGGATTACGATATTACCATGGATACTCTTCAAGCTGAAATTGAGCGAAGGCTCAAGATAAAAACCAGGAAAGAAAAGAAAAAGGAGTTTAATACCGCAAGGCAGGATTTGACGGGTTCAATGAAATCCTACTCCGTTAAAAAGGAGGAAGGAAAAAGAGAGCGGTATGAAAAAATGCTGATAGCTTTATTGAGCAGAGAAAACCATCTGTTTGAAAAAGCTTCGGAAAGATATCCAATATCGGTGTTCACATCGGGGAGCATGCAGGAAATGGCATCCGTGCTGTATCGTAAGTTGGCCGATGGTAATGATTTTCATTTTGAAGAGTTTATATCAGGACTTGTGCCTGAGAAAGCATCAGTAATTGTGCATTTGATGAATACCTCATGTAATTTTGATGAACCTGAACGTGCAATGGAGGATATTCTGCAAAAATTGGAAATGATAAAACTAGAAGATGAAAAAAAGGATATTTTAACGCGTTTGAAGAATATTACCGATATAGATGAAAAAAAAAGATTACAGCAGCAACTTCAGACGGTAATACGAAGGATGAGCAGATAGTATGCTGAAAGGTCATTCACAATAGATGAGAGGTGGAATAGAGAGATATGGTGGAAAAACCAGGTAAAAAGGATGAACTCTCTGCCGGGAATACTGCTGGCGAAGAAAAAAATACAAACGTAGAAAAGGCTCAGACCACTGAGGAAAAAAAAGATCCTGCCGCCGTTTTGCATGATCTTGCCGATATCGGAAAAGCCAGAGGTATGCTGAACTACAAAGAAATAATGGATGCTTTTGAGAAAATTGATATCTCTACGGAGCAGATAGAAAAGGTTTATGATACCCTGGAGCATTTGGGTATTGAAGTTATACCCGAAATAGATGATGAGATAGAGGAAGTTGATCCGGAGGAGGATCCTGAATTAAGTATTCCTGAAGGTATTACTATTGATGACCCTGTAAGGATGTATTTAAAGGAAATCGGAAAAGTTCCGCTTCTAACGGCAGACGAAGAAGTTGATCTTGCTCAAAGAATGGAAAGAGGCGATGAGGTTGCAAAAAAGAGGCTGGCCGAAGCTAATCTGCGTCTTGTAGTCAGCATTGCCAAGAGATATGTCGGAAGGGGAATGCTTTTTCTTGATTTAATACAGGAAGGAAATCTGGGACTTATTAAAGCAGTTGAAAAATTTGACTATAAAAAGGGTTATAAGTTCAGCACATACGCAACTTGGTGGATACGACAGGCAATTACCCGGGCAATAGCAGATCAGGCAAGAACCATACGTATTCCTGTGCATATGGTGGAGACTATAAATAAGCTGATTCGTGTATCACGTCAATTACTCCAGGAACTCGGGCGGGAGCCATTGCCGGATGAGGTGGCCAGAGAAATGGGGATGTCGGAGGACAAAGTTCGTGAAATCATGAAAATATCCCAGGAACCGGTATCATTGGAAACTCCGATTGGTGAAGAAGAGGACAGTCATTTGGGTGATTTTATCCCTGATGATGATGCGCCTGCACCGGCTGAATCGGCAGCATTCACTTTACTAAAGGAGCAGTTGATAGATGTATTGGATACTCTAACTCCCAGAGAGGAAAAAGTATTAAGACTCCGGTTCGGGCTTGATGATGGGAGGGCACGTACTCTTGAAGAGGTAGGAAAGGAATTTAATGTTACAAGAGAAAGAATAAGGCAGATAGAGGCAAAAGCTTTGAGGAAGCTTAGACATCCAAGCCGCAGTAAAAAACTTAAGGATTATCTGGACTAAAATTTTTGCATGTAAATAAGCACCAAATACCCTCTTCGCAATATATTGGTTGTATGGGGGTATTGTTATGAGAAGGTATACGGATACACGCTATATTCCTTATCTAAGAACCCGTTATAAGGCGCATGTCCGTTGGAATGCGCCAGTTGGCACATGCATAAGGGATTTGATTTTACTCCTGAGATTTATTATATTCATTACCTGTGTAATATTTGCGTTGAATAGTTTTGGAAAAAATTTTTTTTCGGCTGTGCAAAATGTCAGTGAGTATAAAACAGCACAACTTGTTAATGAGTATATTGATAACGGCGTCCTGGAAGCAACAAACCTATATCAGGAACACTGCTTTGCATTTGTGGAATACAATACGGACGGAGGAGTTTCTTCCCTTGAAACAAATGCAATATCAATAAACCAATTTGCGGCACACCTGTCCGATAGTATTCTTAAGCAGATAAAAAGGAACGAGAATGTCAAAATAAAAGCACCTTTGGGTGCTTTATCCGGAAACGGCCTTTTATCTTCATTAGGTTTTTCTGTCCCTTATCGGATTGTACCTTCCGGAAAAATAACTGTAGCGCCAAAATCCTCCTTTGAAAGCGCCGGAATTAATCAAACGGTACACCGCTTGAACATGGAGGTTTCAGTTAAGGTAAAAATTCTTTTTCCGATACTCGGAAAAGAAGAGGAAATAAAAAGAAATATTTTGATTTCAGAAACCGTCATTATTGGTGACGTTCCGGGAATACTTTTTTCAAATAACGGGAATGAATAAATTTGTTTATCAAACGCTTGCGGTGGGGTTGCATACAAAACACATAAGGCAGGTGTTTTATCGCCTTAAAAAAATTTATTCAATAACAGTATTGACATCAGTAAAATTTTGGAGCACAATTCTAAACGTAGACAGGAGGTAATGAAATGCCTGATATAACAGTTGCAAAAGTTATGAAAAAAATGGTAGAATATTTCCGTGGTGATACAAAAAGGATTCAGCATGCCATTAAGGTTCATTCGTTGGTACGTAATATCGCGTTGTTATCGTATCTGAAAAGGGACAAGCTGTTGGTGCTGGAAATAACAGCCTTGCTGCATGACATTGGTATTCAGGAAAGCGAGCGGAAATATAATTCCACTGCAGGCCATTATCAGGAGATGGAAGGTCCCCCAATAGCCAGGGAACTTCTTAAGGATATGAATATTGAGCAGGATGAACTGGATAGAATAAGCTTCTTGATTGGTCATCATCACAGCTATCATCTGATAGACGGGGTGGATTTTCAAATTTTGATTGAAGCAGATTTTTTAGTAAATCTGTATGAACATTCCATTGATGAAGAGGGAATTATAAAAATTCGTGAACAATTTTTTAAAACAGCCGTTGGAAAAAAGATTTTGGATGATATGTTTGGTTTATAGATTTTTGAGGTGAGGTAATGCTGTTCCTTCATATAGTGATAGCAGGCCGGGATGAAGATTATATTTGCCGTATTACAAGCTGGATCAGGGAGAACCGGCCGGATCAGTTTAAAGTATCCGCTTTTACGAAAAAGGAAAGCTTTCGGAAGTATATGAAAGCTTCCGGTAAGGAAGCGGATATAGTATTGGCGGAGGAGGAATTTCTGGCTCCCGAACAGCTGCAAGAGAAAAATGTTATCATATTGGGGCAACCTGAGAAAGATGAATATGAAAATTTGCAGTACATAGAAAAATACCAACCGGCCCCGGCTATTTTATCAAATATCCTGTCCTTGATATCCATGTGGAACAAGGAGCTTGTTAAATGGAACAAGGCCGGAAAAAGTGAGATTATTCTTTGCATTTCCCCCGAACCACACCTCAAATCAACTCTGGCACTATGGCTGGCCCTTATTTCCTCAAAGCACGTATATATGAATTTTGAATCCTTTCCATTTTATCTGTTAAAACCGGATAATCAACAATTCAGCAGGAACATTTCAGATGTTCTTTATCACATAAAGGCTTCAAGAGGCAATATTGGTATTGTATTGGAAAGCGCCGTATATACCGATTCAACGGGAATTAACATTGTACCCCCAATGGACAACCCCGGGGATTTATGGGAGCTTTCGGAAAAAGAAAACGAAATTTTTCTTAAATCCCTGTCGCTGTGGGCACGCTACACAAGAATAATCGCTGATATTGAATGGAATGCCTGTTCACGAACCATTCAATGGATCCAAGCCGCTTCAAGGATTTTCATACCATTTTGTGAGTCACAGCCGCATCAGCTGGTACGTTTCAGGGACATGATCATGGCTATTTCGGATGAGTCTATTCAAAAAATCAGATGGATATATTCCGGGAACTCAAGTAACCGATTACCTGACAATTTTGGCAGCATAAGTGTTATTACTTCTTTGAATGTGTTTCCGTACAACTGGAGGGAGACAGACTTGAATTGTACATTTTCAAATCAACTGGAGGAGTTATTAAGATAAATGATTTGTCGAACAGGGAGTATGGAATGGATATTTTGTCAGAAAAGGATTTAATCAGGGAAATTCGGCAGGAGGTTGTAAAGAAAAGGGATTTAACGAACATTTCGGAGGCTGAAATGGATGAACAACTCATATCCCTGGTGGAGGAGGTTGTTTTTGAAAAAGCACGGAATCTTCATTTGAATATTGTTGAAAAAAAAATGCTGGTTGATTCGGTTTTCAACTCATTACGCCGCCTTGATATCCTGGAGCCTTTATTAAAAGATCCGGTCATAACCGAAATTATGATAAACGGTCCTGATAATATATTTGTCGAAAAAAAAGGACGTTCTGAAAAAACAACGCTTCACTTTCAGTCAAGAGAGCAGTTGGAGGATATTATTCAACGCATTGTCTCACGGGTTAACCGCAGCGTTAATGAAGCGCAGCCTATTGTTGATGCAAGGCTGTCGGACGGTTCAAGGGTAAATGTGGTGTTGAATCCTGTGGCGCTTAACGGACCTCTGGTTACTATACGGAAATTTCCCGAAAATCCTTTAACAATGGAACAATTGATAAATAAGAATGCAGTCAGCAGGGAAGCCGCGTCTTTTTTTGAGAAGCTCGTTCACGCGAAGTACAATATTTTTATCTGCGGGGGAACCGGTTCGGGTAAAACAACTTTTTTAAACGTACTGTCTCAATATATTCCTTCTTACGAACGTATTATTACAATTGAGGATTCAGCGGAATTAAGGCTTTTAAACATTACCAACCTTGCGCGGATGGAAACAAGAAACGCGAATACCGAAGGCCTTGGAGAAATACCCATGAAAGCTCTGATTAAAACATCCCTCCGAATGCGGCCCGAAAGAATTATTGTTGGGGAGGTGCGCGGTGAAGAAGCATTGGATATGCTGCAGGCTATGAATACAGGGCATGAAGGCTCAATGTCTACGGGGCATGCAAACTCTGTAAAAGATATGCTGTCAAGGCTTGAAACAATGGTTCTTATGGCTGCGCCTCTGCCTTTGGAAGCCATCCGGAAGCAGATTGCTTCCAGCCTGGATATTATGATATTCCTGTCCCGTTTCCGTGACGGAAGCCGGAAAGTCGTTGAGATTTGCGAAGTATTGGACTGTGAATACGGAGAAGTCCGGTTAAATTCCTTATACCGCTTTTGTGAAGAAGGAGAGGACAGTGAAGGAAAAATTCTCGGCTCACTGAAGCAAACCGGTTCTGATCTTCAGAACACTGCAAAGCTTGAAGCATGGGGTAGGATGTGAACCGTGGTGAACCGATGAAAATATGTGAAAATGTGGTTGCCATATCTTCTTAATATCAGTGAGGTGCTATACAACAATTGAATCATGCTTCTGTTCATCATTGTTTTTAATTATTTGAATATTACTATTCAATTCAATTGATACTTCATCTTTAAAGATAAATTCTTTATTAGTTTCAAATTGAATTTTTGTTATTTTAGGTTGTTTGCAATTTATAATAGGTGAATGGACAAAGTAAGTGCAACCTTTGAAAGAGAAAGTGCACCAGAGTAGCA
>CAZSVI010000017.1:0-37857 GCA_964610205.1 uncultured Oscillospiraceae bacterium
CCTCGTTATATTTACATGTTAAATGTAATACAAACTGTTATATTAAAGCATGTGATTGAAACAATAAGTGCTTATTGGGTAAAAAGGCACATCGAGCTTTGATAAAAATCTATTTGAAAAAATTTGTATTGTATAAGGAGTTTTTATACATAATAAAAATAATAATTAATCAGTATAGATATCTAATTGTAAAACAAACTACTGGTTTTTACAGTAAAAAATGTTGAATCGTTTGTTTCTCTGCTGTTTTAAAATTGGATAATATTAAAGAAGGATAAAATTAGATATGCTAAAAATTCGGAAGAAAAAAGATGGACAACAGGTTTTTTATGAGGAAAAGCCGGAACTGAAAGGAATAGATTTAATAGCTCAGAATATAAAAAATCAAATTGGAGATAGTTCAGATATTGTTTTCCGAGAGCTTTATGTAAATGGAAATGAAAAGCTGCCGGTAACTTTTATTTTTGTTGATGGGTTAATCAATGATAAAAATATGGATGATGACATATTGAAGCCCTTGTTGCAAGAAAGAGTACTTAGCTGCGATAAAGATGAAACAGAAGTAATAAATTATATAACAAAGGGAGGGCTTTATCACAACTCAGCGAAAATCAGAGATAAAATTGATGAGACAATAGAAGATATTTTGAATGGATATTGCGCATTGATATTTGATAAGGAAAGGAAGGCAGTTACTTTTAGTATTAGGGGTTACGAGAAACGTGCTATCTCTGAACCTACCGGCGAGAATGTTATTAAAGGTGCAAAAGATTCCTTTATTGAAGAATTAAGAGTTAATACTTCTCGTGTCAGGAGAAAAATAAAGACACAGAATCTGAAAATCAGACAAACAAAAATCGGACAGCAAACCTTAACAGATGTAGCTGTGCTTTGGATAGAAGGGATTGCCAATGATAATATAGTTCAAGAGGTTTTTAAAAGACTGGAAAAAATTAACCATGATGGTGTTGTGTTGGCCGGGTCCATAGAAGATTATATTATTGACAATAGGTGGAACCCTTATCCACAGGTGTATTACACTGAAAGACCGGACAGGTTTTGCAAAGGAATTCTGGACGGCAGGGTTGGTATAATTATTGACGGACTACCGGTCACATATATTGTACCCGCTGAATTTAATATGTTTCTAAAGGCTCCGGAAGATTATTCAAACAATTACCTTATAGCATCCTTAGTTCGTCTTATGCGGTTTGCAGCATTCTTTTTTACATTAATGCTGCCTGCTTTTTATATCTCGGTCACAACATTCCACCATGAAATGATACCTACAGACCTTGTGGTTTCTATAGTAAAGAGTAAGGAAGGAGTACCATTTCCAACTTTCATTGAGGTTTTAGGAATGCTATTTGCTTTTGAACTGCTTATTGAGGCAGGATTGAGATTACCAAAAACTATTGGGCAGGCGGTTTCCATCATAGGCGCTGTTGTTGTAGGTCAGGCTGCAGTATCAGCAAAAATTATATCACCGGGTGTGGTAATTATTGTTGCATTAGCAGGAATCGCAGGCTTTACAATGCCTAATCAGGATTTTTCCAATGCCGTAAGGATATGGAGGTTTATAATTGTAATCAGTGCTTCTTTTGCAGGCCTTTTTAGCTTAGTAATTGGCTTGATTGTTATGGGATATCAGCTCGTTAAGCAGGAAAGCTATGGAGTTCCGTATTTTTCACCCTTCACATCAAATGAAGGCAGGGAGATTATGCAAGACACATTATTTCGCTTCCCGTTTTCTTTTATGAAAAAGCGGCCAAGCAGCTTAAAGACTAAAAATAAGCTTAGACAAAAGGGGGATTGATAAATTGAATAGGATATTTTTCTTTTTTTTATTCTTATTCATATTTTTAACAGGGTGCAAAGATGGAAAATTTTTACCCGAACGTACAGAAGTAGATAAACTTAACTTTGTACGTGCAATGGCTCTAGATAAAGGAAGTATTCCGAATACAATTAAAGTAACTATAACAAGCAAAGAGGAAAAATTTGACGCTGGGGAAGGGAACGAGTCAGGTAGTGGTGGAGGGCACTCAAAAATTATAGTTGCAACATCTGAAGCTGAAACTGTATTTACTGCAGTTAGAAGTTTTCAATCCAGTACTGATAAACGTTTGTCCTTCGGGCACACAGACTTTATTTTAATTGGAGAGGATATGGCAAAAGAAGATATATCAGGATATTTTGATTTTATAACCCGCGACCATGAGATACGGTTGACTTCACTAGTGTACCTGGTACGTGGAGAGGCCTCAGACATTCTGTATATGAGTAATTCATCTCAAAATTTTCTTCCGGATCGTCTGAAAAATTTGTCGGATAGTGTGGAGCTTCTTTCAATTTCATCTAAAATGGAGATTTATCAGTTTGAGGCACAATTTGATAAAAACAATATTTATGCAATTGCTGTTCCCAGTTTAGAAGCTATTGAAAAAAAATATATAAGTCCAAATTCTGATAAGGAGCCATCTAAAGATATTAATATTAATGGATATGGAATAATCAAAAACTATAAACTTATAGGATTTATTAATAATTCGATGGCAAGAGCTTATAACTTTATAGTAAATGAAGTTGGTTCCGGCGCAATAGACATCAAAAACAAAGATGACAGGTTAGTTTCAATGGAGATTATCGGCAGCGAAACAGAAATCATACCCAAGATCGAAGAAAATGAGTTGGCTGGCATCATAATAAAGACAAAATTTTATACAAATATAAATGAAGCACAGGTAAGAACCGACATATTAGCAAAAGAAAACATTAATTTTCTGAAACAGCAGCAAACAAACAAGATTAATGAAGAGATGAAGTCCCTGCTTAAATATGCAAAGGAGAATAAAGCCGACTTTTTAAAAATTGGTCAGAAGATAATGCTTAAACATCCGGTAATATGGGATAAAATCAAAAATCAATGGGACGAGGTTTTTTCAACACTTGATATAGACATTGAGATTGAGTCAATAATTATGAGAACATATGATCTCGAAGACCCGGGAAGATATAAGGAAGATGAAAAATATTGATATGCTTATAGTGTTTTTATCTGCAGCAGTTTTTCTTTCAGTTATTGATATAATCGGCTTAAAAAAGAAAGGGCAAGTTAAAGATATTTATGTTTTTATTGGTCTTATGCTTATAGCAGCGGGGACCGGTGTTTGGTTCTTCATAAGCAACCCAAAAAGCAGCTTGGCGGAAATGATCCTGCGAGCTTTTAAAATATATTAAGAGATGAGGAAAAATGAAAGCACAAAAAGAAAAAATATCTGTTCGTCAGCTTATATTATTGTTTATAATGGTTACTTTTTCCCCGTCCATACGTGTTTTTCCTTCTGTTACAGCTAGTATTGCGGAGCAGGTGGGTTGGCTTTCGCCTTTAATGGCTGCAACCGGCCTGATTGTTTTGGTATTTATTGTTCAGTCTCTTTTTAAAAAGGGAAAAGACCTAAACCTTTCGGATATTATTTATAAGATTGCAGGAAATTTTATTGGACGTATAGTTGTTTTTATTTATTTTTTATGGATTTTAATTTTGCTGGCATTATATGTAAGGTATTATACTGAACGTATATTAGCTTCGATATTCCCAAGTACATCAATGCAGTTTTTCATTATAATTATGCTGGCTTTGGTTTTTTATGTTATTCGGGGTGGACTTGTACCTTTGGCAAGATACAGCGAACTAATATTTATACTTTTTATTCCAGGTTTATCGACAATAATTTTGTTAGCATTTACAAAATTTAAGATGACTAATATTTTGCCGGTTTCTTTTAAGGACATTCTTCCTATAGCAACCGGAAGCTACAATATTTTGGGGATTTGGGGATACTTTTTGTTTTTATTCTTTTTTGCAGACAAGGTTAGTGATAAGGAACATATAAAAAAACACGGTATAAAATCGGCATTATTTGTTACTATTATAGCGATATTAATAATTGCTATAACAATTGGAGTTTTAGGCGCAGATTTGACTTCACGCATGACGCTTCCTTTTTTTGCTGTTGTAAAGACCATATCACTTTTTAATGTTATAGAGCGCCTTGAATCAGCATTGCTTTCAATCTGGATTATTGCTGACTTTTTTATTATTTCTGTTTTTGCATATATAGCTATCAGTATAGTAAAGTCATTGTTTAGGACAATAGGGACGAAATCCTTCGCAAGTCCTATAATATTGCTTACTTATACTCTCTCACAATACCTGGCAGTTAACCGTTTTGAACTCGAAAAGTTCTCTAACCACTTTGCATTGCAATTAAACATATTACTGGAATTCATTGTTCCTTTAATTATTTTTGTTATTGGAAAAATCAGAAAAGTTATTTAAGGAAGACAAGGGGACGTTTCCTGTCTTCAAGGTGAAAGCAGCATCCTATGGGGAATACCTTCAATAATTAACTCATATTAGAATATGTATTGGGTGATGTAAATGATATTACATATTTAATGATGGATATCAAGAGCGTTGGCTATAACATGCAAGTTGGCAAAACCGATTTTTCCCATGAAGTATTGTTTATAACGAGGCCCAAAAATGGGCCCCGTCATATCCTGTCATCCCTTAGTGGTTTCTGCTTTCCTCAGCGGCTTGTGCAATTGCCTTGGTTTCATGAACTGTACCATAGGGATGCTCAGGCGGTGCATAGATTGAGTATAATTTTAGCGGTTTATCGCCGGTATTTATCAGGTTGTGCCATTTACCCGCCGGTATGATGAATGCAAAATCATCGTAGACTCTTCGTTGAAAATCCAGGTTGGATTTACTATCACCCATCTTAACAAGTCCTTGACCTTCTTCAATACGGATGAATTGATCAAGATTGGGATGGACCTCTAAACCTATGTCCTCTCCCACTTTGATGCTCATCAAAGTAAGCTGCAAATGCTTTCCTGTCCATAAAGCAGTGCGGAAAGTATTGTTTTGCTTAGTAGCCTCCTCTATGTTAACTACAAAAGGCTCTGACCCATAATCTTTTAATTCAATTAAAACATTAGGATCTGCTCCGTCAGGAAAAGGAATGTATTGATTGGGGAATTGGTTCCATAAATTTGAGTTAACCATTTGATTATTAACTAAGTAAGGGCACGGGTACATTTTATAAGCGTTATACATATTGTCTGAGTTATACATTGATGTGTTAGTATTATAAGGGCACGGATACATTCTGGGCATGTTGTACATATTGCTCATTCCTTTCATAGACTTATAATATCATCATATGTTACAATTAATTATGAGGTGCGCTTCCATTCAAGGTATAATATATAAAACCAACACTTAAATTTACTGCTGTATTTTACTGACAAAACTGATGAAGGTGAACTTTAAATGATATTTATCTTGATGTATGGCGGCAAATATTAAAAAACGAGTCAAAGGGGATGGTTCTATATAAGTTGGACTAAGTTTTTGTGTCATTCTGAGTGACTGAACAACCTATCCAATACAATAGCGGCAGAACCCAGCATCGGAGCCTTATCACCAAAGGTTGAGATCTCTACAGGAATATTCTTATATCCCCTGCTGATTGTTTTATCCCTTATATGTTTTTCAAGACGCCAGGTTACAAGATCACCTGCCGTGGCTATATCATGACCCAGATAAATTACCTGTGGATCAAGCATGTTTATCATGGAAATGATGCCTATCGAAATATATAAGCACATTCTTTCAATCAGATTCAGTGCAAACCTGTCTCCCGCACGGGCGTGTTCTGTGATATCCTGCCATTGGATCCGGCTCAGTCCGGCAAGAGAAGAATCCATTCCCAGAGCAATTGATTTTTTTGCCTGATTTACAATTTCAGGTATACTTGCGTAGAGTTCAAGACAGCCTGTATTACCGCAAGCGCATTTTGGACCATCGAAATTGACGGTCGTATGTCCTATTTCTCCAGCGAACCCCATTGCACCCTCATAGAGGATATTGTTTAAAACAAGTCCGGAACCGATCCCGTTTGTAACACCGATATATATGAAATTTTCCATATCCCTTCCTTTGCCGTAAAGCTTTTCAGCCAGTGCGGAAGCATTCATGTCGTTATTAATGCTGACAGGAACCCCAAACTCTTTTTCAAGCAAGCGCTTGATCGGGATACTTCGTATACTGTGAAAATTAGGAGGATTCAGGATAATACCGTTTTTTATTTCCAGAGGTCCTATACAGGAAATACCGATACCGATTATTTTTTTCTCCAATGCTTTGTCCGATTTTAATATGCCTGCCGTTAATGTCCTGATCTTTTCTATGAATGTGTTTTCCGATTCATCAAAAGAAAATGTGCATTTCATCTCACATAAAACTTCACACTTCAAATTTGAAAGAATTGCCGTGGCGTTATCCCTGGATATATAAATACCCAAAACCCTGTAGATATTTGTGTCCGGTCTCAGCAGTACAGGATTCCTGCCAATTGAATCGTTTTTCAACTCCCCGTATTTATCCGTTACATAACCGTTGTCGATTAGTTCATTTACAATATTGGTAACGGACATTTTGCTAAGACCTGTTCGCCTGGATATATCAATTCTTGATACATTTGTACCTGTGCAGATCAGTTTCAAAACAATAGCCCTGTTACGAATTTTGGTAGATTGATGGTTGATGCCTTTGATTATTGAAAAGTTTATCATACTGGTTAGCCTCCGTTTTAGGATAAAAATACATATTATTTAGTAAATTATATATATCATTATGGGAGTATATTACTATTCGGGCTGGGCTGTGTCAACTATATTCCAATAGTAATATAACAAGTTTACCATTGCACAAAACAAAAGGTTAAATTATAATATAAATAGTAAAATACATATACAAAAGGAGGTAAAGAGCATTGTTTGATGTTGTTTGTATCGGTATTCTGGTATGTGATGTCATTGCCAAGCCGGTAGATAAAATACCCGATCAGGGCAAACTTGGTTTAATTGAAAGAATAGAACTCCATACAGGCGGCTGTGCGGTAAATACCGCTATTGATATGGCCAGAATCGGTCTGGACGTAGCTGTTATCGGGAAAATTGGAAACGATGGATTTGGTGAATATATATCACGGATTCTGAAGAGTGAAAAAGTTGATGTAAAAGGGTTGGTTATTGAAAAGGAAATCAGCACTTCCGCATCTGTTGTTTTAAGTGATACCAGCGGAGAAAGAACCTTCCTGCATAGTCTGGGGGCAAATGCCGTATTTACCGACAGGGATGTTGATTTTCAAATCATAAAGGATTCCAGGATCATACTTGTCGCAGGAAGTATGCTGTTGCCTTCTTTTGATGGGGAGCCCTGCGCAGGTGTTTTGAAAAAGGCCAAAGATATGGGAAAATTTACAGCTATGGATACTGCCTGGGATTCAAAAGGCCGCTGGATGAAGATTCTTGAACCATGCATGCGGTATATCGATCTGTTTATTCCCAGTTATGAGGAAGCTGTGGCCTTAAGCGGTAAAAATGAGCCTGAGGAAATATGTGATGTTTTTCTGTCTATGGGTGTAAAAATCAGCGTAATCAAGCTTGGAAAAAATGGCTGCTTTATTAAGGCTGAAAATGGAGAGAAACATTTGATCCCCACCTATTCAAACATTAACCCCATAGATACAACCGGAGCAGGGGATGCCTTTGTAGCAGGATTTCTGACAGGGTGGACAAAAGGATGGGGATTGTATGAATGCGGAAAATTTGCCAACGCTGTGGGAACCCATTGTGTAATGGAGATTGGCGCCTCCGCGGGCATAAAAAATCTGGAAGCGATTAAAGAATTCATTAGGAAGCAGGCGTTTTAGCGCGGTGTTTGGCGCAAAATTCGAACATGTAATTATTGAATAAGAATGGAGGGTTTTACGGATGATGAACAGGAATCAGTATAAAAGAGCAAAAAAAAGATCGGCGGAGTATTTTGACAAAGCGGGTATTGTTTTAACAGATGCGGAAAAAGAGCAAATCGAAGTGGCTGATTTTGGGCTGGGAGAATTGGAAAGCACCGGACTTGAGCTTATTACCTATGTAAATACCGAAAGGTGTTGTGCCAAGGAGTTGATTCTGTTTCCTCACCAGACCTGCCCTGAACACAGACACCCTGATGTTGACGGGGAGCCGGGAAAGGAGGAGACTTTCCGCTGCAGATGGGGTGAGGTATACCTATATGTGGAGGGAGAGCCTGCCGCGAAGCCTCTGGCAGTACCACCAAAAGGCAGAGAAAAAACATATACCGTTTGGCATGAAATCATACTGTATCCCGGAGATCAGTATACTCTTCATCCGGACACGAAGCATTGGTTCCAGGGTGGAGATAAAGGGGCTGTAGTTTCTGAATTTTCAACAAAAAGCAGAGATGAAAAAGATATTTTTACGGATGAGGACATAAAGAGAGTTCCGGAAGTTATTTAAAAAAGAGAGACGAGCTTTTTGGCAACTCGTCTTTCTTTAATATAAATGTGTACAGGAAAAGAGGGACAGTATATGAAAAAAGCTGTAATGTATGGAGCGGGTAATATTGGCCGGGGGTTTATAGGTCAATTATTTTCGGAATCCGGCTATGAAGTGGTTTTTATTGAAGTGAATAATGAGATTTTGAATAAATTGAATGACGACAGGCAATATCCTGTAAGGATCCTGAGTAAAGAGGACAGCAGGGAAGTCGTTGTTACCAATGTAAGAGGAGTAAACGGGAGAGATATACATAGCGTTGCCGAGGAAATAGCGGGTGCGGATATTATGGCTACAGCGGTCGGAGTCAATATACTTCCCCGAATAGCAGGCCCTATAGCACAAGGTTTGAGGAATAGGTGGAAAATAGGTAAAAAAGCTCCGTTGAATATTATTATCTGCGAAAACCTGCTAAACGCAAATATATATCTGGCAGGTCTTGTTAAACAGGAATTGGATGATAATGAGAAGGAACTATTCGATGATAGTGTCGGGATGGTTGAGTCGTCCATCGGAAGGATGGTTCCTGTTATGACCGGGGAAATGCAAAATGGAAATGTTTTAAGGATCTGTGTCGAGGAATACGGGGAATTGCCGGTAGATAAAGAAGGCTTCAAAGGAAAAATACCTGTAATTAAAAATATGCTTGCGGTAAGCCCCTTTGAATTTTACATTCAAAGAAAGCTTTTTATACACAATATGGGACATGCTGTTACAGCTTATCTCGGGAGAATAAAAAACCACACTTACATTTGGGAATCAATTGAGGATACGGATATAAGAGCAGTAACCAAAAAGGCAATGTATGCTTCTGCTGAAGCTCTTTCCAGGGAGCATGGCATAGACTTGAATACTATCATGTCATATGCGGATGATCTCATTCAAAGGTTCGGCAACAGGCAATTGGCCGATACCATAAGCAGGGTAGGGAATGATATCGTACGCAAGCTGTCATATAATGACAGGCTTGTGGGTGCCGCAAGACTCTGTATTGAACATGGTGTAAACCCAATATACATTTGCATGGGAATAGCCGCAGCCTTAAAATTTAACAAAGAGGATTGTCAGGACGAAATTCATCAAATTATCAACTCTGAGGGGGTTGAAGCTGTTTTAAAAAAAGTTTGCGGTCTAACCGAGAAAAGTCCCTTATGGAATACTATATTATGTATTTACTTGTTGGTAAGCAATAATACGAAACTTGCCGATATAATTGGCGGGCAAGGAGATATCTGCGAAAAATAATCGGTAAAACAATATAATAAATTGTTATAGTGATATAAAAATGTGGTAAACTATTATATATAGTTTATTGCATATATCCTGATATTCCTTGCGTGAGAAAAGAGAATGGTTAAATAATATTAAATATATGGAAGTATTCCAGTAATAATCACTTTCCAAAATTTCATATGGGGAAGAAAAGTATCCTGAGCACCGGAGGCTACAGAAATGACAGAATTATGGAAGAAGATACTGACGAACAACCATCGTTTTACAGCGAAACACCCCGAATATAGACGTGTATACCTATTAAATATTGTTTTGGTAGTATTGCTTGGCACATGCTTATTTTTCTCCATAACGAATTTTTGGTTTTTTGAATTATACGCAGCCGTGGTGAATTTCATAGCAGCCATTCTTTCATTGCTTACATTATATTATTTTCACAAAACCGATAATATCAGAATTGTAACTTATGCTGTAGTTGTAATTTTACTTGGAACCTTATCTGCCTTTTTTTCCATTGTAGAGCATAGATACTATGCTTTATACTGGATTTCTCCGTTTCCGGCCGTAGTGTATTTTCTTCTGGGAAGAAAAAAGGCCCGGATTGTAATTGCTGCATTCAGTATGTATTTGTTGTATTTCATACTTACAAGATATAGTGGCTGGGAACCTGCCGAGTTTAACATCAAATCAATTTTTAATATTGCAATTGCCTCTCTGGTAATTTTTATGCTGGTAA
Organism: uncultured Oscillospiraceae bacterium; assembly: GCA_964610205.1. GTDB lineage: Bacteria > Bacillota > Clostridia > DSM-8532 > DSM-8532 > CAZSVI01. The sequence goes on from CAZSVI010000017.1 coordinate 10,403, forward strand.
GCTATATTGAGCTTATCAGAAATGAGGTGGCGCAGTTTCTGGAATATAAAAATATAGAACTCGAGGAAGCAAACTATGCGCTGGAGATGAGCAGGGAACAATTGCGCCTTATTCTGGATTCCACCGCAGAAGCAATATATGGAATTGACATTGAAGGTAATTGCACCTTTTGTAACACAAGCTGCATAGAAATGCTGGGGTATAAGAACCAGGATGAACTGCTTGGGGAAAACATGCACCTGAAGATTCATCACAGCCATAAAGACGGAACACTTTTACCAAAGGAGGAATGTCAAATTTTTAAGACATTTATAACAGGTGAAAGTGCTTATGTGGATGATGAAGTGCTTTGGAGGGCAGACGGCACAAGCTTTGATGCTGAGTATTATTCCCATCTCCAATATAAAGACGGCAAGATAGTCGGCGCTGTGGTTAATTTTATGGACACTACCCAACGTAAAAGCAATGAGGCGCAAATTAAGTATTTAAGCTCCCATGATTCCCTTACCGGCCTATACAACAGAAGCAGTTTTGAAAATGCGTTAAGAAAGCTTGACAGGGAAGAAAATTTACCCATATCCACTATTTACGGTGATGTTAACGGGCTAAAGTTAACAAATGATATTTTTGGACATCAGGCAGGGGATGCTCTTTTGAAAAAGGTTGCCGAAATACTGAAAAAAGCGTGCAGAGATGGAGATATCATAGCTCGTATGGGCGGAGATGAATTCATAATCCTTTTGCCAAAAACCCAGGCAAGTGATTCGGATAAAATTGTTTCCAGAGTAAAAACCGACCTGTCCAAAGAAAAGATTGCCGCGATAAAGTGCAGCGTATCCATGGGACGCGATACTAAAACATGCATTGATCAGGAAATTGAGAGTACGGTGAAAAATGCTGAAAATGAAATGTACAAAGAGAAAATACTAAGCCGGACTGCCGTTAATTCCGACATGATAAATACAATAATAACGACGCTTCATGACAGAAGTCCCAGAGAAAAACAGCATTCTATTGCCGTCAGCAAATTGTGCCGGAATATTGGTAAAGCAATGAATCTTCCTGAAACTGAAATAAAAAAACTAAAGGAAATAGGATTCCTTCATGATATTGGTAAAATTGTATTAAGCGATGATATCCTTAGAAAAGAGAGTTTCCTTGAAGAAAAAGAGGAAAAAGAAATGCAGCAGCATTCTGTAGTAGGATACAGAATATTGAATATATTTGATGATACACTGGATATAGCCGAAGGAGTATATAGCCACCATGAAAGCTGGGACGGCACGGGGTATCCAAAGGGATTGAAAGGGGAAGAAATTCCCAGGCTGGCGAGAATACTGGCGGTAGCACAGGCATATGAAGCAATGATAAACATTTTCAATAAAAATGCGAAAAGCAAGGAAGCAGCTATACTTGAAATTAAAAACCTGGCAGGGAAAAAATATGATCCGGATATTGTTAATGTTTTTATTGACAGCGTTCTGGGCAAAATATAGAACATATTAGTACCCCATCTGCTGAATATATGAATAACAGGTTAATTTACTGATATGCGGCGGTAAGTTAAAGAACTTTTCTGTTGCTGCTGCGTCCCTTCTGTGAAGAACGCAAATTAACTTCATCAAAAGATTTTCTGCCTCAAGAATGTGTTTTACCGTACATACCTCTTGTAGTTTTTAAAATAGTGTTTTAAAATAACAGGAGAGAAGAAATACCGGAATTCCAAGAGGTATTATATGTCCGGTTTTTTTATGATAAATGCTGTATTAGTCGTTCCGAATAAATACAAGAAAGGATGTTAACAATATTGAATATTCTCGTAACACTGGATTCCAATTATATTAATCCTCTGAAAGTGATGCTAAAATCACTGTTCCTGAACAATCAGAACGAGGAGTTTTATATATTTCTGCTTCATTCAAGCATAAAGCCTGAGGAGATGGAAGACATAAACGGTTTTATAACAAAAAACGGACACAGGTTTTTACCAATTGAAATTAAAGGCGGCGACTTCCGTGATGCTCCCATTGTAATGCACTATACAAAGGAAATGTATTATAGGTTACTGGCATTTAAGTACCTGCCCGTTGATGTGAATAAGGTTTTATATCTGGATCCTGATATTCTTATAATCAACAATATCAGAACATTATATGATATTGATCTGTCGGGCTGGTTGTATGCTGCGGCTTACCACAATAGAATACCCGTTAAGGAAATAAACAAATTCAGGCTTATGGAATATGAAATTGAAGAATATTTTAATTCAGGTGTTCTTCTGATGAACCTTAAAATGCAGCGGGAGAAAATAAAGGAAAAAGATATTTTTGAGTTTGTTGCAAGGCATAAAAGCATTTTAATATTGCCCGATCAGGACATTTTGAATTCATTGTTCGCAAAAAAAATAAAGAAGCTTGACGAGATTTTGTATAATTATGATACCAGATATTATAGGCGTATATTATCCAAAGGCAATGTAAGCATGGATTATATTATTAATAATACAATTATTCTGCACTTTTGCGGGAAGAAAAAACCGTGGGGTAAAAATTACAGCGGCGAATTTTATTCATTATATAAGCACTATGAAAGGCTCGCCATGACCGGGTAACACTTCACCCGGTTCTGTTTTGTATCTTGTTGTATAAAATAATTAGAATAAATCGGGAGGCAACGCAATGGAAAAAGTATATGGAAAATCAACTGATGGAGCTCTTGTTTATCTTTATTCCCTGAATAATAAAAATGGTATGAAAGCCGAAATAACTAACTATGGTGGGATTGTTGTTTCATTATATGTACCTGACAAAAACGGAAAGCTTGACGATGTGGTTCTTGGTTTCGATCATCTCGAAAGTTATATTTCAGAAAATCCATATTTTGGAGCTATTATAGGACGTCACGCCAACCGTATAGAGAATGCGTGTTTTGAATTGAACGGCAAGATATATGATTTGTATAAAAATGACGGGAATAATAATCTTCATGGTGGTGTAAAGGGCTTTGACAAGGTTTTATGGAAGGTCACGGAGGTTTGTCCAAACCTCCTGAAGCTTTTCTACAGAAGTGTCGACGGTGAGGAAGGTTATCCCGGAAATCTGGATGTAACGGTTACATATACCCTTTCAGATGATAATGAATTAATTATGGATTATAAAGCAATATCAGACGCAGACACTGTCATAAATCTTACCAACCATAGCTATTTTAACCTTTCAGGCCATGCATCAGGGGATATACTGAATCATATGCTGAAGATTAATGCGGATAAGTTTACTGTGAATAATAATGAATGCGTGACTACTGGTGAAATTATGGAAGTAGCCGGAACCCCTGTGGATTTCAGGCAGATGAAATCTCTAAAACCCGGATTATTGTCAAATGATAAATATATTCAATATGTGAAAGGATATGATCATAATTTTATAATAAATGGTATTGCGAATAAACCCGAATACTGCGCAGAGGTATATGATCCAAAAAGCGGACGAGGGATGGAGGTTTATACCACCAAGCCCGGCATACAGCTTTATACCGGAAACAACCTGAATGGTTCCCTTGTTGGAAAAAGTGGTGTGCAATACCGGAAATGGAGCAGCCTTTGCCTGGAAACACAGTTTTTTCCGAATGCAATGAAGCATAAACATTTTCCCTCGCCGGTTTTGAAGACTGGAGAAAATTATCATCACATAACAATATACAAGTTTAAGAATGCGTTTATATAAAATGAAAAAAGTAATTGGGATGAATTGATACTGAAGAAGTTATCTCTTTTTTCATTTTATATTGCGCATGTGCCGTTTTGCTTACAAAAATTTCGGCACGCGTTCAATTCGCTTGTGCTATATATGTTGTACTAAAAATTTAGTACAGCATATATAGTTAAGCATTTTGACATTGATATTTTGACATTGATAGAACAAAATTTGTGTTATTATTATCAAGGTTACAGTAAAATAAAAAGTAATACCTATACAGTTGAGAAAAGGAGAAATGCATTATGAGCCGGTGGAAAAACTTTTTAGAGTGTACGGAATTGAAGAATACTAAGTTTGAGGAGTTGAAAGCAAAGGCAGCGGAAGGATTTGAAAGGTATGGGATTTATTCCGGTTCCCTTAACCAGGTGGGCAATGCCCTTATAATGATGGTTTATGATGATACTCAAAAATATCTGATAATGATTGGAGAAGATGCCCGTCTTGCTAATCTGAACGGAAGAGAAGAGATTATCAAAGGAGAGAAAATAAAAGTATGCCCTATAACCAATGAAAACTGCAGGGTAATACGTAATATTTTTATCTACACAAATCCGCAGGCCCATAAAGGCAAAAAAATAACAATAGGGCTTGGAGATCGGCTGGGGCTTGCATCCACCGGACATATTCAAACAGTTAAGGATCTGGATGTATTTCCGGTTTTGGCTCAGCAGTCCATCCGGGAACTTAACCTGACCGGAAGGAATTATGAGGATGTTCTTTCATCGGCTGCCTGGGCAGTATTTCAGGAAGGGTATAAAAAAGGATATGGAGCGGACGGGGATCATTTGAAAACAGCCGAAGAGGTAAAGATGGCTGTGGATGTCGGCATGACAATGATTACTCTGGATTGTTCGGATCATATTGATAATTCCGCAGCAGCCGGCGAAGTTGTTGAGCTAATGGAAAAATATAACCGTTTTTCATCAGAAGAACGTGTAAAATGGGAAAAACGATATGCTGATAAGAAGTTTGAAATTGAGGGTTTTGAATTCTTTATTACCAGTGATGAACTAATCAGAATGGCCTGTGTATATGGAAAGGCAATACAACATACACTTGATATTTATCATAATCTGATTGCAAAATCAGGCAGGGAAATAGATTTTGAGATGTCTATTGATGAAACCTTAACTTCAACCAACCCCGCTTCCCATTATTTTGTCTCATCCGAACTGATTAATGCGGGAGTGGATATTACGAGCCTGGCGCCCAGGTTTTGCGGTGAGTTTCAAAAGGGAATCGACTACCGTGGTGACCTCGGGCAGTTTATACGGGAGTTTACTGTTCATGTAGCTATTGCTGATTATTTTGGGTATAAAATCAGCGTCCATTCAGGAAGTGACAAGTTTATGGTATTTCCTATAGTCGGTGAAAAAACAAAAGGGAACTACCATTTAAAAACAGCCGGAACAAACTGGCTGGAAGCTTTAAGGGTGGTTGCCGTAAAAAAACCTGATTTGTACAGAAGAATGCATGCGTTTGCTCTGGAGCATCTGCACGAGGCAAGGAAATATTATCATATCAGCGCAAAGCCGGAAAATATAACGGCGCTGGACAGAATAAAGGATTCAGAATTGGCCGGTCTCATGGACAAGGAAGATTCCCGCCAGGTTATGCATATTACCTACGGTCTGATTCTGTTGGCCAAAGACAAAAACGGTAAAAGCCTGTTCAGGGATGAATTGTACGAGGTTCTTCATAAAAACGAAAATGAGTATACCGAAGCTCTAAAAAAACATATCGGGAAACACTTACAATCTCTAGGATTATAGATGTTTAAAATGAATGTGGCAAAGAAGAAAAAGGCAAAATCATCAAGCCTGTTCTGGCGTATAGTTGTTTCAGCAATAGGAGCGGCACTTATTCTGTTAGCAATAAGTAATATTGCGCTGTGTTTTTTTGGAAACAGCACTAATGCGAACGTAAATAAACGAAGAGTCGGGGGGGCCGATGACAACCGTCCTGCAAACCAGAGGTATGAATGGTCGGTTGATTATACCTTCACCGATAAGGAGGGTAAAACTCATGAGGGACATACAACCAGGCGCGGCGGAGATAATTCCGTAACAGTTGAGCGTACGGTATATTATTTTCCGTTTGCGCCGTTTGTCAATTCATTGGAGAGCGAAGTCAGGCCCAATATCGGACAGCTTGTGTATATTGCTCTGGGTGTTTTTTTGTTGCTGCTGATGAATTCAAAAAAGAAAAAAGAAAAGAGCAGATTCAAAGCGGTTAAAAACAAAAATGGTGAAATTGATGTTCCCGAGCTCAATGATTATGACGACAGCGTTGAGGAAGTCTTTCATGACGGAAATAGTTGAACCTGGATTAATATTAATTTGTATGATGTGAAAACCAGGTACGTTTAGCGAACAAACAAGAAAATGCCCAGCTTTTGTATAATCAGCAGCTGCCGGGCATTATATTATGTGCTGGTCTTTTTTCGTGACTAATTTCAGAAGGTTGTCAAGCATTGGTTATTCTACATAGACTTCTACCTTTGTTTGGCTGTCTTCGTCTTCAACGTCAACGATTTTTCCTTCCGCGCCATTCTTGACAGCCTCAATTATTTCATTGAAATCAATCTTGTCAAGACCGGACTCTTTCAACTGGGGAGCATAGGCAGCACCCAGCTTTAACCCTACATCCACCAGCGAGAGCGGAATGTTTACCTTAACCTTGGTCTTGTCCTCCATGGTTTTCACTCTCACCTTAAGCCATTTGGCGGTTTTTCTTGCTGCAATGCCCTCTTCAATGTTGCTTTGCTCCAAGGCATTCATCAATTCAAGCCCCTCTGCCGCGCTTACTTTACCTTCTTCAATCATTTTCAGGATTTGCATTCTCTCCTCGGTAATGTTTTTCATCTTTAAAACCTCCGTTTTCAAAAATCTATTCGTTTAAAAGTTTCAAGGCTTCATCCTTGCTTATTTGTCCCTGGCTGAGTTTTTCAAGAATCTCTTTCCGGTTCGTGCAGGTTTTTTGCTGATCAACCTGGTAACCCAGTGCGGTAATAACTTCATCCAATTTGTTTCTGACAGTTGGATAGGATATACTAAGCTCTTTTTCCAGTTCTTTTATATTCCCTCTGTTCTTAATAAATACCTCAATGAAGTATTTTTGCGGAGATGTGAGCTTACAGAACTTGCACAGTTCAAATTCACTCCGTATTGTGGTTTCGCATTTTTTACAATGAATTTCCGTGATAGTGATTTCGCTGTCACACACAGGGCATTTACCTAATATTTCATGTTTCATTTCCGCTCCTCCGATTCTTCAAAGTATAAAATTGAAATTAATGTTTTCAATATTTAAACTCAAAATAATCATATAATTTAATTTATGATTTAATTATAATACAAAAATTAAATATGTCAATACATAATTTAAATAAATTAATAAAAATATAAAAATAAATTTAGTATTCTAAACATGAAGCTTAAATATTTAGGAAAAGGAGGGGCACCCTTTTCTCAAATAACAATTTGTGTTATCATAATAAAAATATGAAACAAGGTTATGGTAAAATAATTGGTAAGTACGGTTGTTATCCTTCTTATTTGTATAAATATCGTTGGTTTCACAATGGCAGGATTGGACAAGATATGGGCAATACGCGGTAAATGGCGTATAGCGGAGAAATGGTTTTTATGGATGGCTTTCGCGGGAAGCGGACCGGGAATATTTTTAGGGTGTATTGCTTTTCACCATAAAATCAGGAAACAAATGTTCATGATTGGAATACCATTGGTTTTTATAATGGAAACGGGAATATCGGTACTGCTGTACAACTGGATTAAACTGTAAATCTTACGGATACAATTCAGGGGTACAGAGTATATCTGTCACGGATCTGATCTTTTGGGTCAAGTCTTCTGATGCGTTCGGTTGTAAGCGCCTTTTTCCGGATGTTTCATTACCTTGGAGGCATAGAACGAAAATTTGCTTGACATATGATTTGATTCTGTATTATTATAGCAGCAGAAGTAATTGCACAGGCAATTACAGTTTGTTTTAAATAATTTAAAATTTTGCCTGCGGGAGTCGGTAAGCCGGCTGAGAGGGAGTCATCAACTCCGACCGCACAACCTGATCCGGGTCATACCGGCGTAGGGAAGGGGATTTTGGAATAAACCGCCTTTCCGGGCGGTTTTTTGCATGGTAAATTAACTCATGAGTTATGATATATCAAATTTTATTTATGAAGGCGGTGATAAGCATGCCGGTTGTCAATGTAAGCCTACAGGTAATACCGCGTGTTCCGGATGAAAGAATTTATCCTGTGGTTGACAGGGTCATTGAGTTTATTCAAAAATCAGGTGTCAAATATATCGTGGGGCCGATGGAAACAACTATGGAGGGAGAGATGGATATTCTTCTGGATATAGTGAAAAAAGCTCAGGATATATGCGTTTTGGAAGGCGCCACAAGGGTGTTGTCTGTTGTCAAGATTGATTATAAACCGGAAGGTGTGACTATGAATGAAAAGATCGGAAAATATCAATAGAATTTATCTCCCAATCTCTTTTGCTGTTGTTGTGGTGGTATGGGAAGGGCTGGTTTTTATTCTGAAAACACCGGAATATCTTGTGCCGTCCCCCAGCGCTGTATACAGGGCTTTTATTGAATCCTTCCCGATACTTATGAACCATATGCTGGTAACGCTTTTTGAAGTTGTATTGGGTTTTGCACTGGCTTTTATCCTGTCTGTTGCCATATCTCTTTCAATGGTACGAATTACGGTTTTATACCGGATTTTATGGCCATATATGGTAATCAGCCAGACAATACCGCTTTATGTACTGGCTCCTCTGTTTATGATCTGGTTTGGGTTTGGTATTTTGCCAAAAGTGTTAATTGTTGTACTGGTTTGCTTTTTTCCCATGACAGTGGGATTAGTACAGGGACTGACCTCAACAGAACCCGAACTGGACGAGCTTCTGCAGGTTATGCGGGCCACTCCTTCGCAGGTACTGTGGAAAGTGAGGGTGCCTCAGGCAATGCCTCAGTTTTTTTCGGGACTTAAGATCGCTGCCGCCTATAGTGTTACAGGAGCCGTTCTTTCAGAGTGGGTTGGTGCAAAGGATGGATTGGGGATTTTTCTTACCCGGTCTATGAAAACCTTTAAAACCGCAGCCTTATTTGCGGATGTATTTATTATTATTGTTTTAAGTTTGAGTTTGTTTTTTCTGATTTCGTATATGGAAAAAAAGATCATAAGAAGGAGAAAGATTACATGAAAAAGCTTTTTGCGTTTGGTTATATTATCATTTCAGTTATATTTTTGGCATCGGGATGTGGAAACAGGGAGTACAACAAGGTTACGGCGGTTCTGGACTGGACGCCCAATACGAATCATACCGGATTATATGTTGCTGTACAGGAAGGATTTTTTAGGGACGAAGGCCTGGAGGCGGAAATCATACAACCCCGGGAAGGGACTTCGGAACAGTTGGTTGCATCCGGCGCGGCGCAGTTTGGTGTCAGTTATCAGGAAAGCGTTACTTTCGCGCGGGCTGAAAATGTTCCTGTGGTTTCTCTTGCAGCTGTTATACAGCATAACACTTCCGGATTCGCGTCATTGAAGGAAAAGGGAATTGAATCGGCAAAGGATTTTGAAAACAGAAAGTACGGAGGATGGGGTTCGGATGTAGAAGTCGCAACACTAAGATATCTGATGGAACAGGCAGGAGCGGATCCGAAAAAACTGGAAATTGTTACAACCGGAGATGCTGACTTTTTTCAGGCATCGGCTACGGGAGAAATTGACTTCGCATGGATCTTTGAGGCATGGGCAGGAATTGAGGCAAAGACTCGGGGGATTGAACTGAATTATATAGACCTGGGAAAAGAAGCCGAAGTGTTCGACTATTATACTCCCGTTATCATAACGAGTGAGAAGAACATAGAAGAGAACGAAGAACTGGTTCTTAAGTTTATGCGGGCGGTAGAAAAGGGATACCAATATGCCATTGACAATCCGGATGCCGCCGCGGAAATATTACTGAACCAGGTGCCGGAACTGGATAGAAACCTTGTTGTTGAAAGCCAGAGATATCTTGCGGATAAATACCGGGAGGACGCTCCTTATTGGGGAATGCAGAGACCGGAAGTATGGGAAAGGTATATGCTTTGGATGTATGATAACGGGTTTATAGCAGAAAAGGTTAATATATCCGAAGCATTTACAAACGGATTTTTGAACAAGTGATTGGCCCTAAAGATGAAACAGGGGGATGAACATGGATCTGGCTGTTGAGGTTACCGTATTAAGCAAGTTATACAGTATGAGCGGAAAGGCGCTTCCGGTTCTGGACGAAGTGGAACTGAGGGTTTCTGTGGGGGAATTTGTTTCAATTATTGGTCCGAGCGGATGTGGGAAAAGTACGTTGTTCCGCACAATAGCCGGATTGGAAACGGATTTTTCAGGTACGGTGCGGGTGTACGGGCAGGATATACGAATCAGCAGGCCCCATTTGGCTTACATGCTGCAAAAGGATCTATTACTCCCGTGGCGTACCGTATGGCAGAATATAGTGCTTCCGCTGGAGCTCAGCGGCAAGCTGAAAGACACCGGCAAAGAGTATATGGAAAGCATGGCTTCCGATTTCGGGTTGTCCGGATTCTTAAAGGCATACCCGGATGAGCTTTCGGGCGGAATGCGGCAGAGGGTTGCTCTTCTCAGGACATGGCTGATGGATGGGTCCGTTATGCTGCTGGACGAGCCCTTCGGAGCGCTGGATGCCCTTACCCGCAACCAGATGCAGGACTGGCTGACCGAAGTCTGGGAGAATCACAGGAAAACAGTCCTTTTTATAACGCATGATATTGAGGAAGCGTTGTATCTTTCAGACAGGGTACTTGTGATGAGTCCAAGACCGGGAAGGCTGACGGAGAATCTGACAATATGCTTTGAAAGGCCAAGAAAACGGGAGATGCTGTATACCGAAAAGTTTCTTGAATATAAAAGACGTCTTGTCTCATCTCTCGGCAGCGGTTAACGGAATAATTTAGATTCAATCTCTTCCGGGGTTTTTGGTACTATTTGATTTATCAGATGTTTTTTGTTAAAGTATATCTGAGTTAAAGCTGTTTATATAAATTAAATTTTTCTATACGGTCTTTTCCGGGGGTTGGAAATGATGAAGAAGACGAATGTTTTTCCCATACACTACGGCTGGCTTGTACTCGCAATGGGTACACTGGGTGTATTTGGCGCGCTGGGGCTTGCCCGTTTCGGTTATACAACCGTACTTCCTTCGATGCAGGGCGACCTCGGTCTGAATAATGAACAGGCAGGGCTTTTGGCTACATTGAACCTGTCGGGCTACCTTGCCCTGTCGATTATAGGCGGAGCGTTGGCGGCAAAATATGGGGTGCGTCTGACAGCTTCCCTCGGCCTTTTCCTTGCGGGTGCAAGCATGATTTTTACAGGTCTGGCCCAGGGGTTCGGCTCTTTGATAATATGGAGAGCATTGACCGGCATCGGGAGTGGTGCTGCAAATGTATCCATTATGGGCCTCTGGCCGGCCTGGTATTCAGGTAATAGACGGGGGTTTGCCTCGGGAATAGCTGTATCGGGTTCATCCATCGCATTAATATTTACGGGACTCGTTGTTCCCGGTATATTGAATGTACAGGGAGAGGGAGCCTGGCGCACTTGCTGGTTTCTATACGGAGTCATAACCCTGCTGCTTGCTCTGTGCTCATATCTTGTACTGAGAAACAGCGCTTCCGGAATCGGGCTCAGCCTCATCGGGGAAAGCGGTAGTCTTCAATTATCCCCTCAATCAGATAAAGAACATCCTGATAAAAAACCGAAACTCCAGTGGAAAAGAGTGTATCTTTCTGCTCCTGTCTGGTATCTTGGCATTATTTATATAGCGTTTGGTTTTTCCTATATCATTTATATGACGTTTTTCGTCAAGTACCTTGCAGCCGACCATGGCTATACAAGCGTTGAGGCAGGTAATATGTTCATGCTCATGGGATGGTTCAGCCTGCTTTGCGGACTTTTATGGGGTGCTGTATCCGACCGGATAGGCCGCAAAAGCACCCTTATAATACTCTACCTTTTGAATACTGTGGCCTTTAGCCTTTTTGCATTTGGCAGTACATCATATCATCTGACACTGTCCGCTATTATTTTCGGATTGTCCGCATGGAGTATACCGGCAATAATGGCAGCAGCCTGCGGAGATATGCTTGGCAGGGAACTTGCTCCTGCTGCACTTGGTTTCATTACACTTTTCTTTGGAATTGGGCAGGCTGCCGGACCAACTGTAGCAGGCGCCATTGCAGATGCAAGCGGCTCATTTCCGTCTGCGTTTCTGCTTGCCTCCGTTGTTTCCCTGTCCGGCGCTCTTGGTTCAGCCCTGCTTATAAAAAACAAGGCAATATATACGAAGGATTCATGAAGCATTGTTTTCAAGCAGGATTTCATTGAATCCGTTTATAACGATAACCATTCTGTTGTTGCGATATACACGATGATATGATATTATTCTCACCATGAGAGATATTAATTTAATTCTGTTTAACGGAAAAATAATAAGCGGCGATGTACGAAATAATATCTATGAGGCGGTAGCCATCAGGGATGACCGCATTGCGGCCCTGGGAACTTCCGACAGTATGCTGGCCTTGAAAAACAACCGGACCAGGCTGTTTAATCTTGAAGGGAAAGTTGTCATACCCGGTTTAATTGATACCCATTCGCATACACTGGGCGCTTCCCTGAGTGAAATGAGAGGGGAGCTCTTTGTGGCGTCCTCTGTTGATGAATTACTGAGTCATATCCGCGAAAAAGTTAAGCAGGCAGGAAAAGGCGAGTGGTTGTATTTCCCGAACACATATCCTGCCAGGCTGGAAGAACACCGGTATCCGACAATGGATGAACTGGATGCCGCTGCCCCGGACAATCCGGTTTATCTGGACGGCGCCTATGCCGGCCAGGCCAATAGCTGCGCGTTACGGATCGCCGGCATTGATGAAAAGACGGCTCCGTGTCACGGTCAGATCCTGAGGGATGAGAAAACCGGCAGAATCAGCGGAAGGCTTTTCTTATGCGGGGATCTGATAAAAAGACATCTGGAAAAACCGCGTTATGAAAAGCACGAGGCACTTGATGCCGTTCAAAAGCTTTTGAAAGGATACGGCAAGGTGGGAATAACCTCGGTCATTGATGCATGTACAACCGTTGAGGCAGTGGATATTTTTAACACACTTTATCAGAACGGAAAGCTGAATATACGGTTAACATATACTTTTCCCGCCGGTTCCGCCGAAAGCGTTATTGAAGAGTCGGAAAAACTGATCCAATCCATTGGCACACCACCTGAGTGGGGGAAAACGGGGTTTATAAAAATATTTCTGGATGGAGGCATTCTTACCGGTACATCCTATATGCGAAAGCCGTATAAAAAAGGGAGCGGAATCGTCGGAACGGAGAATGACGACTTTTGCGGTATTATCCTGTTCAGCAAAGAACAAATTGTTGAATACATCAGGAAAGCTTTTGAAGCCGGACTGCAAATGACAGCGCACTGTATCGGAGACGCGGCTGCCGACAGATTCGTTTCGGCTTATGAGGAAGTGAACCGAAGCCTTCCCGTGAATGGCAGGAGGTTTTCTGTCATCCATGCGGACTTTACGGATACCCGCTTGCTGGAGAGAATAAAAAACCTGGGATTGGTACTGATATCCCAGCCGGCCTGGCATTATAAAGACGGCTCCGTTCTCGATAAAATCTTTGATCGTGAAACCATGCGCTCCTTTCTCCCGTACGGGGATATGGAAAAATTGGGTGTGTCTGTTTGTGCGGGCAGCGATCATATGGTTAAGCATGATTCCTTTCTTTCCCAGAATCCATACAATCCCTTTTTGGGAATGTATAATCTGGTTACCCGCAAAACACGGTATGGGGAGGTTGTTTATCCCGAGCAGAAGGTATCCCGGCAAACCGCTTTAAGGATGTATACCCTGTACGGGGCTTATGCCTCCTTTGATGAAAACAGAAAAGGGAGCCTGGAGGTCGGCAAATTTGCCGATATGGCAGTTATTGACAGGGATTTATATATATGCCCGGAGGAGGAGATCCCGTTTATTGAATCCGAATTAACCCTTGTTGGCGGAAAAACGATATGGAAAAAAGGATGATAAAATAAATCATAAATCATATATTATAGAGGAGATATTCCAGGGAGGTTTTGAAAATGGAATTTTTCGACGTAATCGGCAAAAGGTATAGTGTTCGATCCTACAAACCGGATCCGGTGGAACCTGAAAAGCTGAAGCGGATTCTGGAAGCCGGCAGGCTGGCTCCGACGGCGTGTAATCTTCAGCCATTCAAAATAATCGTCGCTGAGACCAAAGGACGAAAGGAAGCATTGAAAAAAATCTACCCGCGGGAATGGTTCTCCGATGCCCCATATATTATTGGTGTCTGTACGGTTTCCGGGGATTGCTGGGTACGGAGAGACCAAAAGAGCTATGCGAACGTAGACGCGGCTATCGTAATGGATCATATGATTCTGGCCGCAACGGATCTTGGTGTCGGAACCTGCTGGATTGGCGCCTTTGATCCCCGGGCATTCATGGATGCTTTTGAACTTGAGGAGAATCTGGAGCCGGTTGTTTTAACACCGCTGGGGTATCCGTCGGATATAAAAACCGACCGGGGCAGAAAACCTTTCGATGATCTTGTTATATACAAATAAGACCGGCTTTAACCCCTGCAAGATGAGCAATTATTTTAAACGGGTACAGGAGGTTTATTCCTGTACCCGGTGATAAATATGACGGTATTAAGCCGGATAATTCAATACGCTAAGAAGTCATTGATTGAGAGCGGCTCTTTTTCAGCGCGATATCAAGTGTTTTGGCAATAGCGGCGCCGGCGATAAAACACACCGCCGCTTCCACAAGACCATTCACACCCACAAAAGCCACAAGGTAGGGGAATAGAGCTTTACCGGCATCGGCTGACCAGGTAATCACCGTGTTGTAGAAAAACAGGATGAAAGCACTCATAAATAAAAGTGTGTTGAGAAGCGCACCCGATAAAGTGGAGACGGCATAGCTTGCAATCCGGGTTCTGTCGATTCTGTAAAGGGCTTTAAAAATAAACCCGCAAAGAAGTCCCATAAGGATTCTTGGAACCATGCACAGAATCAATGTGCCTATCGGATTGAGACCGAAAAGCATGGTGCCGAAAGCATCAAGCCCAAAACACTGGGCAAAGCTTGTGGCTCCGAAAACGCCTCCAAGAAAGGCCCCGGCGGCCGGGCCCATGACAATGGCACCTACAACAACCGGAATCTGCAAAAAAGTGATGGATAACGGACCGGTTTTCAGGTAGCCCAATGGTGTGAACGCCATAATAATGATAATGGCGGTCATAACTGCAAGTCTGACCATTATGTTGACTCCCAACCTCGGTTTACGTGTCTCGATTTGGTTTCCGGATAGACCGGATGACCGGTTTTTCATAAACATACCTCCTGCTGCCACCCTTTAAAGGTGTGGCGCGAATTTTGATACAGATATGTATCTTGAGTCTATTATAGCAGGATTTTTATAAAAATAAAGGGAAAAAATCAAGGCAGCTTAAGCAAAGCATGGAAGCAATCGTTGGAAAGACGTTGAAAATATAACGAGGCTAAGGCGGTCCATCACAAGGAATCTCCTGCCTTATTTATCGGCGGTTTTAAATGCAGAGGTTTCTATGATGATTTCACATCTAAGAGAACGAAGGGACAGGGCAAGGCATCTTCTAAATATGGTTGGGCTTACCAACCGGTTCATCAGAACTATAATAAAATCTGTACTCCTGCCTCACGGGCTTTTCCCATAATGGAGCCTGAAAGTTCCTTATCGCAGATCATAATATCCATGTCTGACAGCTGCCCGAAGGTAAAGGCCAGTACCTTGTTGAATTTACTGGAATCAATAAGCATAATGACTTTTTTTGCTTTTTTGATAACTGCTTTTTTCAATTCACATTCAAAGAAATTTGAAACCGTAAATCCGTTTTCCGGAGAAAACCCGGAAGCCGCCATAAAAGCAATATCAACATTAATAAAATCAAGCATGGACATGGAGGTGGGTCCGGATGAAGACAAGCTGTTCTGGTTCAATTGTCCTCCGGTAGTGTAGATGGTTATCCTGGTTTTTTTTGTAAGTTCCATAGCGATATTAATCCCGCTTGTGAGTATGGAAAAGGGATCGTCCGGGATTAATTTTGCCAGGCACATTATTGTGCTTCCGGAGTCAAGATAGATGGAACGGCCATTATCCAGAAACCCAAGGGCTTTGTGGGCAATATTTATTTTTGATTCCACATTTTCCGCAGCCCTCGATGAATACGCATCTTCTTCTCCGT
The DNA here is from genome assembly GCA_964610205.1 of uncultured Oscillospiraceae bacterium. GTDB lineage: Bacteria > Bacillota > Clostridia > DSM-8532 > DSM-8532 > CAZSVI01. The sequence goes on from CAZSVI010000017.1 coordinate 26,540, forward strand.
AAACAGATGAAAGCTTTTTGATATTTACGGCCCCGCCATGGGTTCGTATCAAAAGTCCTTTATTTTCAAGCAAAGACAAGTCCCGACGCAGGGTCATGGTGGAAACCTGCGGAAAAACATCCTTCAATTCGGAAATCTGGATATCCCCTCGTTCGTTTAATAAATTAAGTATTTGTTCCTGTCTGTCGTTATACAAGATAGATCACCTCAATAGATTAACCTGTTATGCCAGGTTTTAAGCCAATGTGTTTAATTATGTTTCCGGGTATAATACAATGACTCCATATTAGTATCATAACTGATTTGAAAAAAAAGTACAATACTTTTTAAAAATATGTTCCAATTTATCATAAATATATGTTATAATAAAACATAATCGTTTGTTAAACAAACAGCATGGTGGTCTGTAATCCGTGAAATTCAGTTTATCTGCTGTAATTTTTTTTACAGTACAAGGCGGAGAATTGAAGAATACTGATGTATTTCGATTGACGACAACGCGGCTGTTTATAATATTTTGGGGAGGAAACAGTAATGAAGACAAAGGCAGTCCGTTTATACGGCAAAAACGACTTAAGGCTTGAAGGGTTTGAACTTCCACCTGTTCATGATGATGAAATACTTGCCGAAATCATTTCCGACAGTATTTGCATGTCGTCATATAAAGCGGCGATACAGGGAAATGAACATAAAAGAGTGCCTTATGATATCGATAAGAATCCGGTGATTATAGGTCATGAATTTTGCGGAGTTATTCTGGAGGTTGGTAAGAAATGGCAAAGCACATTCGGTGCCGGGATGAAGTTCTCAATTCAACCGGCTTTGAACCTTAAGGCAAATCCGTATGCGGCTCCGGGGTACACTTTTAAATATATCGGAGGGAGTGCCACACATATTATTATACCTGATGAGGTAATGGAACAGGGCTGCCTTCTTGAATATAAGGGAGATGCGTATTTTTACGGTTCTCTGTCCGAGCCTATGTCATGTATTGTCGGAGCGTTTCATGCCAATTATCATACCGGGAATGGCAGTTATATTCACAAAATGGGAATAACAGAAGGCGGATATATGGCAATTTTGGCGGGTGTTGGTCCAATGGGTCTGGGTGCGATAGATTATGCCATTCATAACGAAAGAAAGCCTTCATATCTGGTTGTAACCGATATTGACGAGACTCGTATTATGAGAGCGTCATCACTTTATGCAGTAGAAGAAGCAAGAAAAAACGGTGTTGAATTGATTTATCTGAATACCTCAAAGGCTGCCGATCCGGTTAAGACGATGCTGGATATAACAGGCGGGAAAGGATATGACGATGTATTTGTTTTTGCCCCCGTAAGGGCTGTTATTGAGCAGGGGGATAAGCTTCTCGGTAAGGACGGCTGTCTGAACTTTTTTGCGGGACCAACTAATCCTGCTTTTTCTGCGGAACTGAATTTTTATAACGTACATTATAATTCAACCCATCTTGTGGGAACCAGCGGCGGAAATACGGATGATATGATTGAATCGCTGGAGCTTATGGCCGAAGGAAGAATCAACCCGTCCTCAATGATTACTCATATAGGTGGTTTGGACAGTGTGGTTGACACTACATTAAACCTTCCCAATATTCCGGGAGGCAAGAAATTAATCTATACGAATATCAGTATGGAATTAACCGCTATAAGTGACTTGCGCAGCAAAGGAAAAGAAAATTCCCTGTTCCCGCGTCTTGCGGATATTACTGACGCGAATAACGGTTTGTGGTGTCTGGAAGCCGAAAAATACCTGTTAAAAAATGCAAAAAAAATATAACGAGGAAATAAAACCTGCACAACAAAAAATTAGGAGGCGAATCATATGGCTACACCTGTTATAATGCCAAGACAGGGCCAGTCGGTGGAAAGTTGTATTATATCCAAATGGTTTATAAAAAAAGGAGACAGGGTAAAAGAGGGTGATCTTCTTTTCTCTTATGAGACCGATAAGGCGGCGTTTGAAGAAGAATCCAAGGTATCCGGCGTTGTACTTGAGTTATATTTCAATGAAGGTGACGATGTTCCTGTTTTAACAAATGTATGTATTATTGGAGAAGAAGGGGAAGACATCTCGGCATTCACTGTATCAGGAGATGTTTCTCATGAACAGGAAAAGGGCAGGGAAGAGATACCCGAAAAAACGCAGCCGGTTAAAGAGGGACTGTCTGACGAAGTCGGGAATGCAAAGGCCGCGGAGGAAATATTCATATCACCCAGAGCTAAAAATCTGGCGGAGAAAACCGGAGTGGATACCCGTTTTGCAGTACCAACCGGACCTAACGGAAGGATTATTGAACGTGATGTCCGTGAAGCACAGCAGCAGGGTTATATGGTGACTGCGGGGGCAAAAGAATCATACATAAATGCCGAAAAAACAATATCAGGCGCCGGATTGGGCGGAAGAGTCACTACACAGGATATTGACATGATTAAGGATATGGTTGGCAACCCTGTTGACACAAAAAAAGCCGAAAAAGCAGAAGGGGAATATCAGGATGTTAAAATATCCAACATCAGGAAGGTAATTGCGCGTACCATGCATGAATCCCTGACGCAGATGGCGCAATTAACTCTGAATGCTTCTTTTGACGCGACTGAAATTATCCGTTTCCGACAGGAACTTAAGGGTAACGCTGAAAAGATGGGCCTTTCAAACATTACCCTGAATGATATCCTGATATATGCGGCAAGCCGTGTGCTCTTATACCATAAAGACCTTAACGCTCATTTCCTGGGAGATACAATACGCAATTTTAACACTGTCCATATGGGTGTTGCCATAGATACCGATCGTGGTCTGATGGTGCCGACAATGTTTAACGCCAGTATGAAATCCCTGAATGAGATTTCCATAGAAACCAAGGCATTGGCAAAGGAATGCCAGAAGGGAACAATAAGCCCGGACAAACTAAAGGATGGAACATTCACAATAACAAATCTTGGAGCGTTAGGGATTGAATCTTTTACACCGGTAATTAATCCCCCTCAGACAGCCATTCTCGGCGTGAATACAATTGAACAGAAGTGCAGGGATAAGAATGGCGTAATTGATGTTTATTCATCCATGTCTCTGTCGTTAACCTTTGACCACAGGGCAGTGGACGGTGCGCCGGCTGCAAGGTTCCTGAAAGATCTGAAAGAGCATCTTGAGCACTTTATATTGTTGCTGGCAAGATAAGGGATAAAAAAGGTAATAGGTCATGTAGCTTGTTATGGCTTAACATTATATAATTCATCTTTAGTATTCATCGGTCATAACAAGCTAATGCAGTATTGTGTAACTTATATTAGGAGTGATGGTTTATGATATACGATTTGATTGTTATCGGGGGAGGACCGGGAGGATACCTTGGCGCCGAAAGAGCGGGACATGCCGGTCTTTCAACACTGTTAATTGAAAAACATGCTTTAGGGGGAGTGTGCCTGAACGAAGGATGCATTCCTTCAAAAGCGCTGCTGAATTCCGCAAAAATCGCGGATTATGCGAAAGCAGGGAAAAAGTACGGTGTTATTGCTGAAAATGTAGCGCTTGATCACGTCGCGGTTATCGCAAGAAAGAATAAGGTAGTGAAAACTCTGGTTTCGGGTATTGAATTCAAAATGAAAAAAAATAAGGTAACGGTTGTAAAAGGTGAAGCAGTTATTACAGGCCGCGGTCAGGAAGGTTTTATGGTTAAGGCCGGAGATGCGGTTTATACTGGGAAGACATTGCTTGTCGCTTCCGGTTCTGTTCCTTCCATGCCGCCTATTCCAGGGCTTATGGAAGGATACCGGAAAGGTTTTGTACTGACAAACCGCGAAATTCTGGATATTACGGATATACCAAAAAAATTGGTGATTATAGGCGGGGGAGTTATCGGCCTTGAAATGGCATCCTATTACAACTCGGCAGGCAGCAAGGTTACGGTTGTGGAGATGCTTGATCATATCGGCGGCCCCACGGACAGGGAAGTCAGTACAATATTGTACAACATTTATACTAAAAAGGGTATAGACTTCAGATTATCTGTAAAAGTAACGGGTATTACCGATAGAGAGGTTGTATTTGAAACAGTTGATGGAACACAGTCGGTATCTTCGGAAAAGGTGCTGGTGAGTATAGGAAGAAGGCCTTACACGGAAGGATTGGGTCTGGAGACAATCGGTGTTGAGACCGACAGGGGCAGAATTATTACCGACGAAAATCTTAAAACCAATATTCCAGGAGTTTACGCCGCGGGTGATGTTAATGGTGTCTCAATGCTCGCCCATACGGCATACCGTGAAGCCGAAGTCTGCATTAACACAATCCTCGGCAAACGTGACAGAATGAGGTACTCGGCAATACCATCGGTTATATACACAAACCCGGAAGTGGCTTCGGTGGGAGAAACCGAAGAAAGCGCGAAAGAAAAGTGTCTCGACGCGGAGATTGTGAAGCTTCCACTGGCATACAGCGGCAGGTATGCAGCGGAAACGGTAAACGGGGGAGGAATAGTAAAAATCCTGCTGGACAAACGCTATAGGACGATAATTGGCGTCCATATGATAGGCAGCTATGCCTCGGAAATCATATATGGCGCAGCAATGATGGTGGAAACCGAAATGCGTGCAGAAGATATACGCCAGATCGTTTTTCCCCATCCCACCGTATGTGAGGTAATTAAAGAAGCATTGTTTGAAGTGGGAGGATAGAGGTTCATATATCGTATCAATTCAGAGGTAAAGATCTCAGTCCGTGGGGCCTGCTTCGGATGTTTCATTCCTTGGTCGACAAAGCACATGCTACTACTCCCGTTCTTGACATAGAAAACCGTCATAGAGTGGGGTCTCCATATCCCGGGTTGCTCAATTACTCGCACTTAGGCTGATAATGGTAGTATGGCTTCGCAGTATATCGCCCTGCGTCATCGAAAGCATCCGAACCACCCGCTATATTAACCTGACTATACCCTAAACAGACACCCATTATCAGATAAAAACGAAAGGAGTACATAATATGCCAAAATCACAATTGATCGATCCCCTGGAAGCAAGGCGAAAAGGAAAAATTACTTTTCAGGATATCCCTGTAAACCATTATGAAAAGACAATTGAAGAGGAAAAACTAAATTTTTCAACGGAAGATTTTATGAGAATATTCAGGGATATGTCTATTATCCGTGAGTTTGAAACCATGTTGAATCTTATTAAAACAACGGGAGAATACAATGGAATACCATATAATCATCCCGGTCCGGCTCATTTATCCATTGGGCAGGAAGCTGCGGCAGTAGGACAGGCATACCTTCTGGATACCACGGACTTTATCTTTGGTTCCCACAGAAGTCATGGTGAGATTCTGGCAAAAGGCCTTTCAGCCATTGAGAAGCTGCCTGAAGAAGAACTGATGACGGTTATGAAGAACTTCAGGGAAGGCATTGTTTTAAAGGTTGTTGAAGAAAATAGATCAGGAGGAACTATAAAAGATCTGGCTGTTGATTTTCTGGTCTACGGAGCGTTGGCCGAGATTTTTGCCCGGGAAACCGGTTTCCAGGCCGGACTGGGCGGTTCTATGCATGCTTTTTTCACGCCTTTCGGCATATACCCGAATAATGCCATAGTTGGCGGTTCAGCAGATATTGCTGTTGGTGCGGCCCTGTATAAAAAGGTTAACCGGAAAAAGGGTATGGTTATTGCAAATATAGGTGATGCTTCAATGGGTTGCGGCCCGGTTTGGGAAGGGCTTTGCATGGCGGCCATGGATCAGTACAAAAAGCTCTGGGAAGGCGAATATAGAGGCGGATTGCCTTTCATCATGAATTTTTTTAACAACCATTACGGAATGGGAGGCCAAACCAGGGGAGAAACCATGGGTTATGATATGCTTGCCCGTGTGGGCGCCGGTGTGAATCCCGAGCAGATGCATGCCGAAAGAATCGACGGTTACAATCCGCTGGCTGTTATTGACGCAATGCGCAGGAAAAAGATAATTATTGAAGAGAAAAACGGGCCGGTTTTACTGGATACGGTAACTTACCGGTATTCAGGGCACTCTCCGTCAGATGCGTCAAGCTACAGAACAAAAGAGGAAGTAGACGCATGGATGGAAGCAGACCCGTTAGTCGCATTCCGCAAACAACTGGCGGACGCCGGAGTTGCTTCGGACGATGCTTTTAAAGAAGTTCTCAGGCAATCCCGCGAACTTATTACGAAGATCCTGAAGCTTTCCATTGATGATGCCGTATCTCCAAGAATGAACATTATTAAAGATCCCCAGGCTATCGGCAGGTTGATGTTTTCGAACCTGAAAATGGATAAAATGGAGGAACGGGAATGTGAAGCATTAATGCAGAAAGAAGAGAATCCGCAGTGGATAAGGGTACAGAAAAAGGAGCGTTTTGGTCTGGATGAAAATGGAAAACCGGTATCAAAGAACAGGGTATACCAGTTCCGTGATGCGGTTTTTGAGGCTATGATCGATAAATTTTATACCGACCCGACTTTGGTTGCTTATGGAGAAGAAAACCGTGACTGGGGCGGTGCTTTTGCCGTATACCGCGGATTAACCGAAGCGTTGCCGTATCACAGGTTATTTAACTCTCCGATATCGGAAGGCGCCATTGTAGGTTCTGCCGTCGGGTATGGCCTTTGCGGAGGCCGTGCCGTTGTTGAACTTATGTACAGTGACTTCTTAGGCAGAGCCGGGGATGAGATTTTCAACCAGTTGTCGAAATGGCAGGCAATGAGCAGCGGACAGCTTAAAATGCCTGTAATAGTCCGTGTGTCGGTTGGTTCCAAATATGGAGCGCAGCATTCACAGGACTGGACATCCATTGTTGCCCATATCCCGGGGTTAAAATGCGTGTTCCCGGCAACACCGTATGATGCAAAGGGATTGATGAACAGTGCGCTTATGGGAACCGATCCGGTTGTATTCTTTGAAAGCCAGAGGTTGTACGATATCGGAGAACTGTTCCATAAGGAAGGGGTACCAAAGGGATATTACGAGATACCAATCGGAGAACCCAATGTAAAGAAGGCAGGTAAGGACATAACAATTCTGACCATTGGCGCTGCTCTGTACCGTGCTGTGGAGGCTGCTTCCGTTCTGGAGGAGAAATACGGTTTATCCGCAGAGATTATTGATGCCAGAAGCATTGTACCGTTTAACTACGAAAAGGTAATTGATTCGGTTAAAAAGACCGGACGGATTCTTTTAGCCAGCGACGCATGCGACAGGGGTTCACATCTTAAAGACATGGCACAGGCCATCAGTGAACTTGCTTTTGATTATCTGGATGCGCCGCCGGTTGTAGTAGGATCGAAAAACTGGATAACACCCGCCCATGAACTGGAGGAATTCTTCTTCCCGCAGGCGGAATGGATTATTGATGCGATACATGAAAAAATTCTTCCTCTGCCGGGCCATGTGGTAAAGAACAATTACACGAGCCGGGAAATGATCAGGTTAAACAAACTTGGGATATGAGACGAGAGGTAATGGATGAGAGGTAATGGATGAGAGGTAATGTGTTATAGGTAAATAGGAAAAAATAATTATTAGCCTGGTTCTAACTTCTAACTTCTAACTTCTTACCTCTAGCCTCACAACCTCTGACCTTTAATCCGGGAAGGAGTTTTCAATATGAGTGGTTCGTACAGGATGCTTGAGGGCAAAGCAGCGGTTATAACCGGAGCTGCGCAAGGGCTTGGGGAAGCGCTTGCACAGCGTTTGAGCAACGAAGGCTGCAAGGTTATGGTTGCGGATATTAATTATGAAAAGGCCAGTGAAACAGCGGGTTCATTGCCTGACGCAAAAGCCTTTAAGGTGGATGTCACCGATGAGGAACAGGTGGAAGCCCTGATGAGGACGGCAGTGGATACTTACGGTAAATTGGATATTCTTGTATCCAACGCTGCGATATTAATTTCAAAAGCAACGGTTGAGTTCCCTTTGAATGAATGGAAAAAGATGATGGATGTAAATATTACAGGGTATTTTCTATGCGCCAGGGCAGCCGCAAGAATTATGATGGAAAATAAAAGCGGTACTATAATACAGATAAACAGCAAATCAGGAAAAAAGGGTTCGTACAAAAATGCGGCGTACGCGTCAAGTAAATTTGCGGGTATTGGCTTTACGCAAAGTCTGGCTCTTGAGATGGCCGAATTCGGTGTACGGGTTAACGCAATCTGTCCCGGGAACCTCCTGGATTCGCCGCTGTGGGTAAACAGCCTGTATATGCAATATGCGAAAAACCAGGGTATTACCGTAGAGGAAGTACGGCGGAAGTATCTGAATCAGGTTCCTATGAAACGGGGCTGCACTTATGATGATGTGGCCAATGTAATGGTTTTTCTGGCATCGGATCAATCAAGCTATATGACAGGCCAGGCAATAAACGTAACAGGCGGACAGGAAATGAGATAACGGAAAAATCGGGTATGGATCTGATTATATAGTATGGAGAAAAATGAAGCTATGGGAAAAGATATTTGTGATTGTATACTGTCACAGGAAACAATTAATAAATGGACGGATCAGTTGAATCATCCTGATCATAAAATGCGGATCCTTGCTTTAAAGGGGTTGTTTTTCCTTTTTGAAAAGGGAAAGATTCATAGGGATCCGGTAGATTATGAATATGTAAACAATCATATACATACAACATATTCCTTTTCACCGTATTCTCCCTCAAAAGCCCTATGGATGGCTTTCATATCGGGACTTTCAACCGCGGGTATAATGGATCATGATTCTGTGGGCGGGGCTTTGGAGTTTATTGAAGCAGGCCGGATTCTTCAAATGGGAACAACCGTTGGGATGGAGTGCCGGGTTGATATGTCTGAAACCAGGCTTGCCGGTAAACGTATAAATAATCCGGATCAGACAGGCGTTGCATATATGGCTGTTCATGGAATACCTCATAGCCGGTTGGACGGGGCGGAAAAGTTTATAAAGCCGTATAGAGATGAAAGGAATAAACGCAACAGGGCAATGGTTGAAAATATTAACGGGTTAACGGGCAAATACGGCATATTAATTGATTTTGATAACGATGTCCGTCCTCTTTCCATGGGCCATGACGGCGGCAGCATTACCGAAAGGCACTTACTCTATACGCTGTCGCTAAAGCTGATAGACAGCTTAAAAAAAGGGGAAGAGCTCGTACGGTTTCTAAAGGAGAAATTACTGATTTCGGTTAGTAATAAGCTTGAGACATTGCTTCTGGATACTGAAAATATATATTATTCGTATGATTTACTCGGAGTTTTAAAAAGTGGAATGGTTGAAAAGTTTTATATCCCCGCTGAAGCAGAATGCCCGTCTGTTTTTGATGTCATACGTTTTTGTGATGAAACGGGAGCCATATCGGCTTATGCCTATCTTGGTGACGTTGGGGTTTCGGCCACCGGAGATAAGAAAACAAAGAAGTTTGAAGACGATTACCTTGAACTTCTTTTTGAGGAAATTAAAAATATCGGCTTCAATGCTGTTACCTATATGCCCTCCAGAAATACACACGCACAGTTGGAAAGGGTAAAATCACTGTGTGACAGGCACGGCCTTTTTCAGATAAGCGGTGAGGATATCAATTCCCCGCGGCAAAAATTTATCTGTTCTGCTTTGAAAGAGGAAACCTTTCATAATCTGACAGATGCCGCATGGGCCTTAATCGGACATGAAAAAGCCGCAGGAGAGAATGCGGAAAAGGCAATGTTTTCACAAGCTTCGGATAAAAAATTTATGGATCTGCAAGATAGAATACAGTATTATAAAAGTATAGGCAAGAGTGGTTTTTAGAAGATTATTTTCAGAATTAAGCCATGAGACAGGAGGTTGTTTTTGTGAAAAATGTTCTAGCGTTTGATTATGGCGCCAGCAGTGGGAGAGGAATAATAGGCAGCTTTGACGGCAGCATACTCTCATTAAAAGAAATCCACCGTTTTTCCAATGATCCTGTGACAGTGGGGAATACCCTCTATTGGGACATTTTACGTCTGTTTCATGAAATGAAGCAGGGTATATTAAAGGGACATCATGAGGTTAAGGGTAATATTTCAAGCATTGGGATTGATACCTGGGGAGTGGATTTCGGCCTTTTGGACAAAAATGATATGCTGCTTAGCAATCCTTTCCATTACCGGGATTCAAATACGGTTGGAATGATTGATGAGGTTCTGAAAATAGTAAGCCGGGAGGAGATATACCGGGATACGGGAACAGCATTCCAGGTATTTAATACGTTGTACCAGCTGTATTCAATGGTTAATAAGAGGTTAAGCATTGTGGATAAAGCCGAAACGCTTCTATTTGTCCCGGATCTATTGACATTCTTCCTTACCGGTAATAAGGCCTGCGAGTTTACAATCGCATCAACGGCTCAAATGCTTCTGGCCGGAAGAGGGACATGGGCGTACGATATGTTGAACAAGCTGGGAATTCCGGTTGAAATTCTGCCTGAAATAATTGACCCGGGCTCACACGCCGGGCTCTTGCAAAAATCCGTCCGCGACGAACTTGGAGTGAATGAGATACCCGTTATTTCAGTTGCGAGCCATGATACGGGTTCCGCCATTATTTCGGTACCCTTTGCCAATAGTGACGATGCGTATATCAGCAGCGGTACATGGTCATTGTTAGGATTGGAATGCGATAAACCCGTTATTAATGATAAGACTATGAATCTGAACTATACGAATGAGGGCGGTATTAACAGAACGGTAAGACTTCTTAAGAATATAATGGGCCTCTGGGTATATCAGGAATGCCGCCGGGCATGGATAAAGGACGGAATACGGGTCAGTTTTGATGAAATGGATGCCATGGCTGAAGCTGCGAAACCCTTCCAGGCGTATATAGATGTAGATGATGAAACATTTTACAGTCCCGGAAATATGCCGGAAAAAGTAGTTGCGTATTGCAGGAAGACAGGACAGGAAGCGCCGTCCGACATGGGCAGTATTGTCCGTATCGTAATGGAAAGCCTGGCACTGAAGTATAGAAACGTAATAGAAGGACTTGAAGAGATAACAGGCAGAAAAGTGCCCGTTCTGCATATAGTTGGAGGTGGCTGTAAAAACACGATATTAAGCCAATATGCCGCGAATGTTTTGAACCGGCCGGTTACGGCAGGACCTGTTGAGGCTACCGCAATCGGAAATGTCATATGCCAGCTGATAGCCCTGGGTGAAATCTCCGATCTGTATCAAGCCCGTGAGGTAGTAAAGCGCTCATTCCCAACCGAAGAATATCAGCCTCAGAATGTTGAGCAATGGGAAGATGCGTACGTGACTTTCCAAGCACACTCCTAGGTGCGCCAGAAGACTGGC
>CAZSVI010000017.1:37957-39384 GCA_964610205.1 uncultured Oscillospiraceae bacterium
TCCAGCTTATGTTTTAAGTTTTTGTGGGAATAAACCGGAAGCCCTGTTTTTTCAGCCAGCAGTTCGGCATATTTTTGAGTAAAACCGGTATTTGATTCATAAACGATCGCTTTAATCATCAATACCCCTCCTTTTCTCAATAATTATACGCTATAAATGTAAGATTGTCTAAGCCTTCATTCAAAAAACAGTATAAGGCAGTTTATACAGATTATAAGATGATAACAAATAAAGAAACAAATGGTAATGAATTGTCGTTTGACTTCTTTCAGCCGTTATGTTATATTTTATCCAGATGAATAGATTGTGTATTTGCATAAGATATGCTGGTATTGTTTCAATACCAAGGGAACGCGGATGAGATTTCCGGACTATCCCAGTAACCGTGAAGCGGACAAAATGGCTTAACCACTGTCACAAGACGGGAAGGTGCCAAAGTAGGATGAAGCAAAGTCGGGAGACCTGTTTACACATTGAACCTCCTGGGATTGAGAAATGATGATGCTAGGGTTTTACCGATGCGTTTTGAGTTGCTCCTCAATCTTGGGGAGCAACTTTTTGTTGCTCCTTCTCAAGCTATTCATTGAAAACAAATTTGAAAGGGGTAAACAAATGAAGTACTTAAAACACATCGCGGTGGTGCTTGTAGTATTGATGACGGCAGTACTGGTCATCGGCTGCGGGCAATCCTTGGAAAACACAAACGCAGATTCTGCCGCAGATTCCACCAGGTCCGTAACAGCCGCATTTGAGCCTAAACCAACAGCTATTGTCGTCACCGACATGACAGATCGTGAAATCTCACTTGACGCGCCGGCGGAAAGGATTGTCGCGCTCACCGCCTCCGATTGTGAGATCCTTTATGCCGTAGGTGCCGGCGATACGCTTGTCGGCCGTGGCGAATACTGTGACTATCCCGGAGAGGTAGCAAATGTTCCTGCGGTTCAGTCCGGTAATGGTACCAACATCGAACAGATCATTGCACTTAAGCCGCAAGTGGTTCTCATGAGCACAATGGCGCAAACGGAGGAGCAAACCGCAGCACTGGAAGCGGCAGGTATTCAGGTGGTTATCAGCGATGCTCATGATATTGAGGGTGTGTATGCCGCCATCAAGCTGATAGGTGCCATCGCGGGAAAAAACAATGAGGCGGCTGCTGTTATCGACAATATGAAAACGGCATTCGCGGAAATTTCCGACAAGGTAAAAGGCAACACAGGGAAGACTATTTATTTTGAAGTATCACCTCTGGAATGGGGATTGTGGACGGCCGGAAAAGGCACCTTCATGGACGAATTGGCCACCATGCTGGGTTTAACCAACGCATTTGCGGATGTGAACGGGTGGGGAGAGATATCTCAGGAACAGGTTATTAAACGCGATCCCGACTACATAGTCACCATCACCATGTATTTCGGCGAGGGTCC
>CAZSVI010000018.1:0-5639 GCA_964610205.1 uncultured Oscillospiraceae bacterium
AAGAGATACGATAATTGTTTCATTCAAATTGATAATATTGAAGCTGCACAAAAAACTATGAATCTATATTCTGAATCCTGAATTCCGGGTTCTGAATTTTCACCTCTAAGCTTTGATACAACTTGCTTAGAGCGAAAAAGTTTGCAAAAAAAACAAACTTTTTTAGAGGAATTACATAATGGTTTTAATTTTCCGGAGGTTTTCAGCCTAACCGGGATATGGTATATTAATCTTAAGGAGGGTGATTTATTTGTCCATTATTACCATATCAAGGCAGGATGGCAGCCTTGGTGATGAGATAGCCGTAAGATTATCCCAAAGGATGAATATGCAGCTTATTTTAAGAGACAGGGTTATTTCCGAATGGATGGCGGAAGTGGCGAACAAGTATCAGTTGCACATGCTGTCTGAAAGCCCCAGGTTTTATTTATCGGAATTTAAAGATGGTATGAGTTTTAAGGTATATATTGAAAAAATACTTATAAAATTTGCGGAAATGACACCGTCAGTTATCGTAGGAATGGGTGCGCAGATAATTTTTTCGGATCATCCGGATGCGCTGAGAGTTAGAATTATTGCTTCAGAACAGACAAGAACCGAAAGATTGCGAAAAAAGTACGGTCTTACTGGAAACGAAGCCGAAAAGCTGGTACAACAAGGAGATAAAAAGCATAGACGGTATACGTCAGTATTATATGGAGTTGAATGGACCGAAATGTTTAATTATGACCTTGTTATGAATACAGATAATTTATCAGTTGAACAGTGTGTGGAAATCATTGTGCATCATATAGAAACAAAAAGCCTTTTATCCAGTCAGTCCTTTTCCGATGACGATGAAAATAATATTTCTCAGAAGGATTATCAGGCAATTCATTTTAAGCATCCGGCAGAGGAAGAATTTGCGAGGATTCTTGACATGTACGGAATAGAGTGGGAATACGAACCCAGGACATTTCCTGTGCAATGGGATGCGGAAGGTAATGTCACAATGGCATTCAGCCCGGATTTTTATCTGACGAAGTTTGATACTTATATAGAAATCACAACAATGGAGCAAAAATATGTAACGATTAAAAATAAAAAGGTAAAGCGGTTGCGTGAATTATATCCTGATATTAATATAAATATAGTATATAAGAAAGATTTTCATACTTTGTTAAAACGTTTCGGGTTCAGTGGAGAGGATGAAATTAATGAATTTAACAGGAGTTAAAAAAATTATTTTCGGGGAAGAAACAATTTTAAACAGAATTGCGGAAATGGGGAAACAAATCAGTGATGACTACAGGGATAAGCATCCTGTTCTTATAAGTGTACTTAAAGGCACAATGTATTTTGTGGCGGATTTAACCAGGCAAATGGATATTCCCTTGAATATTGACTTTATGTCTATTGGCGTATATCCTGGTATTACGAAGAACACGGGAATTGTCAGGATTAACAAGGATCTGGATATTAATATTACGGGCAGGCATGTTCTGATGATTGAAGACATTATCAACACAGGTCTTACAATGGGGTATCTGGTTCAGAATATGGAGGCGAGAAAACCTGCAAGCATTAAAGTATGTACTTTATTGAATAATCCGCATAAGCGGCTGATGAATATTCCTTTGGAATATGTGGGGTTTCAGGTACCCGACATCATGCTGGTGGGATATGGGATAGATTGTAACCAGGAATTCAGACATCTTCCTTACATTGCTCAGTTTGATGATAGTGTTCTTACGGGATAACGGGAGGATGGCAGGGAGATATGCCATAATGTGGTGCTAACCATTAATATTTTCATAACGGAGGCAGGGGATTGGATAATGGGACTTAGAGTACGTAAAAGCATACAAATCTGCAAAGGGGTGAAGGTAAACCTTGGAGCTGCAGGGGTCAGCCTGAGCCTCGGAACAAAAGGCTTACGCCATACTATCCATACAAGCGGGAGAAGAACATCTTCAATTGGTATTCCCGGCACTGGAATTTCCTATACCAAGACGCATAGAAAGAAGAAAAACTCCAAACGGCTAACTCGAACTAATAAACAGCAGTGGGATGGAAACGAAGCCGGAACAGATTCCCTGAAGGTACAGGAATATAATAATCTTATCAACACCCTAAGGGGAATACATAAAAAATGTGACGAGTATATAGACTGGCAGAGTATACTTAACGGGAAGGATGTATTGGAACCTGGAGGAATTGGTCCTAAGCAAGCGCAAGTATTGGAGGAACTCAGGAATTATCGTCCGGGCTTATTTGAGAAGCTTATATCAGGAAATAAAAAAGCGGAGCTTGAAAAGGCAGTAGAACAGGCTAAAAAAGAGGACAGTGAGGATTATAAAAACAGGGAAATGCTGAGAAAGCTGGCTGAACGTGTTCTAAATGGAGATATTGACGCATATCTTGATGTTATTGGTGAAATGAATCCTTTGAATGACCTGCTGGACTTCGGCAGCGATTTTAAGTTTAGATCGGACAGTCCGTCTGCTATTGAAGTGGAATTCAGGGCAAAATCAGATACGGTTGTTCCGGCGTATTCCCTTAGTCTTACAAAAACAGGAAAGCTATCAAAAAAGGACCTTACCAAAACAGCATATTATGAACTTATGCAGGATTTCGTATGCAGCTGCTCAATACGTATAGCCCGGGATATTTTTGCATTGCTGCCGGTGAAAACAGTAGTGGTACATGTTGTGGAAAACAGAGTGAACACGGAGACAGGTGCCATGGAAGCTATGACCGTATTATCTGTGCTTTTTGAACGCGATATTATAAACGGATTGAGTTTTGATGGAATTGATCCGTCAGATGCAATGAATAATTTCTGGCACAATATGAAGTTTGTAAAAACATCAGGGTTTAAACCTGTGGACAGAATTGAGAACTATTTAACTGATTCCACTGCATAAACGAGCAGTAATGTAAACAATAAATGATATGTAAATTAAGTAAACAGGTAATACATGCAAAAATACCTGGGGTGAAGGTATTTTTGCATGTGCTAACAGGGTTTTCTTAAAGCGAAAAAAAGATAGTTGCTTTTATATTACTTGGTAAAAAAACTTTTTATATCTTTCCCGGTAATAAAATCACTTAGAACCAGATTCATAAGTTCCAGTTCCAATCTGGTATTATCCAACCCGGCGAGTTTTTCTTCGGTAAGCGAATCGTATGTTATCTCCAGTTTGGGCTGCTTCCTCACTATATCAGCTATTCCTTTATCAATCCTTATATTGTCACAGGCATAGGAAAACTCTATTTTATAGTAGGGGTCATAACTTTTGCTTTTAATTATATTACCTGAAAAACTCATAAAAAGACTCCTTTGCCAAACAAATTTATACTTAATAAATATAAAACCATGACTCAAAAACAGTCATGGCTCCAGTATACCTATTACCCGGCAACCCGACTGTCATAGCGATTACACCTTAGACCCGCGGCTTTGCGCCCTTACCTTTCGATAAGTTTGCCCTTTTCAAGTTCCTTTTCAATTTTTACTCATCCAATAACTATGTACAATAGTACTATAGTACAATAGTACTATTGTACTATTGCGCATAAACAATTATATTACTCCATCCCATCAATGTCAACAATTTGTAAAAAATTATTTTAATTCAGAGAGCAAAGAAGATTTAATGCTTTTATTTTTTATTGAGCAATTTATTTAAGAAATACAGCAATATTCATAAAGGATTCAGGCTTAAAAATTGATATTATATAAGTTGAATTAGAAAATTCAACTTATATAGACAGGATAAAAAACAGATAAAAAACTTTTATATCCGGTATTGAATTTAAATAATTAATGTAGTATAATTGAGTTACTCGAGTAACTGACAATGTATGGATATTTGTATTTGATTTACGCGAGTAACTATGGTTGAAATGAGTGAGGGAGAATGATAACCAGAACGGATGTTGCAAAAAAAGCAGGGGTATCTGTTGCTACAGTATCGCATGTTATGAATGAGACCAAATATGTTAGTCCTGAATTAAGGGAAAAGGTTAATACCGCAATCAGGCTTCTTAATTACAGACCTAATATTGTCGCGAGAAGTTTGGTTACAAAAAGAACCAAGCATGTGGGTATTGTTGTAAATGACATTACAAATCCATACTATGGAGAGATTGCACAGGGGATGGAGGAAATCGCACATAAGCATGGATATACCGTATCGCTCTGCCTTGCAAGTGATCATTTTGACAGCTACCTTTCCAGCATTCTTCAAAGGCAGATGGACGGAATATTTATCGCCACAGTTGGGAACGGCATAGACCCGGAACATTTTCAGCCTCTTGCAGATGCAGGGATAGCCATAGTTAATGGGGGTGCAAAGTCATATGTAGACTTTGACTATACGGATGCAATGAATAGTCTTATAAAATATTATGCAGCAATGGGACACAAACGCATCGGTTACTTAAGCGGGCTTTCCATAAATACTCCCATATATGACAAAGGAAATGATCGTTATTCGTTATACAGAGATTCGCTTAAGAAGTTGGGCTTGGTCTTTAAAGAAGAGTATGTGGTTGATGGCATGTATCCTTATAAAACGGATTATCGTTCCGGATATGAAGCGATGAAAACATTGTTGAAACGAGATACCCGAGTAACTGCTATATTCGCCATAAACGATTACATGGCATTTGGCGCGGTAAAAGCCATAAGAGAAGAAGGTTTAAAAATCCCTGATGATATATCCGTTGCCGGCTGTGACGATATATTCTTCTCCGAATGCTTTGATCCGGCGCTGACAACGATCAGAGTACCCAAAACGGAAATGGGTCGTCAGGCCATGTATTTAATTCTGAATGAAATAAGGGAAAAAAAGACTGGAAGCCTTCAATTGAAAGCGGACTTAATGATCAGAGACTCTACCGGTCCGGTAAAAAGCAGTTGAAGTATATACTTATAATATTACAAATCAGAAAATAAAAAAGCTAAAAAATACGGATATCCGGTACATTATAATTGAATGAACTCTCAGGGAAACAATTGACTACAGCTTAAGATCAACTCCGTTGCATTTTCAGAAGTACACAGCCAAATTGTCATGTTATATTAGCCTGTTGTTTATCAAACGCCCCCTAAGGCTCTTGCCGCGATAGGCGAGGAAAAATCTGAATGTTCCCTCAGTGGTGGGTTCAATCCACGACTAAGGGAGCGTTTGAAAACAACGGAAGCGATTGCTAATGAGATATCTTTAACTCGATCTGAAATGCTCGCAGCATGCTCCACAAAAAACACACAAGGTCGTCGCTTTAGTACCGCATACTTAGCGGTAATTCATGCAAACACTCATTGAATTTTAATGGGCTTTGTTTCTTGTATTTAAATTTAGGAGTGTATTATGTTTCAAACATGAGTAATTTGAATAATGATGGGGAAGGCGGGTGAATCAGGAAAGTTATATCGGAAATTATTTTTGCTGTTTGATACAGATTTTATGAAATGAATTAAGATGAGTAGGAAAAAGGAGGATATTTTATGCTTAAAAACAGGTTTGCACTGGTAATGGTAGCAGTAGTTGTGATTGTATTATGTTCCCCTGTTATAGCATCAGCCGACGTGGATGTAACCGAAGCAATCAAGGGCACACCAACCCTTGACGGAGCTGTGGATGCAATATGGG
>CAZSVI010000018.1:5739-38014 GCA_964610205.1 uncultured Oscillospiraceae bacterium
GATCCTACAGGCACCGGAGCAAGAGAAGGAGTTGTCTGCTGGAATGACGATGCGGGAGATAAATATTGCAACCCGTCGACATTAGGTAACGCAAAACTGGTTGGTGTTCCTGATGTAGCTGCAGGGGCAGCGAATGTGGAAGTTCCTGAAACAAGCTTCAATGTTGTGCTCCTTATTATTATTGTTGCGAGTGTATTGTTAATCGGTGTGGTTATATTGCTTATAACAAAAAAGAAGACGACTTAAGGATGTCAAAACAGCCGGTATATGGGAAGCGCCTTAATAAGATGCTTCCCAATATATGTTGCATGGAAAAGGGGGAGTATTGATGAGAAAAAACGAGAAAGTGGTATTCGTGCTGCTGGTAGTATTTGTTTTTTTCTGTATGTTTGCAGGCTGCGGCAAAAAAAACAAAAGCTCGGATGCTGCGGCACCAACTACAGTACCGGCAGCTGCTGGGGCTGACAAAACCATAAATATAAACGTGGGTGCAGGGACGGCCGGAGTTGAGGCATGGTCGGCCGTAGTTGACGGATATACGGGCTTGAATCCGAATGTTAAAGTTGTTGTTGACCTTAAACCTGGTGAAGGCTACGCCGACTGGATTAGAGCTATGTTCGCTTCACAGAATCCCTCGGCCGATCTTGTAAACATTAACGTGGCGGGCGCCGCAGCCAGCGGTAAGCAGATTAACTTCATGGAATATGTAAATAATATCAGTCCATATTCCAATAAACCCTGGCGGGAGCAGTTCAACCTGGAAATGCAGAACAGTATTGACTATGGCAAAAACACACTGTACAGCTTAAGTCTTGAATCTGTACAGGTGTTATGGCTATATAACAAGGATATTTTCGATAAAGTCGGTATTAAGCCGCCGGCAACCTGGGTAGAATTCGTTGATGTATGTGAGCAGCTTCAGTTGGCAGGATATCAACCTCTTGCGGTTCCCGGGGATTTTAAAAGCTTCTGGGAAATGCAGGTTGGATGGCTGGCACAGATTTATCTCGATCAGACCACAAGGAGTATGATTGAGGTCTACAGATCCCAGGACGGTGATTATAATTATGATCCTGATGTAGACGGAGTTTTCAAGCTTGATATTACCGATCCTTTCAATGACGACCCATGGAAAGTAAACCAGAACCCCATGCGGTATTTTAATGCGCTGAAAGACGGTATAATTCAACCGGATTCCGTTGGATTTAAAACTGTGATGACCCGATTCAAGGATATATTCCCGAAATATGCCGGTGGGGATGCGTTTTTCGGTACAAATGAAAACGGCTGGATAACGCTGTTTTATCAGGGTAAGGCGGCAATTGCCCTTGATGCGACCTGGCGGCTTGCCTATTTTAAAAATGATATGGACAGAATCAGAGACGGCAGAGGCTTTAAATTGAATATGAAAACCGTTGAAGGCATAAATGAGTTTCAACTTGGTACCTTCAATATGCCATCCATGGAAGGTCCGGGTATTGAAGCTCCGGCCAGAACCATAGAAGTATCATCCGGGTCTATCGGCGCGGTGAAGAAAAATAAAGAGCATGATGATCTTGTTGTGGATTTTCTTATGTATTATACCTCCAGGGAGGGATACAGCAATTACTTAAAAGGACAGGCGTCAGGTGGGGGAGTGCCCGGAGGACCCTGTTTGGTTTATGGTGTCGAATTGCCTGCGGATTATGCTGCTTTATTCGAAAACATCTCGTTTATTGGTAACTGCCAGAAAGGCTTTGGAGTGGATATTGCCCGCGGAGCGCCTGGTGATGTGCAGGAAAGCCTGAGAGAGTGGTACGGGTATACGCAGGACTTTTTTACAGACAAAATTACGGTGGATCAATGGGGCGAATTGCATAAGGTAAATATCATGAAATATTTCAACGATGCTTTAGTAGCAAAGCACATTAATCCGGGTGACCTTGATAATCCGGCAAATGCGCCAACCGGTGACTAGTATATATAATAGAGAAAGGCTGATACCAAACCACAGCCTTTCTCTATTATTTTACATTTGCTAGCGGCAGGTTAAAGCCTTATCCGGACTGAGCATAAAACCACAGGCTTTGCAATAGGAGGAGGAATTGAATGAAAATTCGTAAAAACCGGGCAGTATTAGCACTTTTATCTGTTGTCCTGTATATAGTTATCATCTTTACGGGAAATTCAATATCCCATACGTCGGACATACTACAGCTTTCTAACATCCGAACAGGGTTACAGAACTTCAGTATTGCTTACGATCAGTCCCAGGATATTACCTTCATCGGTACTTATAAAAATATCTTAATCGCTTATGACAAAGAGGGTGTAAAACTGTGGGAATTTAAAACGCAAGGCCCGGTCAGGGAAATGAAAGTTGATGAAGGCAACCGTAAACTTTTTGTCGGATGTGAGGATCGGAATATTTATATCGTCAATATTGATAATGGGGAAGAAGCGGGAAAAATCAATGTCCAGAGACGAGTGTACAGCATTGATATCAACGAAAATGGTTCCCTTATTGCCGTAACGGCAGGTATAAATCTATTTAAGAATAATCTGATATTATATGATCTATCGGGAAATCAGATTTTTGATCTTGCTCTTGAATCAATTTCCAGGAAAGTTGCATTCAGCAGCGATTATTCAAAGCTGATAACCGGAAATGACAGAGCTGAACTGATCACTTACGACATGAAAGGCAACGAACTTTTTAAAAAGAAGCTGAATTTTGAAATTGTTGGATTTGAAGCAGTGAGAAACTCCGGTATGCTGGCTGTCTTAACAAAAAACGCCACATATTACTTAATGGATGAAGAGTTTTCAATCTTTGCCAGCGAGACTTACTACGGAGAAGGCATGTCAATAGCAGCACCGCCAAATCTTGATACTGTAGCAATAGGTAACAGGGAGGGAGATTTCTATGTGGCGGAAAGGGATGGAAAACTCCTGTATACCAAAAGAATTGAAGCGGGTGTAGCTGCAATTTTATATACGGATGAGAAAGTTATTGCTACCGGGTTTGGAGATATTGTTCGGGAACTTGAAACAGGTAAATTGAATAATATTCTTCATTTAAGTAAACTGGCATCGGTATTGAAGGTGTTGAAATATACCTTCCCCCTGCTGCTTGCTTTTCTGATTATTATATCAGTAGAGATTTTCAGAAGTTTTACAATCAGATTTTTCAAGATTTTGTTTAAATACAGAGTCGCTTACCTCATGCTGATACCAACTTTTGTACTGCTGGCAATTTTTAATTACTATCCGGTAGTGATTGCACTGATGCGTTCGTTTTCCGATTGGAATATCTACCAGTCTTCGGTGAAGGAGATCAGGTTCGTCGGATTTGATAATTTTGTAAAGATGTTTACCGAAGGATATTTTCTTTTAGGGCTTAAAAACCTTGTTATTTTAGTTACCACAGGCTTTATAAAAGTTGTCACAGTTCCGTTGCTGGTGGCTGAACTGGTATTCCTTATGAGAAACGACAGGGCAAAATACTGGTTCCGTTTTTTGTTTGTATTGCCCATAGTAGTACCCGGAGTTGTTATGATATTGATGTGGCAGAGGATTTATGACCCCAATATCGGTCTTATCAATGAAACGCTGAGATTGATTGGACTTCAGTCACTCGAGCGGGTATGGCTGGGCGATGCGCAGATAACCATCTGGGCTATTGTTTTTATGGGCTTCCCGTTTGTCAATCCATTTGCATTTTTAGTATATTACGGTGGATTAATTGATATACCGCCATCTTTATTTGAGGCTGCAAAAGCAGACGGCAGCAACAAATGGTGGGATTTTACAAGAATTCAACTGCCTCTGATTACACCGCAGCTTAAGATGCTGATTATTCTTACCTTTATCGGCACGGTTCAGGATTTCAGCAATGTATTCATATTGACCGGCGGAGGCCCCGGTGTAAGCACTTATGTTCCCGGACTGGAACTGTATTACAATGCTACGCGTTTCGGGCAGTATGGATACGCTTGCGCTCTTGGTCTGGTCATGTTTATTGCAATTCTTGGAGGCACCGTACTGAACATGAAGATGAGGACAAATGCCGGATATAGTGAATGAGAGGGGAGAACCTTATGTATATGGCAAAACATAAATCCCGGCTGCCTGTTATTATGCAGGTGCTGGTTTATACTATTTCTATTATTTTATTGTTATTGGCTTTTGTACCAATTATACTGATGCTTTTTCTGTCAGTTAAATCCAATGCACAAATTTATGACAATTTTTGGTCCCTGCCGGATATAATACACTGGGAAAACTATAATCTGGCAATAAACATGCTGATTCCAAATATGCTCAATTCTTTATTGCTTGTTCCGATTGCTTCGTTTTTTACAGTATTTCTCGCTTCATTCAGCGGATATGTTTTTGCCAGGCTGGATTTCCCGGGGAAAAACTTTTTATATCTTTTCATATTGAGTCTGATGATGATTCCGGGCATCCTGACACTCACGCCATCATACAAATTAATGCAGGATCTGGGTATATACAATTCCTGGTGGGCTCTTCTGCTCCCATGGATATCCGGAGGGCAGGTCTTCGGCATATTATTGTGCCGTACTTTCATATCAAATCACCCTGCGTCTCTTTTTGAAGCTGCCAGAATTGATGGCGCAACTGAGTTTAAATCTTATTATACCATTGCCCTTCCTTTAGCAAAACCTATCCTCGCCACATTGTTTATAATGAGTATAATGGGACAATACAATGATTTTATATGGCCGTTGATGGTAATTGAATCCAATTCCAAACAGATGATCACTGTTGCGATAAGGATTTTGCAATCTACAACAGGCCCTGTTTTTCTGGGAGCTTTGATCGCCGGTTTTGTATTTACTACTATTCCTCTTGCCATATTGTTTTTATTCGGTTCAAAGCTGTATATTGAAGGTGTTACCTCTGGAGCAATAAAAACCTGATTACATTCTGTTACTACAGCGAAAGGTAAGAATCTAAGGATCTTATAAGCCCAGCGCCAGATGCCGGATAGAAAAAAACTTCATATGTTTCACTGTAGTACTACATAGAAAAAATTATATCAAAGCTCTCGGCGTTCGCAAAAAAACGCGAAAGACAGGCCTTTTACGTCCATTATTTTGACATGTGATTTGCCCAACGCTTACTGAATTTAATGTGCTCCGAAGATGCAGCCTATATCGAAAGGAATAAGCAGAATGCTCAAGAATATCGTAAAAGAAATTAATAACCCTGATATAAGGTATAGGGGAATTCCATTCTGGTCGTGGAATGACCGGCTTGATCCCGAGGAACTCCGCTGGCAGATAAAACAGATGGAGGAGGCAGGCCTGGGCGGATATTTTATGCATGCTCGTGCCGGTTTGCAGACCCCTTATCTGGAAGAAGAATGGATGAATTGTGTAAATATCTGTATAGATGAAGGGCATAAGCATGGACTCAAGTCCTGGCTGTATGATGAAAATGGCTATCCCAGCGGATTCGCTGCAGGAAAGCTTCCATCCATGGGGGTAGGATACCAGCAGAAATTTCTTAAATTTGAGATTTTAGTGCCGGAGGCAGCAATTGCCGGGCCGAGTACATTAGGCTTCTACCGGACAGACGGAGATTACGGGAGGATAGATCCTGCCCGTATTCAATCCGGGGAGAGTGTGCTTCATGCTTACTACGAGGTCAACCCTTATTTTACTGACTTATTGGATGAGAAAGTGGTAAAGAAATTTATTGAGCTGACATATGATGTTTATTACAATAGGTTCAAGGAACACTTCGGAGACGGCATTCCTGGAATATTTACAGATGAACCACAGTATGGAAGGGCAGCAGTTCCCTGGTCCTTTGTTCTGCCTGAAAAATTTCAGGAATTATATGGTTATTGTATTCTTGATTTTTTATCGGCTTTGTATTATAATACGCCGACATGCAGAAAAGTTAGATACGACTTCTGGAGTACGGTGTCCGAACTGTTTACGGGAGCGGTTGCCCGGCAGCTTGGAAAATGGTGTGGAGAAAAAGGATGTAAGCTTACAGGACATATTCTTCTGGAGGAGAACATTCAATTTCAGACGATGTGTTCCGGATCTGCGATGGGTTTCTACAGACATATGCAGATTCCGGGTATCGATTGGCTCGGCAGGGATATAGGCAATCCGGTTATAGTTAAACAGGTTGCGTCAGTGGCTGAACAACTGGGTAAGGAACAGGTATTGAGCGAGATGTTTGCGGCGGCAGGATGGGGTGTTTCACTGGAGGAACTGAAGCGGATTGCCGAGTGGCAATATTCACTCGGAGTGAATATTATATGCGCGCACCTTGAGGGTTATTCACTCAGAGGAATGAGAAAAAGGGACCATCCCCCCGGATTGTTTTATCAGACAAATTGGTGGAAGGAATACAGAAAATTCAACGATTACTTTGCCCGGCTTGGAATGCTCCTGTCTGAAGGAGCTGTAGCAGTACACATCCTTGTCGTTCACCCGCTTCGAAGCGGTTGGATTGCTTTTGACGAGAGCTGCTGTAATAATGGCGCAAATAAAGAATTGGAATACATAGACAATAGCTTTGCTGAATTGAGTGAGATATTGTCCGGGCTTCATTTGAATTACCATTATGGTGATGAGGAAATTATTTCTGATTATGGAAGCGTAAAAAATGGAGAATTTGTTATTGGGAATTGCAGCTACAGGGCGGTAATAGTCCCGCCCGCAATAACATTGGAACCGGATACGGTAAGGCTGTTAAAAGACTTTATTAAAGCGGGTGGAAAGGCTTTTGCTTTTGAGGATTTTCCGTATACGATCAGAGGTGTGGAAGCAGAAGAAATAAAAACGCTTAAAAAGCATTTTACGCTGCTTAAACTGGAACCAGACGATATCAGAGAAAATCTGGAGGAAGCGTACCGCAGGGAAATAAGCGTGCTGGATGAAAAAAACAGGGAGATTGGTGCGATACTCCACAAAATCAGTTTATACCAGGATGGAGCTATAGTTTTTCTGTTGAATACCGAAGATCATTTGAGTTATAATGCAATGGTAAGGGTAAAACGTATCGGATATTGCTGCAGTATCAATCTTGAGGATTGCAGCGTTACCAGGCTCCCCGCAGTTGAAACACAGGATTATTTAACGATACAGCTTAGTTTTGCACCATGCCAGTCTTATGTAATAGCCATAACCAATGAACCATTAAGCAGTATTGGTTTTACAGCCAGACAGGCGGCAAAAATGGATACACTGAACCTGAGTAATGTATGGGAGGCAAAAGCTTGCGGTTTAAATTCAATGACATTGGACTATTGCCAATACTCAGTTGACAATGGTGAGTGGTCCGGGCGCAAACCGGTTATTGCGGTTCAGAAAGAGCTGCTGGAAATAGGGCGTAGTACGGATATAGCCCTGAAGTTTACATTTGATTCTGCATGCAGCTTTGACAAGTATAAAGAAATGTACCTGGTCATTGAAGAAGCCGGAAAGTACCTTCTGGAAATCAATAAGAAACAGGTGAAGACAAAGGCAGATGGATGGTGGAAGGATAAGAGTTTTCAAAAAATAGATATTTCAGGAAGGGTGAAGAAGGGGCTGAATACAGTTGTACTGAAGACGCATTTCCACAGTTCTCCGCAAATAGTCGAAAAGCTGGCAAGAGCAAAACTATTTGAGGCAGAGATGAACATGCTTTCCTTTGAAAGTGAGGCAGAGAGTATTTATCTGCTGGGGGAGTTCACCGTAACGGCAGATCAGGAGTATATCCGTTTTAATAGAAGAGCGCTTATCCAACAGGGTAAACTTGTATTGGACAAACAAAGTAAATTTAAGTGTAACGGTGAGATAACGGATTGCGGCTATCCCTTTTACTGCGGCAATTTTCTGCTTGAGCAGTTGGTTGAGCTGAAGGACATAGAAAAATTCGGCAGCATAATATATAAGATGGACAGGCCAGACAGTGCTTTATCAAGACTATATGTGAACGGAATTGAGGTAAAGACCTTCCTGTGGGCGCCTTATGAAGCCGATATCCGTTCATATGTAAAAGATGGCGTCAATAAAATTACCCTTGAGTTGATTGGTACGGACAGGAATTTATTCGGTCCGCACCATCATCCCGAGGGAGAGTTACATTGCCTCGGACCGGCATGTTTCACCGATGCCGGCGGTTGGAGAGACAGTTATTGTTTTATCAGCTTCGGTATCAAAGGAACACCACTTATCCAATGCTACCAGCTGTAGGTTTTTTTAAACTTTATTTTTAGAGGGGAATTTATTATGAAGTCACCGGAATATCCCTTTAATGGTTGTTCGCATTGGATATGGGCAGACGGCGGAGTTTCCGAACCGGTTCATTGCAGGAACAGCCCATACCGGATTGCCTATTTCCGTCGGGTATTTGATGTATTGGATGAGGCGGATACACTTACTGTGCATGTATCGGCTGACAGCAGGTATATTCTATACCTGAATGGCAAGGTTGTATCACGCGGGCCTGCCAAAGGTGATATCAGACATCAGTTTTATGACACGGTAAAGCTTGACGGAAAGCTTATAAAAGGCCGCAATGTACTTGCTGCCGTTGTGATAAGCTATGCGTCGTCATGGCCTCACCCCGGGGCTATAGGTGCTCCGTGCAGTATCATGACTGTTTCAAATGCATTTGTTCTTGATGGGGTATTAAAAGGAAGCGCCGGTATACGGGATCTACATACAAATGAACAGTGGAAGTCCTTATCCGATATTGCATACGGACATACCGTTTCCGAAGAAGATGATCAAGCGTATGCAGGGTTGTGTGAGGAGCTTGATGGACGGGTTTACCCATGGGGATGGCAAAATATAGAATATGATGACTCATCCTGGGTAAAAGCCAGAAAAATCGCGGCTGCGGTACGTCCGGATAATGTTACCGATTCTCCATTGCCCTACCGCTTAGTTCCGCGTATGATACCTTTTCTGGAAGAAAAATCGATGTGTTTTTCGGATATATATTCCAATAACAATGAATTTAACGGCCTTTTGAGCGGTAAAGCATTAACCGTTGATAGTAGCAGCAGGGTGAGTTTCATTCTTGATTCCGGTAATCTTTCTACTGCGTTTCCTACACTCAGGGTAAATAATGGTTTGGGTTCGGTTATAAAGCTTACATATGCCGAAGCCTGGACGGCAGACGGTAAAAAGTGTGCGTACCACCAGCCGGACGGCGGTCATATAACAGGATGCCATGACAGTTATATATGCGGCATGAACGATCAGCTTTACGAGCCGATGAACTGGCGTACCTTCCGCTATATAAAAGTTGATATTAATACTGGGGATATTCCCCTTACAATTTCTGGGATATCATACCGTTTTACAGGATATCCGTTTGAGGAAAAGGCTGAATTTTTCTGTTCGGATGAAGAGTGCGGGAAAATCTGGGATATATCATGGAGGACCATGCGCCTATGCTCCCATGAAACATATGAGGATTGCCCTTATTATGAACAGATGCAATACGCCGGTGATACACAGGCGGAAATCTTATATTCGGGTTATGTCTCAGGTGACTGGCGTCTGGGAAGGCAGGCAATCTATCATTTCAACTGGTCCCGGGGATACGACGGCTTAACGGCAAGCCGATACCCCTCCAGGGTTCCCCAATTCATCCCCTCATGGTCTTTATTATGGTGTGTTATGACACGCGAATACTGGTGGCACACCGGTGATATCGATACGGTGCATGCCTGCATGGATGGTCTGATATCTAATTTGCAATGGTTCGAAAAACATGAGAATGCGGACGGTTTACTGGAAGCCTTGCCATACTGGAAGGTGGTTGACTGGGTAAAAGAATGGAAAAACCCGATGGGCTATCCCCCCGGCATCGAAGGGGGAGTATCGGCAATAATTAACTTACAATATGCCTATGCATTGAAGTCGGTTGCGGAATTATGTGATATTACCGGAACAGCACATCATTACCGGCGGAAGGCAATTCATATATGTTCTATATTAGCTGAGAGCTGCTGGAACGAAGAGGAAGGGTTGTTTTTTGATAAACCGGGCGGACCGGAAGTCAGCGAATTAGGCCAGGCCTGGGCAATCCTTGCAGACGCGGTTTCTGATGATCAGGCAAAGCGTATATGTGACCGGATTGGTTCGGATAAGCTTTCCAAAGCTACCTTATATGGAAGATACTATTTATTCAGAGCGCTAAGCAAGGCAGGTCAATATGCGAAAGCATATGATCTTTTCGACTGGTGGAGAATGATGTCGAGGACTGACCTGACAACATGGCCTGAAGAACCGTGGCTGGCCCGAAGCTTTTGTCACGCCTGGTCGTGTGCACCGTTATATGAATATCTGGCTGAAATCCTTGGTATTAAACCGGCTGCTCCCGGCTTTTCACAGGTTGTAATAGAGCCGAAACCCTTGGGGTTTTCATGGGCAAGAGGTGGCATTCCTACGGTAAACGGTGATATTTCTGTTAAGTGGAATATTGTTGATAACAATTTTAATCTGGAAGTTGTTGTTCCATATGGTATACACGGCACGATTATTCTCCCGGATTACTCAAGCGTAAACATTATGGATGAAAAAACCCGAACATGCTGTAAATATGAATTAGTATTATGAAATCCGCAACAATAAGCTTTAAAAAACTAAGAAATACGTATATAATATATCTGAATACATATGTAAAGCAGGAGAAAAAACAAATGGAGTCAGATTATGAAGTAAATTATAATGAAGTGCTTCTGTTAAGAATGGGTGATAACCAAAATGGAGGGCTTCCCTTTTATATAAGAAAGTATTATCTGGAGGATTCCACAACCAACTTGCACAGGCATGAATATATGCAGATCAATTATATATATCAGGGAAAAGGCAAGCATATTATCAATAACCATCAATTTGATATCTTAAAGGGAGATATATTTGTCATACCTCCATATGTTCCCCATTGCATTTCTGAAAATGAAAACTCAGGCATGGAAATTTTTGAATTTGAGTTTGTTCCCGAATTTGTTAATCATGATTTTGAGAGAATTGAAAATGCAGAATCATTCATGGATTTTGCTTATATTGAGCCTTTTCTGGTAAGTGAAAACAAGGTAAAGCCCCGATTGAACATTATGGGTAAAATTCAGGTTGAAGTTGAAAATATTTTAAATGAAGCATTAAGAGAGTATAGGGAAAAATCCTCGAGTTATCAGCTTATGATAAAGTCCCTTCTTTTGAAACTCTTGGTTATTGTTGGAAGAGAATTTACAAGAAGTGTAGATAACTCAGATGATCATCCCGTATTTTACAGATACAGGGATGCCATGCAAAGCGCTGTTTTGTACATAGAAGAGAAATATTTTGACGATCTGTGCATTGAGCAGATGGCAAAAAAATTCTTGTTGTCCCAATCCTATTTCAGTTATCTATTTAAAAGTATAACCGGAAAAACCTTTATTGAATATTTAAATGGCCTTCGGATTTCGAAAGCGCTGGAGCTTTTAAAAAGTACGGATAAAAGGGTACTGGATATCTGTTATGAAGTGGGATTCCGCAATGTGAATCATTTTAACAGGATGTTCAGGCAGTTAATGGGTATATCGCCTATGGAATACAGAAATAAGCAAAGTGTATAGAATCAATCAATTCATTTATAGAATATGCAAAGAAACCCCATAATCATTCTTTTATACTGTTATTGTAAGTGGCTTGACAAATAAACCTTTAAAGGTTTTGTTCTTTTGTGTATGTTCAATATAATTAATGGAGGTTTGCATATGAAAGAGGTATTGGCAATCAACGGGGGCACACCGGTAAGGAATGTTCCTCTTCCGCCGGCTTATCCGGGAGTAAGTTTATATGGGGAAGAAGAAAAAAGAGCGGTTATGGAAGTTTTAAACGAAAAATCTCCATACCGTTACTATGGGCCCAATGTACTTTATAAAGCCAAAGAATTCGAAAAAAAGTTCTCGCAAAAAATCGGCAATAGGTTTACTCTGGGGGTTACATCAGGAACAGCATCACTTGTAGTAGCTCTGAAAGCAGCCGGTATTGGCCCGGGGGACAAGGTTATTGTTCCGGCCTGTACATTTATCGCCACTCCTGGAGCAGTAATCATAGCCGGCGCCGTTCCGGTATTTGCCGATATGGATGAAAGCATGAATATTGATCCGGATCAAATCGGAAAAGTGGTTGATAAATATACAAAAGCTGTAATTCCGGTGCCGATTCTTGGCAACCCATGCCAGATGGATAGGATTATGGAAGCCGCTGAAAAGTATAATCTGATTGTCATTGAAGATGTAGCCCAATCCTGCGGTTCAAAGTATAAAGGAGCATATTCGGGTACCTTCGGCAACATTAACAGCTTCAGTCTGCAGATTAATAAAATCATAACCACCGGAGATGGCGGAGCGGTCTCAACAAATGATGAAAAACTTTATGAAAGAGCCGTGCGTTACCATGACCAGGGAATGTTCAGGGAAAAAGAAGGATTTCTTGCCGCTAAGGCGGAAGATGACATATTTATCGGACAAAATTACAGAATGAGTGAGGTAACCGGTGCGATTGCTGTTGAACAACTGAAGAAACTTGACACTATAGTGAATCATATGCGCAGGATGAAGTATATGATAAAAAAAGAGATAAGCGGAATTGACGGACTTAATTTCCGAAGTATTAACGATGAAGATGGAGATGTCGGAAGTACTCTGGTTATGATGCTGCCTGATATCGACACCGCAGACAGGTTCAGAAATGCATTGAACGCGGAAAATGTAAATACCGCATGTCTTTACGGCGGCAGGCCTGTATATATGATTCCTCAGATTTTATACCAAAAAACAGTAGATCGCTGTGGATTTCCCTTTAATCAGTTTTCTGAAAAAATTGTTTACACTGAGGATATGTGTCCATATGCGAAAAAGCAGATGCCTCGTAGTGCTATGATCAGCATCACCCCGACTATAACCGAAAAAGACGCAGAGGATATTGTGAAAGCTGTTCGCAAAGTTTCTAAGGAAATCCTATAGAGGAAATTATAGTTACGCTCTGAAAAAACAGTGAACTCGTTCAGCTAAAGCTGAACATCGGAACTTCGATGGAGACTCTACCCCCACCGAAGTGGGAGTCTTAGAAATTTGATAAAAATGTAAGTTTACAAAACACTAGAAATAAGTTTTATAATAATATATAATAGACAGTACATGGATAGTTTTCTATGTACTGTTTTTTATTAAACGCTCCCAGCGCTTTGCACAAAAAACGTATAAGGCAGGTGTTTTATTGCCTGCGTTTTGGCACGCGATTCGCATAAGCGCTCATTGAATGCAGGGTTGTTAAGAACAAGATTTTTTAGAATTTCAAATCATAAAGGTCAATAAAAAGGAGGAAAAACTTAATGAAAAGACTCCTAAAAAATCTTAATTTCTTAAAATCGATGTTTTCGCAACTCATCGCAAGCTTTATACTTATAATCATTATTATATCCTTATTTCATCTGGTCACTAATTGGATTTATACGCAGAATATGGAGAAAATGATTGCGGACAATGTAGGTGAGAGCTTAGGCGCAACGGTTCAGGAATATGAACTGTATTTTGATAATATAAAAAACAAAATGCTGATGGATTTTTATATTCAGTATTCAGATAAGTTGAAGAACCCCAAAAAGCATGATTATTTAAATACGCAGATTTTGAAGAAAATTGGGAAATACCCGCTTATGTATCCCTTTATTAAAGATTTTATCGTTTATATCAGGGATTTTGAATATGTGATAACACTTAACGGAACCCTGGAGAAGGAAATTTTCTTTAAAAATTACTATGAAAGCGGGTATTATACGGAGAAATTCTGGCAGGATGAGATGAACAGGAACTTTATGTATAAGATTTATCCTCAAAAGGAGTTTGTATTAAATGATCCGATGAAGCAGTCTGCGGTTGAAAATCTTTTGCCTATCGCGATGAAGCATGCATCCGGTACCGACTTTATTATTATTGTGCTGATAGACATTAATCAGTTTTCAAAAAGCCTGAAAACAGATTTTACTAAAGATTTTTTTATTCTTGACAATGCAAATATCGGAACGGTGATATACTCTGATGAGGATCCCGCAAATGAGCAGGATGAGAGCTTTATGTACGATATCTCTCTTATGAATGACCTTCCCGGATATACAAAAATGCAAAACGGATATTTATTTACATATATATCATCTCAAAATTCGCTGACTTACTGCAAATATTACCCGGATACCATTATAAAGGATCAGATTAATGAAACCAATAAACTGATGACGTTAATTATATTGATGGCCATAATGATTAGCATTCTGTTATCCTTTTTTATTGTAAAAAAATTTAATAACCCTGTAAAGCATATATACAAGCTCATTAAGGGTTCCGGTCATACAGAAAACGGAAGGGATATTATCAGCTTTAAAAATATTAAAGAGAGTATTACCGGTATTGTCAACCAAAACACAGATTATGCGAAAGACATAGATGAAAAAAACTCACTTCTTAAAAATTACTTCTGGCAAACCCGGTTAAAGAATATCATACTGGAACCTGGCGAATCTGTACGTAATCAAGCCGAATATACAAATTATGCTGTAGTTTTGTTTAAAATCCATTACAGGAATGCATATTATGAGAATATTTCGAAAGAAATAAATGAAGGGACACTTGTTTTAAAGGATTTAATCGATATTTATATTTATGAGGAATTCAGTGATGCGGTCACGTTTCAAAACGATGAGAAACAGATTATATCTATTGTGGGAGTAAAAAAAGATGTTGACAAAATAGGTGATTCTGTAGATAAAATTGTTCACAAGCTGGCAAACGAAGACGAATTTGTATATTTCACTGTCGCATACAGCAGAGTATATAATAGCAGTTCGGATTTGCATCAGGCATATGAAAGGGTTTCAGGGGCTCTGAGATACCGCAGATTTATGGAAAAAACGCAAGTCCTTTCAGAAAACATAATGGATAAAAAACTGGATATGTTCTACTTCTCAAAGAACCAGCAGGAGCAGTTTGCCAATTTATTAGAAAGTGGAAGAAAAGATGAATGCTTGCAATTGATTGACGGCATTTTTGATTATAACCTGAAGAAGGAAACCAATGAATTATGTATTTATATGCTTTATGTTCAGGTCATAGACTGCTGTACTAATGTGCTTATGCAGCTATACAATGAAATTCCGGGCAGGCTGCCGTTTAAAAACGATGATTTCATTCTTGGGCAGAGTGAATCTGCCGTTGATTATAAGAAAAGGTATGGGAATATTATTGAAGAGTGCATAAACTATATAATTAATAATAAAAAGCAAAGTGATATTATTATTGATTTTGTTAAGAACTATATAAATGAAAACTATTCAAAAGACATATCTGTCGATTTATTAGCCGACAAGTTAAAGATATCCCGCACTTATTTATCCAGGTACTTTAAAAACAATACGGGTATGAATCTGAGCGATTACCTGAACGCATTCCGAATGAAAAAGGCCTGTATGCTGCTCCAGAACTCTTTTCTGATGGTCAAGGAGATAGCGCCAAGGGTGGGAATATCCAACATCAGTACTTTTTTGAGGCTTTTTAAGAGTTACACCGGTAAAACGCCCAATGATTATCGAAAGAGCAATATTCAATAGACGAATACTATTATTTTGTATAAAAATTCTCATATTGTGTCCTTTGTGCATAAAGGCAGCAATATGACACATTCTGATTATTGATATCAAATAACCAGGCAGTTACAATAATAGTGTAATCGATTCTGCAGAATCTGATAATTTAGCAAATCAAAGGGAGGTATATCCAAATGAAAAACAGACGGATATTGGCGCTGGCTTTGGTATTATTGGTGGTTCTCAGTTTTTCTGCATGCGGTGACAGTTCTAATAAAACCTCAGGTTCAGGGACAACTGCCCCAACGAGTACGGCGGCAAGCAGTGAAAGCGGCGGTTCCGCGGCGGGCGGAAAGCTTTTCGACAAGCCTACCACAATTAAAATGGTTACGAATTCACATCCAAGCTACCCTTACAACAAAGACTGGTTTGTATGGAATGCAATAACAGAAGCAACAAACGTTACTCTGGATGTTTCAGCTTACACCAGTGAAGAATATGAGGATAAGCTGCAGCTTATTATGGCTTCCGGGGAACTTCCGGATTTTATATACCTTGCAATTGCGGCATCTAATAAGTATGCGCTGGATGGACCGTTTATAAATGTTATGGATAATCTCAATAAAACTCCGAACTTTAAGAAATGGTATGACAGCAGTGAAAGCACCAAGGATATTCTGAAAACTTATACGTCGGCTGACGGTAATGTATATATTTATCCGCTGGTTGGCACCGAAGTGACGATGAATAAGATGGGCTGGCTGGCCAGGCTGGATATTCTGGAAAAAAACAATCTGCCGATACCTACGACCTATGATGAATTATATACTGTTATGAAAACACTTAAAAGCATTTATCCCGACAGTTATCCTTTATGCTTCAGGGATTTCTTCAACACATCGGGCAGAGGTTTTCAACTGTTTACCAGACAGTGGTCAACCGCCATGGATGCATATTACGATTTTGATAAGGATGAGTGGAGATACGGACCTATAGAAGACAACTTCAAAGAAATGCTTATATACTTCAAAAAACTGTACGACGAAAAATTGGTTCCTCCCGATATGCTTACAATGGTAGCCAAAGGCTGGACCGATCTGATGAGCAGCAGCAGGAGCTTTTTTACCACCGATTACGCCGTCAGAATCGACTACTATAATAACCCCATGCGGCTTGAAAATCCCGATGCGAATCTTGATTTAATTGCTCCTCCGAAAGGAAGCGTGGCAAACGGAACTACTCTGTTTGACAAGACAAGCTATGCCGGCGGCGGCAATTGCATCTGCAATACAAAAAACTATGAAAACGCGTTAAAGATGGTTGACTGGATGTACAGTGATGAGGGTCGTGAGCTGCTTGTTTGGGGCAAAGAAGGAGTAACATACAACACAGTTGACGGAAAAAGACAGTTTATCACCGATGCAAATAAATCTTCCAAAGAAGTAATGTACGGTTTGAGTACATTCGGTATTAATCTGAGGGGTGACCCGGCTGCCGTTACCATGGCATATACACAGCAGACTCTGGATGCCCTGTACAAAACCGATGATTATATGACTAAATACCTTGATCCGAAACTGTGGATGGACTTTTCCAAGGAAGAGAAGAATGTTTTGCTTGGAATAGATGAAAGTATCCGCACCTATATGCAGGAGCATGTTTCCAAGTTTATTACCGGTGAGCTGAATATAAACAGCCAATGGGATTCCTATGTGGAAGGAATTAAACAGCTTAAGATAGCTGATTATCTGGCAGTTCACGAAAGTGCTTATAACCGCGTAAAATAATAGGCCCGGGGACACTTCGCAAGTTAAGGTTGGGAAGTTTAGAAAAGAAGAGGATCAGGATATACCGAAAAAAACAAAGAGCCTTATTTTCAAACTTCCGGTATCTGGAGTTTGCGGAGTGTTCCCATATTGCGTATACTTACTTTTTAGCAGAAGGAGTAAAACATGAAAGCTGAAATTCTCTCCTCAAGGGGAGCAACACCTCCTCATCATAGAACGTATACATGGCAGGGAGCATTCCTTAAAAAACTGAAAGACAGTAAAATTCTTCTATTGATGGTTCTTCCGACACTTTTATATTTCATCATATTTCATTACCTTCCGATGTGGGGAGTGCTGATTTCTTTCAAGGATTTTTCCATCTTCAAAGGTTTTTCGGAAAGCCCATGGGTCGGGTTAAAATATTTCGATCTGTTTTTTGGAAACCCAAATGCATGGAGACTAATACGCAATACGCTTCTTCTTTCCGCATATTCAATCCTATGGGGGTTTCCGATGCCCATTATATTTGCGTTATTCTTAAATGAAGTGAGGAAAGAAAAGGCAAAGAAGTTTGTTCAAACGGTCAGCTACATGCCCCACTTTATTTCTACTGTTGTGCTGGTAAGTATGGTTACGATGTTTCTATCTCCGTCCACCGGACTTTTGAATAATTTACGTGATTTATTAGGGTTTGAAAGAATCTATTTTATGGGAAAGTCATCATACTTCAGGACCATCTATATTATATCAGGTATATGGCAGAGTCTGGGCTGGAGTAGTATATTATATTTAGCAGCAATTTCCAATATAGACCAGCAACTGTATGAAGCTGCCGTAATTGACGGAGCAGGAAAGCTCAAGCAGATTATATATGTTACAATTCCGTGTATCGCCCCTACGATTATCACGTTATTTCTGCTCAATCTGGGCAGTATTATGAATGTGGGCTTTGAAAAGGCATTTTTGCTTCAGAATCCTGGTATATATGATACTGCGGATGTCATACAGACTTTTGTCTACAGGCAGGGGATTAAGCAGGGTAATTTCAGTTACGCATCGGCTGTGGGCCTTTTCAATTCAGCAATTAATGTAACGTTGCTGGTGATTTCCAATTTAATTTCCAAACGTCTTAGTCAGACAAGTTTATGGTAAGGAGAGAGAATAATCATGCAGCATAAGAAAAGTGTTCCGGGGTCGGTTTTTCTGTTTCTGATAATGTCATTTGTAGTCGTTATTACAATCTATCCTTTTATATATATGTTGTCGGTATCTTTATCCGGCCCGTTGTATGTTATGCAGAATAAGGTTTTCCTTTATCCCAGGGGTTTTAATTTTGATATGTACAGGTTTGTATTCAGAAATTCCATGATATATACAGCCTATAAAAACACATTCATATATGTGACGCTGGGGACGGCGATATCTCTTCTGCTTACCAGCATGTCGGCATATGCTCTGAGCAAGAGAAACAGGCTGATTTTTGTAAAACAATTCAATATTCTGATACTTATTACAATGTTTTTTAACGGAGGAATGATTCCGTCATTTCTGGTAGTAAGAAGTCTTGGAATAATCGATACCGTATGGGCGATGGTTCTTCCCAGCGCTGTCAGCGCATACAACCTGATTATCATGAGGACATTTTTTTACGGCTTCCCCGCGGAGATTGAGGATTCGGGCTATATTGACGGATTGAATGATTTCGGAGTTTTTTACCATCTTGTGCTTCCTACATCCAAAGCCGTGTTGGCCAGCATCGGTTTGTTTTATGCTGTGGCTCTTTGGAATACATTCTTCCTTCCATACGTGTATATGACGAGCCCTGAAAAATATCCGCTGCAGGTTGTGCTGCGCAATATCATTCTGGCGGGTACCAGTGATCAAAGCATAACCCCTGCCCAGGATGAACTGATTGTTGAGGACTCGTTAAAATTTGCGACCATCATCGTTTCAATTATACCGATTATTGCGGTATATCCTTTTATACAAAAGTATTTTGTTAAAGGTGTCATGATAGGTTCGGTAAAAGGATAAGAAGATACAGGCATATTCTTAAGCGCGTTATATAATTGTAAATTGCCCTGGTCTGGCACAATAAAAGGGAGTTGGGGAGTTATGCTCCCGGAAAGGATGTTTTATATGGAAAAAGAAAGTCTGAATTCTGCCGGAAAACCACTTAAGGTGGCGCTTGTCGGAGCGGGAAACAGAGGAATGGTTTATTCGGCATTTGCTCTTGAACAGCCCGGTGAAATGAAAATTGTTGCGGTGGTTGAACCGGATGAATATAGAAGAAAGTATGCCGCCGATAAATTTGATATACCCGAGTCAAATTGTTACAGCACCGTACATGAGCTTATTGGAAGCCGAATAAATCCTGATGCGGCAATAAACAGCACCATGGATGCGGATCATATTGCGACGTCAATTCCTCTTTTGCAGGCAGGGATTGATATTTTGCTTGAAAAACCCATATGTTTGAACCTGGAAGACCTGAATGAATTAAATCATGTTGTAATGAAATACAACAGAAAAGTAATGATCTGTCATGTGCTCCGGTATGCGCCGTTTTATGTTGAAATTAAAAAGCGCATTTTAAATGGGGAAATAGGCCAGATAATAAGCATTCAAACAGAGGAAAACATCAGCTATCATCATTTTGCCGCTTCTTTTGTAAGAGGCAAATGGGGCAACAGCACGGTATGCGGTTCTCATGTTATAATGGCGAAATGCTGTCATGACCTGGACCTGATAACCTGGCTTAAAAGTGGTGTTGCCCCCCTATATGTCAGCAGTTTTGGAGGGCTTAAGCATTACAGGCCGGAACAGGCCCCTGAAGGTTCCGGTGAAAGATGCCTGTCAGACTGCCGAATGGAGAGTGCGTGTGCCTATTCGGCAAAAAAGAATTATGTTGAATGCGGTTTATGGAAGCAATATGCCTGGAAAAGTATACAGCATCTTGGAGATCAGATTCCAGATGAGGAAAAGCTGGAATCGTTAAGGAAAGATAACCCGTATGGCAGATGCGTCTGGCGCTGTGATAACAATGCCGAGGATCATCAGGTGGTTATGATTGAATTTAAAGACGGCTCCACAGCGGTTCACTCCCTTAACGGAGGTGCTTCAAAGCCTTGCAGAACGATACATATTACAGGTACAAAGGGTGAGCTCCTTGGAGTAATGGAGGATGCGTATTTTATAATAAGGCACCCTGATGCAAGGAAAGGCCATGAATATTCTGAAAAAAGGATGGAAATAAATGTGCAGGGAGATATGCACGGCGGTGGTGATCTAAGGCTTGTTGAAGATTTTGTAAAAACAATGAAAGGCCATTCACCATCTATTTCATGTACCAGCCTTGAAGATTCCATAAATGGTCATTTAATAGGATTCGCGTCTGTGGAGGCAATGCATGATAGAAAAGTAATTAAAATAGGTTAAATCAAATAAGTCCATGTGGAAGTTATGGCTTGAAGGATCTATTTATAGCTTGAACAAAAACCCTAATTGGAGTAAAATCATATACATATAAGTTGAACTGAGTTTTTGTGTCAGTGTGAGCGAATCGAAGAATATTTACCCCAGAGATGAAAAAAATCCTTCGCTGACACCCAGAAGATGTCCGAATACCGGTTTAGTATTAGGATTCTCTAAAATAGCAAAATGGAGGCGTTTTTATGAAATTCAGTGTTATGAAAGAAAAAATTACACCGGATAAACCGGTATTGCAGATGGGCTTTTCGTCAAGAACCCATAAAAATATAGGAGTACATGACGATCCATATGCCAGTGTTGTATTGATGCAGGCAAATGAAACAGTAATTATAATAGCTCTGGATCTTGTATATGGAGATAAAAGCTTTGCATATGGCATTAAAAGAGCCATAAGTGAAAAGTATGGATTGTCTCAAAATAATATTATAATCAGCTTTTCACATACACATTCGGTTGTTGCGGTAACAGGTGAAGATGAGGATAAAAGAGCAGTAAACCCTTATAGTATGAATGCCGATGGTTTTCTTTGGGGTATGGACAAGAAGGATGTTAATTATACAGAGGATATAAAATATTTCAATATTTTACAAGATAAAATTATGGGTATGATTGATACGGGATTTAACAATCTGATAGAAGGCGATATAAGTATTTGCAAGGGTAAATCTGATTTTGGAGTGAGCAGAAGATTCCCGTCCGGTAATGAAATCCTTTGGAAACCGTATTTTGATAAAAACAGTATGGATATGGATTTATTCCTTCTTAAATTTATTGATAAAAATAAGAAGGCATACGGACTTATCTATAACTATGCCTGCCATCCGACAACCTTAGGCCCGGATAATTACTATATATCCGCGGATTACCCCGGAGTGGTGCGGAGAGTGCTTGAAGAAAAAAATCCCGGTTTGACCGCTGTATTTCTGCAAGGCTGCGGTGGAGATATCAAACCATATATTACAGCGGACAATGGAAGGTTTAAAAGCTGTAATTTTGATGAACTGGAACAGGCAGGTACTTTACTTGCAAACAAGATTCAGGAATACATCGAACAGCCGGAGTGGAGAATCATAAATCCTGATTTTTCAACAGGATATAGCGATGTCAAGCTGTATACTGAAGTCTGGGATCCTGAAAAATGGAATACAATATTGAATAATCCTGATCAGCCGCTATACAGGAAAAAGTCGGTTGAAAAAATTTTGCTGGATATGAAAGAAAATAGAATTAAAAACTATCTTCCATACTATATGTCGTTTTTCAGATTGGATAATAATACATGTATGGTTTGCCTTGAGGGTGAAGTTGTAAGTGATATCGGTAAGGAAATAAAGAAAATATTCAACGAGGATATTATCGTGCTGGGATACGCGAACAGCATCTCATGTTATATTCCGACCAAAAAGGTATTACAGGATGGCGGGTACGAGAGAGAGTCCTTTATGGGTGCCCGTCTCGCAGGACCTTTTGTGCCTGAGGTTGAAGATATTATAATTGGAAGAGCGGCATTAATGGTTAAGTCCGGGCAGTAAATCGCACTGCCTGCCAGATAAATAAAATGATAGGGTAAGGATGGATGAAAGATATGCTTGTGACTCCGCGCAGAAGGGTTATGTCTGCTCTGGGCAATAATGTACCCGATAAAATTCCGTTTACTGTGTATGAATGTATGATTCCGCAGTGCACAACTGAAAGAGAACTCAGAAACAGGGGACTTTGCATTGTGAAGAGAATCCCGTCATATACCATTCTCCGTCCAAACGTTGATACTAAAACGTATGGTTATAAGGATAAGAACGGAAGAAAGCTGGTTCGGACTGTATACACAACACCATACGGAGAACTGGATACACTGTCTCAGCCGGGAATCAACACAACGTGGACTCTTGAACATATGTTTAAAACATCCGAGGATTACAAACGGTTATTATTTTATATTAAAGACAGTGTTGTGAAACCAAATTATGAATATGTTGAAGCGGAAGTTAACAGGCTTGGAGAAGATTTCGCAATAAGAGATCAGATAGTACTTGAGCCTTTGCAGGCTCTGATATCGGAATATATGGGGTCGGAGACCTTCTGTTATGAGTGGATGGATAACCGGGATGAGATAATGATACTCTATAAAGCTCTTGTAGAGCTTGCAAGGAAAGTATATGCGGTTGTTGCCGACAGCCCCCTTGAGTTTGCCAATTATGGAGGCAATGTGGTTCCGCAGATTATTGGAGTTGAGAATTTCAGGAAGTATTATGTGCCTCATTATAATGAAGCCGCAGAACTGCTTCATCAGAAGGGAAAGCTTATCGGATGCCATTTTGACGCGGATAATACCTCTATCATGAGTGATATCGCAGGAACGGCTCTTGATTATATTGAGGCATATGATCCTGGAATCAGCCCGCCGGTTAAGGAAGCGCGTAAAGCATGGCCTGGTAAGGTACTGTGGCTGAACTGGCCAAGCGCGTGGCATCTTAATTCCTATGAGGAGATTTATAGCGGCACTGTCAGGCTGATAGAGGAAGCTGCTCCGGGTAACGGCCTGATTATAGGAATTACGGAGGATGTACCTGCCGAGCGCTGGCAGAAAAATTTTATAACTATCATGGATGCTATTGATCAAACGCTCCCGGCGCTTTGCACTTAAAACACGTAAAGCAGGCGATTCAGCGCACAATTCGCGCAAAGTCATTGAAATGTCAGATCAGGTTTTTTCTGTATTCATCCGGTGTTTTGCCAAAATGTTTCTTAAAAGCCCGGGTAAATGTGTTGACGTTTGTATATCCCACTTTTTCTGAGATATCCTTGATTTTAAAAGAGGAGTTGGATAATAGATTTATCGATTTTTTGATACGGAAATTATTTAAATAGTAATTGAAGTTCGTACCAACTTTATCACGAAAATATGAGGAGATATAATTACTGGTGATTCCCAGCTTTTGGGCCAGCAAATCCAGATAGATTTCTTCCGGGTAATGGTTTTCAATATAGTCGGTTATATAATCAATAATATAGTCGCTTGCTTTACTATGACTATTGATATAGTTTGTGACTGATATCACAAAACCATTACACGAATCAACAAATTCGTCGAATGATGAATAACTGTTAATCCTGGAATATATGCCGTTTATATCAATACATTCAGGTACTTCATAATACAGTTTGGTCAGTACTTTCGCGCCGCAGTTTATAATCTCGGTGCAAAGAAGCTGAAAAGAAAACTGAATGACTTCTTTTTTATAATTATA
The DNA here is from genome assembly GCA_964610205.1 of uncultured Oscillospiraceae bacterium. GTDB lineage: Bacteria > Bacillota > Clostridia > DSM-8532 > DSM-8532 > CAZSVI01. The sequence goes on from CAZSVI010000018.1 coordinate 29,846, forward strand.
TTGCAGAATGTCGTTAACGCACTGTATACATTCATCCTGTTGTCCGCCGGATAAAAGATTAGATAACCGTTCAGTCTGCTCTGACGATAGATAATATCTATTATTAACCGATTTTATTGAATTTTCAAATAAAATCTGAGTGCTGTTTATAAGCTTCCGGTATTTTGATATCTCAAAAAGCCCGTTATATGTTTTATTCAACTGTGAGGTATCGTTGTAAATATTGCTTGTTATAATAGTAAAAAATACATATTCTTCTTCATATTTCAGCCTGGCGCCCACTTCCTCAATAGTGGAAGTGATGTCTTTGGTGTTGTTTTTGATGTTTACAATTGAAATTATCTTTTCACTTTCTATCTGGAATGTAATAGAATCCTGAAAATAATCAGACAGGTATAACTCAATCAGTTCCTTAAGAACAAATGCGCCCTTACCTGTATTTGCCATAAACTCATCCCTGTATTTATCTTTATAGTGGATAACAAAACAAATTAACATGAAATTATTGAAAGTAAACTTCTTTTTAAGATCATTGAACGGCAAGTAACTGCCCTTCAAACCTGATTGAAAGGAAAAGGATTCCAGCATGGAATTTTTGGCCTCATTATCTTCAACAATCAATCGGACACTGTCGCGGATATAACTAAGACTGGTGAAATTACCCAAGCGGGTATTGTCGGATGAACGCTTTATTAAATCCGCGATCTGTTTTACGGGATCATTGAAGATTTTGACAAAAGCAAACGACAAAAGTATGCTTATTATAAAAGAGAGTACGGCAATAAGCCGGAAAGTTGAATTGGTTTTATTTAGCTGCTGCTTCAGTGTGTTATTCGGAAGGAAAGCAGAGTAAATAAGATCACCCTCGTTTGACTTGCGTGAAAAAAGATATCCGTTTTTTGTTTTAACAAATTGAGAGCTATGGTCTATATCCAAGAAATTAAAACTTTCATCCTGTTCTGCCGGGAACAATAATTCATTGTTGGAATTGTATATGTAAAAATTATCATCGTATTGATCAATGGAGCCGTATAACGCGTTAATATTAATCAGCGCAATGATAATAAAAGAGGAGTTGTTATTGCGTTTGTATGCCATAGGCATTAAGATATAGTTATGCTCACGCTCATAAGAGTAATATGTACTATCCTGGAATATACCTGTCGGATATAAGTTAAAGATAAATTCCTTTTTCATTTCTTCCAACCAGAAATTTTTGGTATACGTTGAACTCTTAAAGAAAGCTTCAAAAAATCGATCACAGTTTATTGTCGAGTCAAGCAACAATATATTATTATAGTAGTCTTCGGGCAGAACAAAAATTCTTTCCACATATTTTAAGATATGTTCATTGGAAGATCTGTATTTTTCCAGAAACGCCAATACGATTTTATTTTGTATATGGGGTGTTTGCTGACCGTTGATTACAGGAGTAAAAGCAGAATCTGAACTTATGTTCAAAAACATATTCTTAAGCTGATATAATTTTTCATCCATTTTATTTTTTTTGAATTCTATTGAATGACTAGCATTTTTCACTATTTCATTTTCAATGTTCTCAATAAAAAAATTGTATGAAATCAAATAAAAGATTGAGGATAGAATGATTATCAGCAAAAAACTGGCCATTAGCCCAATAAACATTGAATTCATCAAAGGTTTGTGAATACTCAAATGCTTCACTGAAAAAGCCTCCATCAATAATGATATTTAAATATAATTTCACTGTCAGGTATCAGTTTAACATAATTTTTATATTCCTTCAATCATTTCATCCGCAGTATTCCTATTTGGCTTGCGACAATTTCTACTGTCATCAACAAAATCTCAACTCTGATGATAATAAAGTATATTATTGTAGTTTTTCAGGATTGTATATGGTTTTTATTTCGTTTATCATGAACTTGTTAGCGCTGACAAAATCCTAATATTAAATCCTAATATTAAATCCTATTATTAAAGGAGGAAATATCTATGTTGAAAAAATCAATCTGTTTACTTTTATTGATTGCATTCTGCATTTCGTTAACTGCATGTGGTGTAACACCGGCTGGTGACTCTACCCAAACAACAGCTTCACAGGCTACGACCCAGGCTTCTCCGGGAACCAGCGCTCCTTCTGAAGAAACCAAAATTTTCGCTCCCAATTCGGTAACGGTAAGTGTAATGCTCCCATATGAAGTATCATGGCCCTACAATGAAAATTGGTTTGTTAAGAAAACAATTGAAGAAGAAACCAATGTTAAGCTGGATATCATGACAGTAGAAGTAAGTTCACAAAAATATGATGATAAGTTTAATCTGATAGTTGCAAGCGGCGAAATGCCGGATATGATCTTCCAGTATAACGGAAGACAGGCGAACATTTACGCCCAGCAGGGAGCATTTATTGCTGTCGAGGACTATTATGACAAGGCCCCTAATTTAAAGAAATTTGTTGATGAAAATCCTGATCTTGTTGTACAGTACCTGGCTTCCAACGGCAAGCTGTACACATTCCCAGGAAAAGGGCAGGGTGTTGGAAATAGAAGGCATTGGATATACAGAAAAGATATTTTTGAAAAGAATAATCTAACTGTTCCAACCACTTCTGATGAATTATATGATGTTTGCAAGAAGCTGAAAGAGCTTTATCCCGATACTTATCCTATTGCATCCAGAAAAACAGGCGGCATTGAATTAATGTGTCCGTCCTGGAACGCGCAAGATTACGAGTTTTATGACTGGGATAACAATGTATTTAAATTTGGACCTGCAGAACCTGAATACAAGAGTTTTCTTGAATTTTACAACAAGCTGATAGTGGAAGAATTAACACCGCCCGACGTTCTTACCATTGGCACACAAGCCTGGGTTGACCTGTTTGCCCAGGAAAAATCTTTTATAACAATGGACTATGTGACCAGAATGGATAGTGTCGGCGCCGCAGGCAGAGAAAACAATCTTGATTTTCAACTGGCATACATGCCACCGATAAATGGTGTTACAGGTTATACTACTTTTGATTATTCCTGTTATGTGGTTCCCGCCAATTCAAAGAATATTGACAATGCCGTTAAGCTCCTTGACTGGTTCTATACTCCTAAAGCCATAGAATATCTTAGCTGGGGTAAGGAAGGGCAGACTTATAAGGTAGAAAACGGAGAAAAGAAGTACTTGTCAGAGAATTATTTAAAGGATCATGGTCTTACTGCAGCCGGCTGGGGCATTGTGTTTGACGAAGACGCTCTGACTTCAGGCTTTGGCGCTGAAGGAAAAATCGCGACAAAGGATGCTCCGAAATATGAAATAAAATGCAATCCTTTTACATATATGCAGATGACGGAAGAGGAGAATGAGATAAAAACAACACTTGGAGCAGATATCTGGAAACATAAACAGGAAAATGTCGCAAAATTTATTCTGGGCCAGAGAAGCTTTTCCGAGTGGGACGATTATTTGAAGGAACTTGAGAATATAGGTTTGACAAAAGTACTGGATACATACACAAAGGCTTACGAAAGGTACAAATAGTAACTATTGGTGAAGAGTTAGTCAGACCGCGTTTCGTGGTCTGACTAAACCTTTGATATTTAACAGATAAGGAGTGAGTATATTGCCTGAAGTCATACAGAGTAAGCCTGCCGGAGTAAATCAGCCGGGATGGGGATTAAAACGGAAACCGTTGTTAAAACAAATTATTGACTGCAAATATTTATTGATCTTATTGTTACCATGCCTGATATATTATGTTTTGTTTCATTATCTTCCGATGTGGGGCGTATTGATTGCCTTTAAAAACTATAAGCTGTATGGAGGCTTTTTTGCAAGCGATTGGGTAGGGCTTAAATATTTCAGAATGTTTCTCAGTTCACCTGATTGTTTTAATTTGCTGAGGAATACCTTTTTGCTGGGATTGTATACAATTGCCTGGGGGTTTCCGTTTCCGTTGATTTTTGCGTTGATTCTTAATGAAGCAAAAAATCTTAAGTTTAAAAAATTAACACAGACAATAAGCTATATGCCTCATTTTCTTTCTACCGTTGTAATAGTAGGGCTTGTTCAGTTATTTTTGTCACCTACATTCGGAATAGTAAACCAGATAATGCATAATATGGGTTTGAATAAAATTGTATTTTTACAGGAATCGTCATATTTTAGAACAATATATGTTGCAACGGGTATATGGCAAAATATGGGATGGAACGCAATTATTTATATTGCCGCCTTGTCAAATGTAGATCCGAATTTATACGAAGCTGCTATGATCGATGGCGCCGGAAGGTTTAAAAGATTGATTAATATTACAATACCGTGCATCTTGCCGACAATAATTACACTGCTTTTGTTATCAATGGGAAATATATTAACAGTTGGTTTTGAAAAGGCATATTTGCTGCAGAATCCTGTTATTTTGTCAAAGGCTGATGTTATACAGACATATGTCTGGCGTCAGGGATTGCAGAGGGGTAACACCAGCTATGGTACTGCAATAGGGCTTTTTAATTCGGTCATAAATTTACTTTTCCTTTATGTAAGTAATTTTCTGGCAAGAAAGTTCTCGGAGACAAGTCTATGGTAAAAGCATGTCTCTTTAATATAAATTTCCTTTAGCGAAAGGTTGATTACTCGGACAAGGACGGTGAAAAGATGAAAAAGAAATTCAATATTTCAATATCAACAATAATTATATACATAGTTCTGATTCTTGTTATGGCAATTATACTGGTTCCATTACTGCATGTTGTCGCTGTTTCACTTTCAAGCAGCAAACATATATATATGAATGACATAGGCCTCATTCCTAAAGGCTTTAATATAGGAATGTATAAATTGGTACTGGGCGATCCCAAAATATTTAACGCTTATAAAAATACGATTTATTATGTTGTTTTGGGTACAGCTTTGTCGCTTGCGGTTACATCGTCAGCCGCTTATGCGTTAAGTAAAAAACATCTTGTTTTCCGAAAAAAGTTTATGGGGCTTATACTTGTAACAATGTTTTTTTCAGGCGGAATGATTCCCACATTTTTAACAGTAAAAAATCTTGGCATGTATAATTCTACCTGGGCGATTGTTTTGCCTGGTCTTGTAAGTACATGGTATCTTATTATTATGAAATCATTTTTTGAAGCTTTTCCGGCAGAGGTAGAGGAATCCGGTAAGTTGGATGGTTTAAATGACATGGGGGTACTATGGTTTCTTGTCCTTCCTGTCTCTAAAGCTGTTCTTGCCACAATTGGTTTATTCTATGCCGTAAATTTGTGGAACAGTTACTATGCACCTTTCATTTACCTGGACTCACGAAATAGGTATCCGCTTCAGGTTATTTTAAGAGAAATGCTGGAAACGGGACAGGGGCTGGATGGCGGCACAAGATCATCTGATGAGCCTATCATACTGGAATCCCTAAAATATGCAACCATAATAGTATCAGTGGTACCCATTATAATTGTGTATCCTTTCCTTCAAAAATATTTCGTAACCGGTGTAATGGTCGGTTCAATAAAAGGATAATTGTGATATACCCGTAATTATGGTAAGCCAATCAGCTGCCTGTGTTGAAGCCGGACAGTTTTAGCGCATAGGGATGTGCTGTTGTAAAATATGAAATGGCAGAAATGAGGCTGTAAAAACTATTTATCTTAATTTCTCATTTCATATATTAAAAAGAATTTGAAAGGATGTTTTTTGTGGAAAAAGAATCACAGCGATCTGTTGAAACGCCTTTAAAGGCAGCAATAGTTGGAGCGGGAAGCAGGGCAATGAATTACTCGTCTTATGCCCTAAGAGAACCGGATAAACTGAAGATAGTCGCGGTAGCGGAACCGGATGATTACCGCAGAAATATAGCCGCTGAATTATATAACATACCGGATTCGAATTGCTTCAAAACAGTACAGGAACTTGTTGATATGCATCCGGAGTTTGATGCGGCCATTAACGGTACAATGGATAAAGACCATTTTCCTACGGCTATGCCGATTCTTAAAGCAGGATATAATCTGCTGCTGGAAAAACCCATATGTCTGACACGGGAAGAACTTTTCAAACTATATGACACGGCACAAAAATACAACAACAAGGTAATGATCTGTCATGTCCTCCGGTATGCTCCCTTTTATGCGGAAATAAAGAAACGTGTTCTCTCAGGAGAAATTGGAGATATCATAAGCATACAGACAGAAGAAAATGTAAGTTATCACCATATCGCGGCGGCATACATCCGCGGGAAATGGAACAACAGCGATGTGTGCGGCTCTAAAATATTAATGGCAAAGTGTTGCCATGATCTGGATATTATTACATGGATGAAAAGCGGAATAGCACCTAAATACGTTTCAAGCTTCGGCGGATTGAAGCAATATATAGAAAAAAATGCTCCGGAGGGTTCAGGGAAAAGATGCCTTGTGGACTGTAGTATTAAAAATGAGTGCCCCTATTCTGCCAGAAAGAATTATGTGGAATGCGGTTTGTGGCAGAAATATGCGTTCAGAAGTATTGAGCGTCTTGGCAGTAATATAACAGAAGAAAAAAAATTAGGGTCTTTGAGAAATGATAATCCCTTTGGCAGATGTGTTTGGCGCTGTGATAATAATGTAGAGGACCATCAGAGTGTAATGATCGAATTCGAGGATGGAGCGACTGCCGTTCATACCCTTAACGGAGGTACTGCAAAGCCCTGCCGTACAATACATGTTGTGGGCACCCGGGGGGAGATATACGGGGTGGCGGAGGATGCCCTTCTGGTTATCAGGCATCCGGATGCAAGAGTAGGCCATGAATATTCGGAAAAAAAGATTGAAATAAATGTTTCCAATGATATGCATGGAGGCGGAGACGAGAGACTTGCCGCTGACTTTGTTCTTGCAATGAAGGGACAGTCTTCCTCTATATCCTGTACAAAGCTTGAAGATTCAATTTATGGTCACCTTATCGGGTTTGCGGCAGAAGAGGCCATGAGGGACAGAAAAATCGTTGAAATTAAAAAAATAAAATGAGGAGAAGCAGGCCTATGAGCAACAAAAATTTATTTAAAGAAAGAAAAAACAATCACAGCGGCATGACATCCCGGGAGAGAGTGCTGGCGGCATTTGAACGGAAACCGGTAGACTATGTTCCGTTATGTCCTTTTTTTAATAGTTTGACACCGACACAGCGCAAAGGTTACCGTTATCAGTTCCCTTTCGGAGAGTCGCAGCAGGACAGGGTGGAATATTGCTGCAATGTTCTGGAAACCGATCCGCTGGTCAGTATATATCTCCAGCCATGCAATCCTGACCCGGATGTTTCAGTGCGAAAGTGGTTTCAAAACAATGAGATCCATAAAAAATGGATTACACCTTCAGGCGAATTATATGCCATTGCCAGGTATGATGATAAGTGGCCTTTCGGTTTGGATATTCCATTGCACCATGATTTTACCGGTCATTATGTAAAACATTGGCTGGAGACATCCTCCGACTTGAAATGCTTAAAGCATATACTTCTTCCGTTACGTACAAAGGAACAACTGGATAGTTTGAAATTCAGTTTCATGCAGCACAAAAAGCTGGCGGATGAATTTCAGCTGGTAACCATGTCTCATATAGGCACGGGCCTGACAGGAGCACTGCAAATGTTCGGTGCGACCGAGCTCTGCTTTAAAATGATGGATGAACCCGAACTGGTGGAAGAATACCTGGAACTGGAACACCGTGTAAATATGAAGCATATGGAGATTATGCTTGAACTTGGAACTGATGTCATCAGAAGAAACGGATTTTATGAAACAGCTGATTTCTACAGTCCGGAAATGCTTCAACACTTTCTGGGCAAAAGACTGCGGGAAGAAATAAAGCTTACCCATGAGGCGGGAAGGCTGATCGGGTACACTCTGCATACGGGAATAACTCCTATGCTGAATTATTTGAATGATCTGGATTTTGATTGTATCCTCCATATTGATATCGCACACAGCAGCAATGATATTCAAAGAATTAAAGACGGACTGGGGAGCAGGAAAAGTGTCATGACAGGGCCCAGCAATACATTTCATATGTGGAGTCACGATACTGCTGAAATTAAAAAAGCGGTGGATAATGTCTTTGACATTTTTGGAAAAAAAGGGTTGATATTGAGCTCCTGTCCCTCCTCCCATAGTATAATGCCCTGGGAGAATACACTTGCCATGATAGATGAGTGGAAGAT
>CAZSVI010000019.1:0-37960 GCA_964610205.1 uncultured Oscillospiraceae bacterium
CTCATTAACCTCACCCCCGAATTCTAGGATGATAGCCTCTATTTCATCCGGCGACGGCAGCAACGAACGAATATCCTCCGGCAAGCTCTCGTAGAAGGAGTAAGTCGCCACACCGATTGGCTTATTGGTTGTTCTTAACGTATACTCGACCCTTGTACGGTTTTTGCTTTTACAGATGATTATACCGATTGAAGGGTTTTCATCCGGCAGTTTCACGGTTTCATCCAACGCAGTCAGATAAAACTGCATTTTCCCCGCATATTCCGGGATAAACTCACCGATTTTCAAATCAATCGCAATCAGGCAACGCAGACGGCGGTGATACAGGAGCAAGTCGATATAATAATCCTCGTCCGCAACGTCAAGATGGTATTGGTTGCCGATGAAGCTGAAATCGCCGCCCATCTCGGACAGAAACGCCCGAATGTTGTTGATGATTCCCGCTTCAAGCTCTGATTCGCTGTGTTTGATGCCCATCTCAATGAAATCAAAATTATAATCGTCCTTGACGGCGAGTTTGGCTTGGAGCCTGTATTTTTCAGGCACGGTTTCGTCAAAGTTGGTTTGATTGGTCAAATATTTAGCGAATGCTTGATTTTCGATATTGTTGATCAGCACATCCTTTGTCCAGCCAAAGCGTTTTGTCATTTTAATATAGAATTCACGTTCGAGTGGGTCTTTGCATTTCTGCATAATAATGATGTTTTTCGTCCAGCTGATTTCTGCAACCAATGGCGGCAGAATTAAGTGTGTCTGCCCATGGGTTAATTCTGCAACCGATGGTTGCAGTTTTGCATTTTGTGAATATTCAATATAAAAACTACGCATCAGCCAAAGGTTACGCGCCGAAAAACCCGCAACTCCGGGAAATTCTTTTTGAAGCTCTTTTGACAAAACCTCAACGATTGATTTACCCCAGCCCTTTTCGCGCTGTTGATATTCGATTTCCTCACCGATTTCCCAATAAAGCTGGATTAACTCGGCATTGACTTTTTTCATCGCCTCATACTGGCGTCGATAAATGAGTTCCTTGATTTCTTTTATAAAACTACCGTATTCAGTGATGCTTTTATCCATTACCGTGTGCCTCCTTCGGGGTAACTTTACTTACCCAATTCTCTCGCTGTAAACCATAGTTACAACATCACGACGTATCAGTCCATCGATATTTTCTCGGTCAAAGATTGCGTTCACCTCTGCGATATGCGCAGCATATCCGGGGTCGGAGGGCAAAGGATCATGCGAATGGGATGTCATGTATGCAAGCCAGTATTCCCGCGAATAAAACATCGGGTTAGGAAACTCTCGAATAGTTGGGTTTGTGTAAAATACATCAGTTGATTGCTTACTGTGTTTGATACTGCTGCCCGCCCGGAGTATTGTTATATATCGCAACAACAAGACATTCGGGTTTCCCAATACGGTGACACTCTGTCCTGAATGCGTCAGGATTAAACCAATGCAGTACTTGCGCGCAGGTTATAACGTCCACGCTATGGTCTGGTAGCGTTGTTTTTTCTGCTGAACTGTCTATGATTTTGACATTTGGGTACGATGCAAGTGTAACGGAAAGTTGCTGCCGCATATCGGTGTTTGGCTCGACCGCGAATATGGTATGTCCGCGTCGAGCAAGAAGCTCAGTAAACTTTCCCGTTCCCGCGCCGACGTCGGCGAATACCGCATTCGGCGGCACAAGCGAGCATATGTAGTCTATGACCGCATCGGGGTATCCCGGACGCGCCTTGGCATAAGCCTGAGCCTTGCCGGTAAATTTTTCGGTGTTGACTATTACTTTCTTCTCCATATACGCAAGCGTAATAGCTCCACCGCTCTGCTCCCGCCGTTCGCCGGTATCTGCATATCCGGCTTTTTCATAGCAACGGCGGTTGGCGGATTCGTCAACAGGAAAATCCAAATTCCAGCGTGAAGCGCTCGGGAATTCAGCCTCACAGAGTAAAATAGCTCGGCTGGCTATACCCTTGTTCTGCAGTTCTGGTAATATATAAACCCGTGCAAGAAAATACTCACCGGGCAGACCATTCCGCTCCCAAGCGGCAATGCCGCCAACCAAGACGCCGTCTGCGATTATTTGAACACCTTACAATTCGGGCGTTCCAGCCACCGTAGAATTTCATCCGTGCCGCGCAGATAGGGGCTGCCTTCGTCTTGGTATATGTCATACAACCGTTTGAAGGCTTTTTGCTGGATGGCAACCAGCGCCTCCGCATCGGCGGCGATTGCCGGTTGTAGTATTACATTGATACTATTGCTCACAACTAACACCACTCCAGTACAAGTAAAATTGTTGCCTTTTTGGCAAGCGTAGTTATAGGAAAAGTTCAAACTCAAACTCATGCCGCAGAGGGATGTTATCCAAACCTACAAGCGGGATAGACGGCTTCAATTCCCTTGATTTCTCCAACGCATTTATATGAACATCTCGTAAAGAAAACCCAAAACGCTGGTAGAATCTTATGGCATGTGTATTATCGTTTGTTGTTATAAGCCATAAACGGCGGCAGAGGTTCTTCTTTGCGGTCTCAACGACTGCCGTAATAAGACTTGAGCCGACGCCTTTATTTTCAGTTAAGCTGTTTAACGATGTGATTTCACATTCGCCGTCTGAAATCCTATATGTAACAGCGCCGCAAAAGTTTTTTTATCATCGACAGCCACAAATCCGGGAAGAGCGGAAGTGTCCCAGACATGACCTTTGCTGACAATCAACGGCCCTGTCCATTCATCTTTTATCAGCTCATTTACTATAGGTCGATAATTCGAGTCGATTGGTATTATCCTCATAACACATATTCCTCCAGCCATTTTGCTACACCGTCTTCATCGCAATCGCCGCAAACATAATCGGCGACAGCCTTAACCTCGTCGAGTGCATTGGTGACGGCCACCTTGATGCCGCATATACGAAGCATTTCGATGTCGTTACAGTCGTCACCAAAAGCAGCAACTTCGTTCAGCGAAACGTTAAAATCGCTGACAGTTTTGTCATGGCGAAGCAGAGTATTATCAAGGTCTGTGACAATCATTTTTATAGCTTTCTTCATAAAACCTCACAATGCAATATTTATCACAACCGCTTTATAAATCCCGTTTTATCTTCGCTGTTGAATCCGTTATTACGATAGAAATTCAACGTGCTTTCCTTTTTTGAACCGGTCAGCAGCATTATTTTGTAGCATCCATGTTGCTTGGCAATTTCAGACGCATGATTCACAATTAACGAGGCAAAGCCCTTCCCTCTGTAGTCATTGTGCGTTACAACATTCTCAATTAACGCATATGGGCGTAGGTTATGAGTTAAGTTTTCTATGATGACCAATGTAACTGACGAAACTATTTTTCCGTCAATCTCTAAAACAAGAATATGATAATTGTCATCGTTGGCAAATCGGCGAAGCATTTCACGCCACGTCGTCATATTCTGTTCTTCAGTCGGAGGGTATGACGTGAGATGATTGAAATACAAATCTTTCAATGCTTCTGCATCGCTTATAGCCACTTTTCTTATGTTCACGCTCATTACGTCACCCCCACGACCTGACAATACGACCTTTTTTCTTTATAACAAAGTTTACCACAAAACGCCTTCAAATACAAACTTCCTCGCTCGTTGGAAAAACCATATGGATATCTCCAAAGCCTTGTGGTATCTTGTCTTGCTGAAGGGAGATGGTCAAATGAAGAAGCAAATTATCGCAGTAATTACCGTTGCCGCCTGTGTCGCGCTGTGTGCCTCCGTGTGGCCACGGAGCGCCGAGGTGGAGAGTTTGCCCGCCGAGCCGGTAAAAACCGCCGTAAACGCCGAAATTGAGGCTCGGTCATCGGAAACGCCACATATTTTTATCTCTGAAGGTATGCCTGTGCTTGAATCAAAACCTATCGCAGAAAGCAACTCTATGAAAACGGAGATAATGGCAGAAAAAGAAACAGAAAAACAAGCGACAATGCAGACGGCGCAATCTGTCAAGCCAACCACATCATCCTCCGAACCGTACAATGGGGATGTTCGTTTCATAGACGGTGAGAAGCAAATCTACCTCCTTGTCTTCGGCTGGATCAAGGATGAGGGCGGCGGTAGTGTCGGAACGATGGTCGGCAATCCAAATGACCAGCTTACCGGCCACAAAGTTGGTATAATGGGAGGCGGCACAACCGTTGACGGCAAAGGCGACATCAATAAAATGGTCGGCATCATGGGCAGCGGCGACGATCCTGCCAACGACAACCCCGTCCCCGGCACAAAAAATATATCGACGGGGTCCTTTATGTGTGGGTACCGGGCTTCGGATATGTTGCGCACAGCGGCGACAATGTCGTCACCTACGCCGAGGACATGTATGAGTCGGGCGTCAAGATCGGAATTATGGGTGGTGATGAATGTTCGTCGAACGCGCCGACAACCTCACCTGCATCAGAACAGCCAGAATCAACAGGCGATGTCATTTACATTGAGCTTCAACCGCCGGTGACGAAAGACAGCACTCCACCGGCATATAAGCCAAACGGAGAGCCATATCATCCGTGAGCAATACTCAAAGCAGAGCGCTCGACTAAGAAAGCTGGGCGCATTTTCTTTCCGCTGTTCGTTATCGCGCTACTCTGAAGCTGTCAGCTACTCTAAAACTGTTCGGCGTCGATGGATTTGACACGCTGTGAGCGGACTTGCTGTGCCTGTTGGAACTACTTCGCCCTCGCTTTGCGCCACTTGCGTTTCGTGATATAATTTTACAAAACATGTCGAAAGCGAGGCGGCTCGATGAAAAAGAAGAAAAAGACGCTGCTCGACCTTGACCGTGTACCGACGCTCGATGAGCTCCGGGTGTACTTCAGGGAAGAAAATGACTTCTCCGCCGCGGCATATATTGATATGGACTATGACAAGCTGGATTCCGAGAGCGTGGAAATGCTCGAACACATAAAAGGTCTGATGGATAAAAAGTGGGAGCCGCTGTCGCGCGAGATGGGACTCAAGTCCGACTCGTCATATTACGGCAAGGACAATCCGCTCATCGCCATGCGCGACAACATGGAAAATCTCGTCGCCGGAGGCGTGATGAAGCTGCTCACAGAAAAGCCGGAGCTGGCCGCCGAGATATTGGAGTCATACATGGACGACCCTGACGTCGAAAAACACGCCGACGACTTTCTGAATAACGCCGTCAAAACGGCGATGCAGGTCATGAACTATGAGGAGATGGCACAGGCTGTTCATGTGAACGCCGCATACGAGGATTTCAATCATGATAAATTCAACAACTACCGCTCCAAAGACTTTAACCGCAAATGGAATCATACCCGTTCTAAAATAGAAACCGTCTCGCTGAATGAGATGGAGGACTCCGTCAACGACGAAGGCGAAAGCGCTCCCATGCAGGTGGCAGATACCTCTGTGAATGTCGAGGATGAAGTTATCGCCAGCCTTACCGGCGATAACTTCTGGGACAGCATCTCCGAAGATGACCGCGCACTGCTCCGAATGCGTATGAGCGGCAAGACCCAGCAGGAGATTGCTGATGCACTCGGATACAAAACGCACAGCGCCGTCACCAAACGGCTGCAGAAGTTAAAAGAGATGTTTGAGAACAGCGATAAATAATAATGTGCCTGCCGGTGTGTTCGGCGGGCATATTATTATGAAAATATTTTATCTCCGCAGGAACAATCCGTTTCCCTTATGTCGTAAGCAGGTAGAGGAAAACCCAAATATATGTTGAGCATCCGCTGAAAGTGCGGGTGCTTTTTCTGTTGAGGTTTTTTTTAAAACCAATACGAACGGGAGGATAACAAATTGGGCAACGAAATCAAAAAGAAAGGAGCGCCGAGCTTCGACACCATCGACGGCGCGACTCTGATGAGTACGCCGCTCCAACCGCTGCGCTTCGTGGTGGACAGTCTCATCTCGCAGGGGATTCATGTCCTCGCCGGTTCCCCGAAGGTCGGCAAGTCGTGGCTGGCGCTCTGGCTCGCGGTTATGATGGCCAAGGGCGAGCCGGTCTGGGGAATGCCAACTCGCCAGGGCACAACGCTGTACCTCTGCCTTGAGGACAGCAGACTTCGTATCCAGAACCGGCTGTTTGAAATCATGGAGGACGCGCCGCCCAGCGTCCACTTCTGCACCGACACCTTCATCATTGGTAACGGTCTTGAGGAACGCATCGAAACCTTTGTCGCCGAGCATCCCGACACAACGCTCATCATCATCGACACGTTGCAGATGGTCAGAGGCTCAGGCTACGACAACACCTACGCCAACGATTACCGCGACCTGTCCATTCTGAAAAAGCTGGCGGACAAGCACGGCGTCGCAATCCTGCTCATCCATCATCTTCGCAAGGAGGGCGCAGACGATGTGTTCAACCGCATCTCGGGTACGACGGGTGTGCAGGGCGCTGTCGATTCAAGCTTCACGCTCATCGAGGATAAGCACGGCAGCGGCAAGGCGAAGCTCTCCTGCAACGGCAGGGATATCGAGTATCGGGAAATCACACTTAAACGCAACGAGGATAACGTCTGGGAGAAGGTGTCGGACAGCCGAGAGCAGCCGGAGCTTCTCGGCGACGCCATTATTTCTCTTCTCTCTGAATTTATGAAATCAGCTGCTCACTTCATCGGCACTCCAACGGAGCTGGCGGACAGGCTGCATGCTCAGAGCGGCGAGAAAATCTCACCTAAGAAAATATCCCAGCGTATTCTGCAAAACGCTGACACACTTATATCAGCCGGAATCAGCTTCGACATTCGGCGCAGTAACGGAAAGCGTCTCATCGAGCTATACCGTGCCGACGGTGACGATAGTGCCGATAAAACGGGGTCTTATACAGATACCCCCAATATCGTCCCTGTCGACCCTGTATGCGGAGGCACGGATAGAGAAGCTCTCCCTTTGGGAGAGGCAAGCAAAGCGTCCGGCTATACGCCGTCCGCATCAAGCGGGGCGCTGCCCCACACCCCAGTGACGAAAGGAGCATGACATGGAGAAATTGAAGGATAAGAAATTCGCGTTTCGGGTAAGCGAGCGAGACTTGAATCAGATAAGAATTAAGGCGAAACGGGCAAGGCTGACCGTCACAGATTACCTCGTTATCTCGGCTCTGAACAAGGAAATCGTCGTCATCGACGGCGTGGAATCGCTCATTTCTCAGATGAAAGCGGTCGGCAAAAACCTCAACCAGCTCACCACGCTGGCGCACAAGGGCAGGATTCAGGCGGTCAGGTTGGACGATGTCAGGGAGAGCTTCGGCGATATCGCCGCCGCTATTCGTGACCTGACCGGGGAGGTAAAGTGATGGCGACGCTCACACGAGTCAAGGTAAAGCACGCCATGAAGTATAGTGGAGTTGCTGGACACGCAGAAAGGCACTATAATAATACTTGAAGGGGGCGTAACCAGCATGAATACAAGGAAAAAATATACACCGGAATACAAGAAAGAAATTGTGAAATTAGTAACTGAAACAGGCAAAAAACCTGCCCAGGTGGCAAAAGATATTGGCGTACATGAGGCAACTTTATATAAATGTATATGAATGATTCAAGCCTGTTTTGCGTATTACATCAAGTTCGTCAACATTCATTAAATTACAATTAAATAAATTAAGGTACTCTTGTGAAATGTTCTGATTAAATATTAACAAATCATCGGTATTTATTGTTATAGGTATTGCATAATCATAAAGTTTTCTTATTGGGTGATTAGCATAACTATCAACGAGCTTCAACATAATGTTACTTGTTGGACAAACATTAAGCTGAATTTTGTTGTCAGCTAACCATTTCATTATTTGTACTGATTGTGTAGCAGCAATCCCATGATGTACTTCATTAAGTTCTAATTCTTCCACCGCTTCCATTACATCATCTGCACTTCCAAATTCGCCAACATGTGCTTTTAGTCTTAATCCTGAAGCCTTTGCACGTTTATATATAGGTTTAAAATTCTTAATTGATTGAGCAAATTCGTTATTACATATATCAACTGATTTAAACCAGCCATATGAGAGTATCTCATCAATCCTATTAAGAACATAACCAATCTCACATTCACGCCCTAATGCCAGTTCAGGAAAAAACTCAGAGTCAGGGGCATAATGTTGATGTAATTCATTCACTGTATTACAAAACGACTCCATGTTTCCTAACGAATCTATTTCCCCTATACCAAAACTTAGTGACAACACTTTGATATTATCTTTACGAGCTTGTGCAAAAGAAGCTTCAATACGCTTTAAATAACCTTGAATTCCAGCACAGTGGCACTTACATTATTTTCAAACCACTGCTGCATTTGATATAATGTCTCAAATGGCTTATTTGGCGGTTCAATTTTTACATTCGCCCATGCTGCAATATATTCAAGATTTCCGCCACGTCCGGCATGGTTATGTAAATCGCTCTTAGGAATTTAAATAACGAGCATTTACTCATAATGGAGCCACATGCTGATTATTTTTATTGTTCTATGCTCTTTATACACAGAATAAACTAATCGGTGTTGATGGTTTATTCTTCTTGAATAAGCACCTGTCATATCACCAATTAGTTTTTCATAAGGTGGATAATTATTGTAGGGATCTTCCTCAATAATTTTTAGAAGTTTCAAAATCTTATTTTTATACCCTGCTTGGAATGCAATTTCCCTATCTTTTAGAGCATCCTTTGTGTATATAATTTTCCATTTATTCATTCAATAGGAGCCTCCACACATTCATCAAGAGGGGTATTTATACCTTTTATTATTCTCTCCTTCATGCCTGGAATAGCTGATAAATAAATAGTTTCCTGAATGGATTTCCAATCTTCTTCAGAAACAATAACCACATTTCCGTTTTTCCCAGTAACAGTAACTGGTTCATGTGTTATGATTGCTTCATCTATTACTTTAAAAAAATTGTTTCTTGCAGTGGTAGCATTTAATATTGACATAATATCAACTCCTTAAACGTACGTTATTGCGTACATAACATTATATTATCCTTTTGTATCAAATATGTCAAGCCACATTCCTTGCTTAATGTACAGTATCTTACAATTATATAACTACAAAGTTATACTCCTCCAATCCGCGACACGATGTCGCGGTCTCCGCTTTCGTTGGCGTATAACGGCCCGCTTCTGCAACGGTCTCAAAGCATACAGGTGACTGCTCATGGTTACTGCGACCGCAGTACCTAATGCAGGCACCGGCTCGATTGCTTTGAGACTGTGGGCAAGCCTTTCTACATGAGCGACCCCAAGGGAATACCTCATGGATATGACCCGCGAGCTCTTTATGCAGAAGCATTGTTGTGCGAAGTCAGACGACCCTAGTCTCAGAAGGGTACATGGACGTGCTCTCCTTAAACCTACAACGCCTTTCTTTCAAAAATGAAAATAATCCGCAGCAACTCATCATATTGTATTATTTGTATATTTTGATCACAAAGAAACTATTTTTATAACAACCAGCCGTAATCTTGACGGCAGTCCACCACGGCATTAATATAAACAATATTTCCCTGAATTTCATAAAGCGCCATAAAATGCTTCCCAAAAAGTATCTTGCGGTATTTTTGAAAAGGAAATGCTTTGTTCTCCAACCATGAGTTTCGCTCCGGCATGGAAGTAAGACTATCCGTAGTTTCTACAAATGCGTCAATTAGCCCATTGGCTGCAGACACGCTGACATTTACCAGAAAGCGTGCATGTGCAATGAGCATCTCCCAAGCGGTTTCTGTAATTTTAATTGTGTATGTTTTATTCTTTTCGGGCATCTGCAACCTCCGCGACTGCTTTACGCATGGCAGTAATCGTTTCTTTCACGGAATATGCCTGTCCCTTTTGTATGTCAAGCTCCGATTGTAACAGCTTTTCCTTAAGTTTTATGATGCTCTCGCGCCGGGCAAACGACTCTACGTCCATTACTACCAGGTCACCTTCACCATTTTTGGTGATATATACCGGTTCTCCAGTCTTTCTGCATAATTCGGAAATCTGATTGTAGTTTTTTCGGATGATTGCTGAAGGTTTAATGTTTATCATGTAAATCACCTCACTCCGTAGAATTTTAATATGCTTATAATACTCTTATTATACTATCTGGGAGTTAATTTGTCTATACTCGCCTGTAGTCGTTAACGCGAATCATACCTCTCCAGAGCCTTACTATAGCAAGTCTCCCGCGCACGGATGCGCGAACTCCGTCTGATTTCGTACAACGGTTTGCATATGCGACGCCTGCCCGCTTACAGGAAGCCGCTTATGCCCGGGACCCTTTGGGTGGGCTAATGCGGCGACCGACTCGGTTAGCGGGTGGGTGTAGGCAGAAACGACCACATGTTCCTGTTCATGACGCCTTACTACATGACTGCCCTTTATGCAAATGCGTTGTTATGTAACGTGGGAGGCCCCGCCTGTTCAGAGGCCGACATGACGTCGGCCCCCTAAACTCACATAGCCTTACTCAAATCTGTTTCTCGTTATGTAATGCTTGAATTAACTCCTTTTGAACCTTTTGAGTCAATTTTTTTACTACAGTCATATAGGAATGGTCTATCATTGCTTTTATTTCATTGTCTGATACCTTACCATTGAGAAAAATTGTGTTAAAATATGGCTGTTGTACAGGTGGACAATGATAACCTCTATTTACTGTATTGGGGTATTTGCTTCGGTAATACTCACCAGTAATCCTATCACAATTAAGTGTAATTTTATAATCCTGCTCGTTCGGATAAAGTTGTGCAAATAATTTCTTTTTTACCTTTATGCATATAGGTATATACCCAAATGGAAAATCCACATATGCTTCTGGTTTTAACAGGCAATAGCTTATTATTTCTTCCGTTGTCATAATTCTTATTCACTCCAATTAAACTGCTTATCTGGAATTCCTCTTGCACGACATTCTTTAAGGACAGCTTCTTTTTCAGCTATATTACCTATCTCATATTTTAGGACTTTGTCCTTAAAAACGATATATTTTGTGTTTTCTCTTTTCATATCGGCAAACCAATCATCAATTAAGGCTTTTGAAAGCCTTTCAGGAAAGTCATTTACTTTTGCATTAAAAAATATCATCGTCCAGTATTTAATGCTTTCATTTGTTTTCCATATTTCAACTTTTTCAATATCTAAATAATCCAAGATTAATTCATCTGTTAATGTTTCCTTAATTATTGCTCCTTCATACATTTTATTTACCCTTTCAAAATATATTATTTGTGGTTTCAGAACCGGGCTTAATCGGATCCGCCGCAGGACGCAGCGGCCTTTGCCTCCCATGTTATATAACGTTGGCATGCCCGACGTTTCTTCAACGGCCAGCAGAGCCTTTCTTCGCAGGCGCGCTTGCGCCCGTTGAAGGAATGTGGTGCGGTCATTCTTCGTGGGATGACCTGCGGTAGCCCTGCTTCATGATTTTGCTATCCGCACCTTTATGGGCATGCGTTGTCAGTTGATGGCCTATGCCCCGTTATTCAGCGGCTGACAGGATGTCAGACCCTAATACCTGCACTTTTCAAGTGATCCAAGATTACTCCTGTATGTTCTTTTGTATAATTTCTTTAGGCCATTTTTCACTTACATGTTCCTCATCTTTATAATAATCTACTTTATTATCTGTTTGATATATTTCTCGATGTGGTAGAATGTTTATTTTTCCTGAATCAGGATATTCACAAACATCTAAACTACTTACCGTACGTATGTCAAGAAATTTACATGGTTGATTTGTATGGTTATACAGTTGATGAGCACCTTGTGGTCCCATTTCAAAAAATACAATATCACCTTCTGTCAATTCCACAAACTTATCAGGTGTGCGAAGTGTAACCTTTCCTGATAAAATTACAAATATTTCTTCTGCATTTTTATGAAAATGATATGGATACGAATATTTTCCAGAGTCAAGTGATCTAACGTCAAACTGTAAATGCTTTGATTTAACTATATCAGCTAAACTTGGACTTGAGTGCCAGCAGAATTCTGGTATTGGTGATTGCCTAAATTCGAATTTTAAATCTCTGCTGTTAAATATCTTAGCCATAAATTCATTTCCTTTCAATATTAATAATTATAAAACTTCAAAGTATTACTTACATAATCCGCCTCAGGATGCGGGGGTCTTTGCATAGGCTTTCAACTAACGGTCTGCTTCTGCGACGGCTTCAAGCCCTAAGCGAACCACGGAAGGCTTAGTGCGACTGCACTTGCCTTCTGGGGTTTGCGGGTGCTTGCACTTGGGCTTGAAGCTGTGGGCACGCATACTTCATGTTCACACTCCGGTGCTCTACTTCATGCTTTGCCTCTTGTGCAGAAGCATTGTTGAACTAAACCGCTAGCGCGGTGGTGCGTATAACTTTTTCTTCCATTATACCACGCCATTAGGTACTATCAAATAAAAAGTAAAGGTTGGTGTGTCTAATGAAAGATTATCAAAATCAAATGCTCTTCTCCATGGAACTTAGAGGATTCTCACAGAGTACCAAAAGAAACTATTTTGCTCATTTGGAGCGTTTTCATCGCTACTGCCGGAAACATCCGGAGGCTTGAGGGTATGACGAAGTACGCTCATTTCTTCATCACGGAATAAAAAAGCGGAAACTAAGCTGTTCCTATGTCAACTCTGCCTATGCCGCTCTCAAATTCTATTATGAGACTACCTTGTGCAGGGAATGGAATATGAAGCATATTCCCAGACTTAAGTCACGTTCTTTTCTTCCTGATATCCTAACCCCAGAGGAAGTGACTAAAATACTTAATTGTGTAACCAACCTCAAACACAAGGCGATTCTATCAACGATATATTCTGCCGGTTTGAGGGTTAATGAAGCCATGCATCTGAAAATCAAGGATATTGATAGTGTCAATATGCGAATATTCATCAGGCAGGCAAAGGGGTTTAAAGATCGAAATTCTATCCTGTCACAAAGGAATCTACTGATACTGCGGCAGTATTGGAAAGAATACCGCCCCAAGGAATGGTTGTTCCCAGGCTTAGATCCTTCAAAACCATTATCCGCCCGTACGGTACAAACTGTTTTTTATTCGGCTGTCAGAAAAGCCGGTATCTGCAAGAATGTCTCCGTTCACTCCTTGTCACAGCTGCGCAAGCTTGCTGCTTGCCAACGGGGTAAGTATGAAAGAGATACAGGAATGGCTTGGGCACAGTGATTTTTCAACGACAGCCAACATCTACACGCATCTGGATTACAGCACAATGGTTTCTTCTGCGAATGCCATGAGTGGTTGCTTAAGCTTATAATGATGGAGGACGAGGCATGAACAGAAAAAAAATTAAGTCTATAAAATCGCTGTCACGATTCTATAGACCTGATTTACTGGTGCCGGTGGTCGGACTCGAACCGACACGTCCGGAGGACACGGCATTTTGAGTGCCGCACGTCTGCCAATTCCATCACACCGGCACATAATTTATTTTAATTCCCGACTGTTTTCCGCCCTCGGATTTTGGGGGGAACAGTTGGGGGGAACTAACGAAGTAACACTGTACATTTAAAACTTAAAACTTGGCTTAACCAAAGGGTTTCACGCCATTTTTCCTTTCTCAAAACTCCCCATCACTTGTTTGATTTTGAGTCCACTACGTCTGCCAATTCCATCACAGCGGCACGTATTTATTCTTATTCCCGGCTGTTTTTCACCCTCGGATTTTGGGGAGAACAGCTGGGGAGAACTACCGAATTACCACTGGTCTTTGAAAACTTAAAACACGCATGATTCTGAGGTTTTAACCATCTTCCTTCCCTAAGAACTCCAAATCATGTACACAATTTTGAGTCTGATGCGTCTGACAATTTCACCGCTTCGGCCCATCGCTTTATCATATTAACACAGACTTAAAGAGAAATCAAGAGTCTACATTCCCGGGCTTTAATCAGATGCCGCTGTCAGGATATCAATAATCCCCTGATCACTTTCATTTCCCTGGAATTCATAGAAGCCGGGAATAATTCCGTCTTTTACCTTTTGATTTATAACTTTTATTTGAAAAGAGAACGAGTCCTTTACAAGACCGGCGTTTACCAGCCTTTCCGTAATATCGGTAAGGGTGTCTTCTTCTTTTATCTCAATAATCATTGAACCTTTATGTACCATATTTGAGCGTTCCTGTGGATCAACCATTCCGTATTTCCGCGCAAGCTCCCGTACTTTTGCTTCATCCATTTCGGGTTTGTACCCCAGAAAAAAAATCAAGCCCAATAAGGCTGTAAGAATAGTTCCAATGCCCATTCCCAATAATACACTTTTCCCATGCAGCTTAGTCATATATAAACCTTCCAATTTTATTCCATGAAGCGTTAAAAATATTTACCTTATGATCAACAAAAGTGAACATATCCTGTACACTTTTGTTATTTGCTCATACGTGAAATTAATTCTATTTCGCCTTTCCCCATATTTAAAAGCTTTGCGATTTCTGTACTGTCCATTCCTGTTTTACGAAGATTTTCAACCTCACGTTTCTTAACATCAAAGGGAATAATTTTTCCTTTGCTTATGGGAACGAACTCTAAAAGAACTTCTTTTTCTATTTCTGTGTTTTCTGATACCGCCGGCTTATTTGCTCTTGCATCCGGAAAAGCATTAGCAGAATCCTTGATCTGATCGAAAAGATCCAACCTTTCGTCAATATTTTTTATAACGAACTCCATATCATTTTGTTTTTCTTCCATACGGTTAACAATATAATCGGAAAATTGGTTTAATTCACCCAATAATTGATCTGCATCCTCAATAACCTGTTGCAGCTCAAACCTGCGCTCATCAAGATCCAGACGGTAATCCCTTGCGTTCTTTCGCTCTATAACCATCCATATTAACGCAATACATACAATAAAAATGCCAATCAGGATGATACAGATGAAAAAAGCTGTCATGCTATACACCTCAATAAAATTTATCTTTTGTAATATTAATAACTATTTTACCTGAATTTATTGTAACTGTCTACCATTTTTTTCGAAAAAATACTCACTTCTCTATTTTCATTAAATTCTTATGTCAATAGTCCTTCCTCCTGAAGGCTTTCCTTCACCGGAAAACTGCTTTTCCTTTTTTTCTTCTTCGGAAGATTGTTCTTTCTTTTTTTGTTTAGATTCCTTTTTTTCTTTTTCCTGTCGCTCCCTAATAGCAGTATGGTGTGTTTCCTCCCGGGAGCTAACCTGATTCATACTGTTTTCCGAATTTTTCTCGGTAGTCTGCGCCTTTTGCTGCTGAGCAGCCAAATTACGCTGCTGTTCATCATTCTGAAGGCGGGAGACTTCGTTCACCCTTGGCATCATAACCTGCATATCCATAGGTTTAATAGCCATAATTATCACTTCCCGTAAATATATAATAAAAATTACTTTCAGGTTCGTT
The DNA here is from genome assembly GCA_964610205.1 of uncultured Oscillospiraceae bacterium. Classification (GTDB taxonomy): domain Bacteria; phylum Bacillota; class Clostridia; order DSM-8532; family DSM-8532; genus CAZSVI01. The sequence continues at coordinate 15,379 of CAZSVI010000019.1, forward strand.
ATAATGGACCAACCCGAACATCCACACCATCCTTGTGTAGTGTGCAATGCTGCAGTGTTTCCTTTATATGCATGGTAGCTGAACCAATAGAAACTCTGGTACCCTGATATATATAGTTCGTCACCCTGATTCGGCCCTTAACCTCCTGCTGCAGTTTTTCTTCAAGCACGGCCAATTCATCTTTATACTGAGCAAATTTACTGTCAAAGAATATCTTTGAACGTATGCTTTTATCCAGAATTTCTTTCTTTTCTTCGGTAAGCATTCCGGCCGCTTCAAGTTTTTTCAGAAGGACAATAGCCTGATTCGCCTTCTTTGAGTTTTCGTCCATTTTTATTATGTCGGTTCTAAGGAATTTATACCTTTCCCGGACGTGAGGATCAACTCCCACCTCAATATTCGTCGTAGTTGCCATATGACTCCCAATTACCTTGGCTTCAATCTCCTTGCCAACACGGGTAATCCCTCCCACCAGCAAGCCTTTTCTGCCACCCAGCTCAAGTCTGTTTCCACATTTGACATCGGAATGCATAATAGCCTCTGCCTTTATATCATTTGCTGCTTCGATAGAGCTGTTTTCAATATACTTGGCAACAATATCACCACCCGCGGACAGATGCCCTTTACCGTTTCCTGTCATACCCCTTCTTAGAATAATATTTCCGCCGGCTTTTATAGTTGCGCCTTCAACGACACCAAAAACCTCAATATTTCCGCCTACTTCAACAACGAATCCCGAAAGGACATTTCCACGTACGGACACATTCCCCACAAAGTTTATATTTCCCGTTGAATTATCCACATCTGCGGGTACCTCATATGTTGAAAAAACACTTAATTTTCCTTCGATGTACATAACCTGTCCGTCGATTTCGGAAAACAGACTTAATCCGTCATCACTTTGAAAAATATTTCTGCCTCTTACCATTTTTGCAGGTTTTCCGTCAATTGCTTTTAATACTGTTCCAACCACATTTTTACCGTTGATTCCTGGGGTTGGCTGCGTTATATCACAAAGTTTCTGACCCTTATGAACATTTTCAATATAATCAAGTTCCCGGTAATTAACTGTTCCATCTTCAAGAATAACAGGTTTCCTGTCCTTGTGGATATCCACAAGAAAATGAATTTCTCCGTTTTTGCCGTTAATTGGAGCCATGCCTTCCGCTATTAAAATGTTTTGGTCATATATAGGGTTTTGTACAAGACAATGTACAACATCCTCCTTTATCCCAAATATAGTCCCGCTCTGTTTTAATTGAAACGCTATTTCCTGAAGCCCTGCAGGTCTTCCTCCTCCCTCCGGTGCTTTGATTTTCAGATATGCCTTCATTTTATCGGGTGTTGAGATAGTCTCAACGACTGCGTCAACCTTTTCTTCTTCCTGTTTATCAGCTATCTTAACAGGTCTTCCCAGAGCTTTTTTTATTGTTTCGGAAATTGCTCCGGCGTTAAAATTGCGTACCTTTTTTCGCCGGATTTCATCCATCACTTCGACTTCCCCGATTGTCTCGCCAAAAATACGGTTTATCGTAAGATAGACACCATCTGATCCATAGGTTAATTCAAAGGGTTTTTTGTTCATTTCATCTTCATTAAAATCTTTCATTGCACCACCTTAAGATCCAAACAAAATGTATTTCTGACGTTCCAGTTTTGCCCGCATGCGTAAAATAGCTTTGGTATGTAATTGAGAAATTCTTGATTCAGATACTTTCATAATTGCGCTAATTTCTTTCAGCGTCAATTCTTCAAAATAGTACAGCGTTACTACAAGCCTCTCCTTCTCGGGGAGTTTATCAATGGATTCAGACAAAGTTTCCTTTATCTCGTTAACTTCAATTCTTTTCTCCGGAATACGGTCTTCATCATCATTTGAAATATCAAATCCAATTTCATAATTCTGTTCAAGATAATCTTCAAGTGATATCATAGTTGACATATTGACTTCTTGGAGCACTTTGTTCAGATCATCAAGAGAAATTCCCATTTTTGCAGCAACCTGCTCATCGGTAGCCGTATGTCCCAGCTCATTTTCCAGTTCCGAATACGCTTTTTCAAGATCCTTGCTCTTCTTACGCAGAGAACGGGGCACCCAATCCAATTCGCGTATACTGTCAATAATAGAACCACGGATCCTGAGAGATGCATATGTTTCAAATTTAACACCCTTATAAATATCAAACTTATCAATAGCGTCAATAAGACCAAAAATTCCATACCCAACCAGATCATCGTACTCAACATTTGAGCCAAAGTATATACTCAGTCGACCGGCCACGTATTTGATTAAATCCGCATATTCCAGAATAAGCTGTTCTTTGATGGATGGTTCTTTAGTTTCGTGATACTTTTTCCATAAATCCTGCTGTCTTTGAATATTCGTAGCAGACATATTTATCCCCCATTCCGCTTGTTTCCGACAGCCTTGTATGGCTCATCTTTCGTAAAAACAATATTTTGCAGCATTCAGCACAAGGAAAGTATTATACCATTGTGACAAATAGCTACACCGAAACAAACCGTAAGATATATTTTTACAGTTTGTTTCTTCTGTTATATCTTTATTGTATCGTAGCTATGCCATATGTCAACCTTTTTCATCGTTTTTCTACAAATTGATGTGATTTTTGCATTGAAAATAACTATAGAGCTATTGCTCCATACAATTTTAAAATGATTTGCCTCATTATATTTTGAATTAGGATTTAAGTTCACTCGCGTTTTAACTCTTTTCTTATAAATTCACTAACGGGAAGTGGTTCGAAAGAATCCTCTCCTCCGCCTGCTGTAAAATCAATGTTTTGTCCAAGCGATTCTTCATTTTCCCTTTGCTGCTCGGCTATTCTCTCCTTTTCTTTCAGTTCTTCTTCTTTTCTCTTTTGCTCAAGCTGCTCTAGGATATTTAAAATTGTGTTTCTTACAAAAAGTCCAATAATATAAAAAAATACCATAAATAATACCATCCGTATAAGTACATCATTTTGCGGGATAGATCTAAAAAATCCAGTAAACCCGGATATCAACGCAGCCATTAATGCCATTATTAATGGAAGTTTATGCAGGTATCCCATATATACACTCCAAAATATCTCCATCCGGCATACAGTATCTGTAACAAAAGACGCGTAATTGAATGGAAATTATATAAATACTGCCTAATGTCTGTAAAGTTCTTAACTTGGTATACAGACCAATAAGGATAGTTATTGCGATACTCCAAAGGCTTTCGAAAACTAAATATAGGTTATACCATATCCAATAGTTTTCACCATTAATCGACCATCATCAGAGTAAAATTCAATGGTTCTTCCATGATTACCTCCGGTGTCTTCGGAAATAACCGGAATGCAAAGATCCCTCAGAACAGATTTTGTAGCTTCAACATTTCTCTGTCCGACACGAATCATATCCGATCCCCCTGAAAATGAAAACATTTGGGCTCCGCCTGCAAGTTTTGCGACAATACTCTTTTGTCTTACACCATTTTCTATCATTTTTAATACCAGTAAACGAATCCCTGTATCGGCAAACTTAGCCTCATTAGAATTATTCTTTGCTTGATGTGACCAGGGAAGCATAATGTGAGCCATACCAATAATTTTCGTTTTATGATCATAGAGTGCAATACCTACACATGAACCAAGCCCCAATGTTGTTAAAACACCGGGATGCCCGGCATATTTAAGGTCAGCCATCCCCACCTTTATGATGTTTTCCGTCATTAGCACATTGCTCCTAATGTATTTAACAGCCGAATATAAGAATTAGCGTCGGGCACAAGGAAAAAGTCTCCAATAACACTGTCTCTCCCTTCAATAAACTCAGTTTCTATATATAGGACTTTATCCGCTGTTTTTCCAAATTCAATAGCAGGTACACTTAATATTGCACCTGCCATATCAATTGCCAGCGCTGGGACATCCGGCATAATTTTCAATCCTGTCAAAGAGGATAAAGCTGAAAGGTATGAACCTGTTAATATATTGCCGACTTCTTTTAATGCGGAAAGACTGATTTCATCATATTCCATTTTTTCATCCGGCTTTTTCCCCATTAATATGTTAACAAGCATATTCGCCGCATTCTGCTCCAGAACGAAAAGAATGTATCCGGTAACATCTCCAAGAACCCCCAACAATATGCCTACTACAGGGGTTTCCGCACCTCCAAGCACTTCATTAACCTCACCGAACCCCATAATTCTGATTTGGGGTACCTTCATATCGATCTTCTTATCAAGTAATTTTGCAAGCGCTGTCGCTGCATTACCAGCGCCAATATTACCAATTTCCTTAAGCACATCCAGATGAAAAGAATTCAACATTGATATATCCATAGTCTTCACCTTTCATAAATAAATCTGCACAGTTAACTTTCTTAAATGAATACCTTATACGGATACCAGCTCCGATATAAGCTTTTCAAGATTCAATAATGCAATCAGCCTGGCACCTGATTTTGCCACTCCGTTGATGTAATCAACGGTTTTGTCGTTTATAACCCCGGTTACACTTTCTATCTGCGTTTCTTCAAATTGAAGAACCTCTGATACGGAATCCACAACAATGCCAAAGCTAATCTGGTTTATTTCAATAATGATAATACGTGTATCGTCATCTTCTTCTTTCTCGGAAAGACCTAAACGCATCCTTAGGCTCATAACCGGAATAATATCCCCGCGCAGGTTGATTACACCTTTAATATACTGTGGTGTCATGGGAACCCTGGCAATATTCATAATCCTTTCAATAACTGTTACTTTATTAATATCCACTCCGAATTCTTCATGTTCAATTTCAAATACAACAAACTGCTTTTTTTCAGCATCCATAAACAATCCTCCTACCAAAACAAACTTATGCAATTGAGTTTACATCAACAATTAAAGCAACATTTCCATCACCAAGAATGGTGGCTCCAGCAATACAACGTATTCCAGCCAGTAGTTTTCCCAGTGATTTAATAACTATCTCCTGCTGACCAATCAAAGTATCCACAATAAACCCGGACAACTTGTCTCCTTTTTTTACAACAACACAGGTAAGCTGTTTTTTGTGTTTTGATTCATCAACGGTTACCCCCAGCACCTTATGTAAACGGACTACAGGAATAACCATATCTCTATGAAGAATAACCTCCTGTTTACGTACATTTTGAATTTCTGAAGAATCTATCTTATTTATCTCTCTGATGGAGTTTAATGGTATAGCGTACTTCTCCTCTCCGATCTTAACAAGCAGAGCCTGAATAATAGCCAGTGTCAACGGAAGCCTGATAATAATTTTGCTTCCCTTCCCCCATTCGGTTTCCAGTTCAATAGTTCCCCCCAGAGCTTCAATTTTGGTTTTTACTACATCAAGGCCGACACCGCGACCCGAAAGATCCGTCACTTGGTCTGCTGTACTAAAATTAGGTTTGAACAGAAACTCCATGATTTCATTATCGGATAAACCCGAGGCAACTTCCTCAACTTCAAAGCCTTTTTCTATAATTTTTCTGCGTACTTTCTTAACATCAATACCATTGCCGTCATCTTCAACCTCAATAATAACGTTGTTACCATCCTGATATGCTCTCAGCCAGATGCTCCCGGTTTTATCCTTCCCTTTAGCAATTCTGTCCTCCGATTTTTCAAGGCCATGATCAGCGGCGTTTCGGATAATATGTATGAGAGGATCTCCAATTTCGTCAATAACAGTTCTGTCCAACTCCGTTTCTTCTCCGGACATATGAAGAACAATATCCTTTTTATGTTCTCTTGATATATCCCTTACCATCCGTGGGAATCGGCTGAAAACAGTCTCGACAGGAACCATCCGTACCTTCATGACTGCGTCATGAAGACTTGTCGTTATCCTTTCCAGATTTTCTACGGCTACTTCGTAATTATTGGATACCCCTGTTGTTCCTGCATCATCCAGTCTGGTTTTTATGATAATCAATTCACTGACCAGATTCATTAAAACATCAAGCCTGTCAATATCAACACGTACAGTCTTGTTTGTTATTCTTTTTGATGTACCGCCTTGTTTTTGCAGGGCTTGCGCACCTGTCTCCGCTTTGTTTGATTTATCACTCTGTGCAGATTCCTCGTCTTTTTCGGCTAATTCAATATTTTCGATATGTTCTTCTGTTAATCGAGTAACTTCAACATTTCTTACCTCGGCAACAGAGTTCAGTTCTTTTTGGAAAAAGTCCTCATTTTGGTTTGTTATAACTACCACAGTAAACGAATAATCAAATTTTTCATCCTCAATATCCTCTACGGACGGTACGGACTTTATTATTTCTGAATTTTTATCGAGAATCTGAAAAATTATAAATGCTCTTGCGGCTTTTAAAAGGCATTTTTTATCCAATTCGATATAAATCTGAAAGATATTCATTGTTGCTTCAATAGCTTTTTGTATAACATTTATGTCATATATGTTTAAAGTAAGTCTAAGCCCTTTTGATACGATTTTATCTTTATAAGAAGATACGGGTTTTTCTGATTTCAGTTCTATCCCGTGACTCTCACCTGCTCCCGGATTCATAATTCCTGCCAGAGCTTTAATTACATCCTTATACTCATTTTGTCCTTCCTGACCCGTACCAATAATTTCAGTAACATAACCTTCCAATGCGTCAAGACATTTAAATAAAACATCCACTATTACTGAACTGACGTTTATTCTTTTATTCCGAAGGCCATCCAATACATCCTCCATATCATGGGTCAAAGCCGTCATTTTGTTAAAACCCATTGTACCGGCCATTCCTTTTAATGTATGCGCCACTCTGAATATTTCATTCAATGTTGATACATTATCCGGATTTTTTTCCAGTTCCAACAAAGAAGTATTCAAATTCTGCAAATGCTCTTTAGACTCTTCAACAAAAATATCGAGATATTGACTCATGTTCATTATCTCTGCACCCCCATTAAGTTAAGTATAGCTTCAGGTATTTGTTGTAAGGGAATCACCTGATCAACGATACCCATTTTAGCAGCAACCCTGGGCATTCCATATACAACACAGGTTTGCTCATCCTGTGCTATTATTGAAATCGCTTTTTTTTCTTTCAATTCCTTAAGCCCTTTTGAGCCATCACTACCCATTCCCGTCATAATTACACCAATAATATTTTTCCTTTCAATGCAACCCATTGAATGCAGCGTTTTATCGAAGCTCGGCCGATGTCCTGAAACCTGATTGGAATCATCCAACCGGACAATAACACCAGTCATATCTTCAACAAGCAAAAGATGCCGATCCCCGGGAGCAATATACGCGACGCCGGATTTGAGATATTCCTTGTCTTCCGCTTCTTTTACGGTCAACTCGCTCAATTCATTCAGCCTGTTGGCCAATGAATGTGTAAAGCCCTTTGGCATATGCTGCACAATAACTATTGCAGCAGGTAAATTCCCGGGAAGATAAGGAATAACACTTTGCAGGGCCTTTGGGCCTCCCGTTGACGTACCAATTGCAATAATGGTATTAAATTCAGTGGTATTTTTTCCAGTATACTGCTTTTTCTTTATATCGGCTTTTTTTGTAAAACTTTTGAGTTCTGCTTTTTTTGCCATTTTAACTTTCTCAATAAGTTCCTTCTTCTTTTCATCTGCTGAGATTTGAAAAAAATTATCCGGTTTGGTAACAAAGTCTATAGCACCGATTGCAAGAGCATCAATAGTAGCCTTTGCGCCTTCATTTGTAACGGAACTTACCATTATAACCAAATACCGTCCCTGTTCCAATAATAATTTCAAACAAGTAAGCCCATCCATTACGGGCATTTCAACATCAAGAGTAATAACTTCAGGATTTACCCATCTGGCTATTTCAAGAGCTTCCTTTCCATTTTTTGCAACACCAACCACTTTTATTTCCGGGTCGCTTTTAAATATATCCAGAAGTATTTTTCTCATAAACGCAGAGTCGTCCACAATTAATACACTAACCGGTTTGTCAGATTTATTCATCATACCTTCATCCAACCCTTTTTAAGCCGATTACGCTGAGTTTCAAATATATAACTTATAATTCTTTCCCGATCCATGTTTTCAATTTTTCTAAATTCAATTCCGGTTTCGTACATTATTTTTCCTCTTTCTATTACTTCGACAGAGCGGACCGCTTTACCGATAACTCTTATTTTTATGTCCAATTCAATAAAGGCCTCCAGGTACTGCTCTTTCTTAAGGTGTTTATGAGTAACTATACGCATTCCTCCACCACTTATATCCCGGGTATAAGACTGAATCAATTCTCCCTGTATTTCGTCGTTGGGTAATGGCAATTCAAAAACCCGATACTGTACTTTAATCCGGCAGTCCATACGGAAGAATGCTCTTCTTTGTATCTTTTCAATGGGAGATACAGGCTTGACAATCAAAAAAGAAATTTGATTCTCATATATCCTTTCGATGACTTCGGCCCGGAACATATAGGTATCGTTTTCCTTTGAATAAATAATATCCATCCGCATTTTGGGATGCACAGGAAATAATCTGCCTTCATGGATTGGAGCATAAATCTCCATTAACTTGTTGTCTTCATCATACTTCTCATACTTGCTGATTAGGGTTGGCTTTAATCTTTCTCCGTTTTCATCATATAATTCCAATTGTATTTTTGTTCCAAGACCAATTTGTCGGTATTTCATGTTCTCCCCCACATGATAGATGATTTGTATTTGTAATTTGTCTGCCTAATGTGTATTATGCATCGTTACGCGGCTTATACCAAAATAATAATTTTATTATAACAACCTAATTCCCTCCGGCAGCACTAAAAAGCCTGCTCAAAAAACCCTTAATACCCTTATCCACAGTATCAGTTGCTTCTGCGTTGTTATCCAGAAGATTTGCCGCCAACTCGCAGATCTGCCTGGTCGCATGACTTCTAGGATAGCTTAAACAAAATGGTTTCTGTTGTTTAACCGCTTTTATAACCGAATCATCATTTAATATATACCCGAGTTTTTGAAGTTTGAAAGATAAAAACCTTTCAGAAACTATAAATAATTTTGTCAGAACATCATTTGCTTCCTGCGGAGAATCCGCTTTGTTAACAACAATTTTTACAATTTTGTGTCGATCTCTTCTGGAGATCATTTTAATCAGGGCATACGCATCAGTTATAGCAGTTGGTTCGGGTGTTGTAACCAAAAGAACTTCATCAGCTGCAAGAATGAAACTAAGTATATTTTTAGTAAGACCAGCACCTGTATCTATAAGTATAACATCATAAAGCTTATCCAGAAGGCTTATACTTGAAATAAAACCTCCAAGCTGTCTTCTGTCCAATTGCAGCAGTTCCTCTACGCCGGAACCACCCGATAGAAATTTAATATTGTTCGGCCCGTCCGACAAAACCTCGAATATATTACGTTCTCCCCGTATCAGATCAACCAGCGTGTACCGGGTCGTAATTCCAAACAGCACATCAATATTCGCCAGACCGAAATCCACGTCAAGAATAACTACCCTAAGACCCATTTTACTTAACGCGATAGCCAGATTAACGGTTACATTTGTTTTGCCTACGCCTCCCTTGCCGCTTGTAACCGTAATAACCCTGGCAGAACTTACGGTTTCTGCCATACGTTCGGGAACCTTCAAATTATCTACTATTTTCCTAAGCTTTTCGGCTTGATCACTCATACAGTCCTCCGGTCTTTCCAGGTTTATAACAACGGAAGCAATTGCAATACACCTATCGCGGCTCATTTTTTAGTCTCGGCAAAAAGCATGCTTCTTACAATGTCCGGAACATTGGCAACCTCAATATCATCAGGAACACTCTGTCCGGCAGTAGTATATGACAGCGGTTTTCCGGTAACATACCTTACATTCAGGATCACTCCAGGTACAAGCACTTCATCAAGCTTTGTGAAAAGCAGCTTGTATTTCTTCAAAAACCTGTAGTGGCTAATGATATCTTTGCATGCCAAACGACTCATACCGCAACTTAAAACCAGGAATATTTCATCTGCCTCCGTTGCGGCAACCAGCGCTTTAAGTTCAGAAAATTGAGCGGCGTTTTTATGGCCTCGACCTGCGGTATCAATCAAAATCAAATCCTTATCCGAGTGTTGTGATATAGCCTCTTTCACTTCCATCGGCGTATAAACCACAGAAACAGGTATATTTAAAATTTCAGCATATGTTTTTAACTGTTCTACTGCCGCAATACGGTAAGTATCTGCTGTTATCAGCCCGATTTTTTTATCCTTATTCAAAGAATAATCAGCGGCTATTTTAGCAAGCGTTGTTGTTTTCCCAACCCCCGTAGGCCCAATAAAAATGGCTACGGTAGGCTTTCCGTCATCCCTGAATTGAATGGTCTGCGGTTCTCCTAAAACATTCAGCAGTATCTTCTCGGTAATATTTATTACTTCATCAACGCTTCCTGGATTTTTAACGAACTGCTGAACCTTTTTCATCATTTTGTCTATTATCACCGGTTCTATTTCATTATCAGACAATATTGAACGGATTGATTTGAAATATTCATTTTCCGCCATTCCCTGTTGTTGTTCCGCTTCCTGAACAACAGGATGCTGTTCTTCCGGTTTCTCCTTTTCTTCATTTGGCTTTTTACTGTCGGAAACATTGTTATATATACGTTCCAGCATTGATTCCATCAGCTTTACTCTGTTTTCCAAAGACTCAACCCTGCTGTTGTCTTCCGAAGCGGCAGCTTGCATTATTCCATTACGGTTATATACTCCGCTTACAGAACTTGAGTTTTTTGCTGAGGGGGAAGAACTGCTTTTTTTATTTGAATAGTCTTCATCAATGGCCGCAAGAACTTCAGTTAAAGGTTTGGAGAACATACCCATTATTCCCTTCTTCCGAACTTTTCTGGTACTCAATATAACAGCTTCGTTCCCCAGATCCATTTTAACTTTTAACATCGCTTCCTGAGCGTCTTTTCCTGTGTACCGGCGTATCCGCATATCTCCTCCATCAAATCGGGTTCGGTTATATAAATCAGCTAAGCCATACAATGTTTATAACAGGTGTGTTGTAATTTCCATTCAATAGCTTCCAATGATATAGCACATTTTTATGAAGCCTTGATCATTCCTACAGATTTTACTTCCGCGGTAGGATCCAGCTCGTTGTATGATAAAACGATCAGCCCCGGTATTGATTGCTCTGTCAACCTTTTAAAATATAAACGTACAACAGGTGAGGCCAGAACGACGGGCTGTTTACCCAGTTGTACCAGTTTTTCAACATGCTTTGCCAGATTGTCAAGTATTTTATTTGTTACCGAAGGCTCTATCGTCAAGTAAGCTCCCACCTCGGTTTTTTGCACAGAATCCATAATTATTTGCTCAAGCTGAGGGTCAAGTGTTATAACTTCCGAATTTTCCGGAGTTATAAAGGACTTGGATATAGCCCTGCCCAACGCCTGCCGCACATATTCGGTAAGCATATCGGAATCCCGTGTTACAGGTGAGTAATCGGCGAGGGTTTCAAGAATAGTAACCATATCCCGTATTGATACCCCCTCATGAAGCAGATTGCCCAGCACCTTCTGCACCTCACCCAGAGATAATAGCTTCGGTACCAGTTCCTCCACAATAGCCGGATAAGCATTTTTCACATTATCCAGCAGAGTCTGTACATCCTGTCGGCCCAGAAGCTCATGCGCATGTCTTTTTATAACCTCAGTCATGTGTGTGGCAATAATGGAAGGGGGATCAACAACCGTATATCCGAGCATTTCAGCTCGATCACGCTGATTTTCATTAATCCAGATGGCAGGTAATCCAAAGGCAGGTTCGGTAGTCGGAATTCCGTCAATTTTATCTTCAGCTGTTCCGGGATTCATAGCCATAAAATGATCCATCATAAGTTCACCGCCTGAAACTTCAACCCCTTTTATTTTAATTACATACTGGTTTGGGGCTAACTGAATATTATCACGTAAACGGATTATAGGAACTATCATTCCCAGTTCCAGAGCCAGTTGTCTGCGAATCATCACAACTCTGTCAAGAAGATCCCCACCCTGGTTGATATCGGCCAGGGGGATAATTCCATATCCGAATTCAAGTTCAATAGGATCTACCTGAAGAAGTGAGACAACATTTTCCGGCTTTCTTATTTCTTCCACTTTCTGTTCCTCGGTATCTATCTCATCCTTTTTCAGTTCCTCTTGTTCTGCCGCTTGCATTCGTACACCCAAAACAACCAAAAGTATTGCAATAATAACCATAAAGAACTGTCCGATTATAAATGTCATTGTAAAACAAGCTCCGGCAGTAATAAACATAACCCTTGGCGTTTTGAATAACTGGGATATTATCTCTACGCCCAGATCATCTTCTGATGCCGCACGTGTTACTATGATACCGGTAGCTATGGATATCAGCAGAGAAGGAACCTGACTTACCAGACCATCCCCGATGGTTAATATGGTATACTTCTCTAAAACCTGGCCGACGGTAAGGTTGCCACCCTGGGCCATTCCCATGATAAATCCGCCGATTATATTCAAAGCAGTGGCGATAAAACCGAAAATAGCATCATTCTTTACAAACTTGCTGGCTCCATCCATGGAACCGTAAAAGTCGGCTTCACGCTGTATTCTTTTGCGTCGTGCCCTTGCTTCAGCTTCATTAACAAGCCCGCTGTTCAAATCCGCATCTATTGCCATCTGCTTCCCCGGCATTGCATCCAGCGTAAACCGTGCCGCAACTTCGGATACACGTTCTGCGCCTTTAGTAATAACAAGGAACTGAACAATCATAATAATCAGAAAAACAATTGCTCCCACAACAATTTCATTGCCACCGACAAATTCACCGAAAGCCCTTATAACCTGTCCCGCATCTCCCTTACCGATGATAAGTCTTGTAGAAGCTACATTTAAAGACAGACGGTATAATGTAGTAAACAGCAGCAAAGTTGGAAACGCAGACATGGAAAGAGCATCTTTGGCATAAATGGCATTAAGAAGAATCAATAAAGAAATGGTTATGTTAATAACCAGCATCACGTCCAATAACAAGGGTGGCAACGGAACAAGAATGACCAGCAATATAATTACGGCCCATACCGCTATGAGAACACTTTTAAAATTCATATCTGTCCTCCCGGGCTTCCAATTATCATTTGTATTGTTATGAACAAACAACTTTCCGGCATATTTTTCAAGTAATCATATTTTTTAATATCATTTTACAGGATTTTATAAGAATAAACAAGAGATGACGTAATTTTTTGAAATAACCTGCTATCTAACTTTGTCACATAAAAGCAAACCAATAATAGAATAATAGTAGATTAACATAAGGAGGTTTGGATATGGACAACATTGGTGTAAGAGGTCTGTTTAAAGGTTGTGACAGCGAATTGCTCTTCTTCATCATCCTCTTCTTACTTTTATTTTATGATCCAAGAGGATGCGGCAGGTATGGCTACTAGGTCTCTGTCCGGCTTATGTTAACCACCTTACTCCCTCCTGTCATAACGACAGGAGGATTTATTTTATATCTTACCTTACCGAATACCTTCCCGGCAGATATCTCCCAAGCACCCTGTAGTAACCATATATCCATGTATAAGACAAAATATATATTAATGGGGACCATGGTACAATTACCCATTTTTCATACAAAATTATTTCAAAAGGAGCAACAAGTATTTCTATGACAGTCAGAACCGCTGAAGATACTAAAATATAAAAAACAACCTTAACCCCGGAAGAGGGGAGAAATTTAATAAATATGAGGCCTATCGCAGGGTATCCTATTACACAGAAGATAAGGCTGTAAAACGCTTTCATTTTATCAAAAGTAACATATGAATAATAATCAAGCCATTTACATAAAACCATATCAATAATGAGAGACACTGCAACAATCATTACAATCAACTGAAAGTCTGCGAAGGTAAAACCTCGGAGTTTTATAGATACCAGCGCACAAACCGCAAAAAACGCCATCAACACCCAGAACGGAATATAGAACATAATAATCACCTCAGGATATTTCAAAAAAGCACATTCCTTATTTCAAAAAATGCGTAAAACATCCTTGATATTATCCCCTTTGTCATATATGATTTATACATATTGGGAAGCTTTTTACTTGAGTTGTAAAACTTAAGCATTATGTTAAGTGAATATGTTAAGCTGACTTCATAGCATTCGGTATAGCTGTATTTTTAATCGATAAAGTAGCCGAAATTATCCTTACTCCTTTTGGTGTAATTTTATATCTGAAGGAGCGAGGGATTTTTGAAATCATTGCAGCCGTTACCTCGTGTGTGTATTTTATACACTGAACAGTATATTAAAAAGAGGTTATCATACTCCGGTAAAATTCAAAGTGGCAAAATAATCATCCGGTGTTTCGGCACGACGGATAAGTTCGGTACTGCCGTCTGCTTTCAGCAGGATTTCAGCCGATCGCAGTTTGCCATTGTAATTGTAGCCCATAGCAAACCCGTGGGCGCCCGTATCGTGAATCACAACTAGATCTCCAACATTAATATCAGGCAGCATTCGGTCAACAGCAAATTTGTCGTTGTTCTCACAAAGGCCTCCAGTTATGTCGTACATGTGATCACAGGGTTTATTTCCCTTGCCCATTACAGTAATGTGATGATACGCTCCATACATGGCCGGGCGCATCAGATCTGCCGCACAAGCGTCAAGCCCTATATAATCCTTATATATATGCTTTTCATGAATCGCGGTTGAAACAAGACAGCCATAAGGCCCAAGCATAAACCTTCCCAATTCTGTGTATATTGCGACATCACCCATTCCGGAAGGCACCAGGATCTCTTCAAATGCCTTCTTAACTCCAAGTCCTATTACATAAATATCGGCAAGCTGCTGATCAGGGTGATATGGAATACCAATACCGCCGGAAAGGTTTATAAAGGTTATGTGGGCGTCGGTTTCACGGCTGAGCTCTACGGCAGTTTGAAAGAGAATGGATGCAAGTACGGGATAGTATTCATTTCCTGTTGTATTGCTTGCCAAAAACGCATGCAGGCCAAACTTTTTTACACCTTTATTCATGAGTTTTTTTAAACCCTTCGTCAATTGTTCGCGGGTAAAACCGTATTTTGCTTCCTTCGGGGTATCCATTATTCTGTTGTTTATATTGAAATCCCCTCCGGGATTATAACGGCAACTGATTGTTTCAGGAATTCCTGCCGCTCTTTCCAGAAAATCAATATGGGTAATGTCATCAAGGTTAATTACCGCGTTTAAGTTCCGGGCGTATATAAAGTCCTCTTCAGGTGTGACATTTGAGGAAAACATTATTTCATCGCCCTTGAACCCCACTGCTTCAGACAACATTAATTCCGTATAGGACGAGCAGTCCACACCACATCCTTCTTCTTTCAGAATTTTCAGTATGGAAGGATTGGGGGTGGCCTTAACAGCAAAGTATTCCTTAAACCCCTTATTCCATGCAAAGGCTTCCTTAAGCCTGCGGGCATTCTCACGGATTCCCTTTTCGTCATATAAATGAAATGGGGTGGGATAATCCTTTACTATTCTTTTTAATTGGTCATAGCTAACAAAAGTCTTTTTCATGTGTTTTTGTTTCCTTTCATGATTTCTATAAGCTTAATCTCATTTTTGAGAGAGTCTTTCAGCAGATCAACGAGGTTTTTCTTTTTGGAATACAGACAGGTGGAGAATTCGCCATTATTAATATCTCCTGTCAGCACATTGGCCGAATCCGTGATAAGCCTTATCTGCTGCTGTGATTTTTCAGTGTAATATACGGTAACCCCATCAATATCAAAGGGTATATTCGTTATCAAAACTATCTTTATTTTTCTAGAAATTGCTTTTTTTATTTCGGGAAGTATTAGCTCAAGTACCTGTTCTGAAACTGAAACATACACCCTCTCTTTTGCATGTGAAATCATATTCCTCATTTTATTAAGAATATGGTTATCTCCTTTTATTGTAATATACCCCGGAATCTCTTCCCTCTTTGGAGGAATACAGTTAACTAAATCCTGCCTGGTTTTTATCAGCTTACCGATTTTGTTGCCGCAAAACTCTTCAACAGGAACCGCGGTATACCGGATAGCCGAGCTTTCTGTAATAAACGCACATCCCTTGTCTACCAGGGCCGCAAGGGAAGTATATGTGTTGGAGCGTGAAATACCCGTTATTTTCGCCACTTCGTATCCATTTAAGTCACCCTCGGAAAGCAGCGTCAAATATATGGAAGCCTCCTGCCTTGTAAGATTAAACTGTGTCAGCAGTTCAATAATATCCATAAATCAACACCCCCTATTGCTCATATTGCAGATACAATGCAGTCTTCACGATTAACTTACGGTATATTTTATTGAAAAAATCATCATAAAATACAAAAAAAACAATAGTGTTCCTGTTTAATAATACTATAAATCAAAAAAATGCTTTTGTCTACAGGATTATGATAACTAAAAACACATCAATTATCTTACGCTGTTATATTCGTTAAAAAAATGCTATAATCGCAATATTATAATATAGGTATCACGGAGGGTGTATGGATATTATCGATTTACTGCCCGTTATTGTGCCCATGATTATTATGCAGCTGCTTATACAGGCGTTTTATATCAAGCATTGCTGGGAAAATACAGAATTATCACAAAAGCAGAAAGTCATATATATCATTGCCATCGCGTTATTTCACAACCCTGCGGCGGCAGTATATTTGTTTTTAACAAGAAAAAGAGCTGCAAATCATACCGGTGATACCACAGACACAGAAATCGACAACCACATCCGTCAAGGCATTTTTGTATTGCTCATTATTGCTTTCGAGATATTTTCGATGCGTATAATTTTTCAGAATATCGAAAGCGAATACTACTCTCTTATCATCGGATTACTCGGGATGTGTTTTGTTATAATGCTAATCAACGGATTGATTATAAAAAAACAGCACGCATTGCTATACTATCTGTTGCCTGCCATTATGGTTTTGTTAATAATGCCGGTGGAATATTTAGATGCAGCTAACAACACTCCATTTATTGTACTAGTTGTCATTGCCGGTATCATCAACGGGTTCCCTCTACGGCTTATAAAAATCTATTCAATTGGAGCATTTGTAATCTATTTCGCCGTAAATACAGCAAAAGCATTTAAGCTTTACGGGGTCATGTATTCAGACGAAATCATCAGCTATATATATGTAAACCTACTTGTTTTCTTCCTGGTGTTCATAACATTTTATACATTAAATAAACAGCTTCATGCAAACAAACGGCTTGAAGTTGCGTTAACAACACTTAAAGAACAGTCGTTACAGCTGGAAAGGATGAGTGTTATGGCTGAACGGAACCGCATTACCGGGGAAATACACGATAATGTGGGACATACGCTTACCAGTGCCGTCATTGCGATTGAAGCAGGAGAAAAGCTTATAAACAAAGATATAGAAACCGCTTTAGAGAAATTTTCCATGGCAAAAGATCAGGTAAAACTCGGTCTTAGGGATATACGCAGCTCAGTCAGGGCGATTCATACAGGCGTTGAAAAAGCTTTTATACCTGCAATGGAATCAATAATAGATGAGATAAATCAAAACACAGGACTTCATATCTCACATATCATTAAACTAACAACTGATTTGCTTCCTATTCAGCAAAATGTACTCCTTAGAGCAGTCAAAGAGTGTACGACCAATAGCTTGAAGCATGGAAGCAGTACCGAAGCAGACCTGCTGCTGCAAGAATATAAGGGACGAATTTGGATGACTTTCAGCGACAATGGTAAGGGATCTGCCAATGTCGTATATGGATTCGGACTTCACAATATGACCAAGCGCGTTGAAAGCATCGGAGGTACTATGACTGTTGACAGCACAAAAGGCGAAGGCTTCACCGTCAGTATTTCCATACCGGTAGGAACCCGGACAGGAGGAGATCATACATGAGCTGCATTCGTATACTGTTATCAGACGATCAGACAATTATACGCGATGGGTTGCGGGCACTGCTCGACTCACATAACGATATCAAGGTAATTGGCGAAGCCGGTAACGGGTGTGAGGCATATAAGCAAACACAGGAGCTTAAACCTGATGTTGTACTAATGGATATACGCATGCCCGAAATGGATGGTGTGGAAGCAACGCGTCTTATCAAAAAGGATTTTCCAATGACAGTTGTGATTATGTTAACCACGTTTGACGACGATGATTATATAATAAAGGCAATGACTTACGGCGCGTCAGGATATCTGCTAAAAGATATCGGAAGCGAAAAATTAATTGAAGCCATTCGTGATAGTCTCCGGGGTAATATCATATTACCCGGGCGTATCGCCGCAAAGATCACATCACATCTCACACAGAATGTTGCTCCTGCTGTGACCGTCAGTGATTTCACTGATCGGGAGACAGAGATAATACGTTTGCTGACGCAGGGTAAGAGCAATAAAGAGATCGCCGATACTTTATATTTGACTATAGGTACTGTAAAGAACTATATTAGTCAGATATATATGAAGATTGACGTTAATGATCGTGCAAATGCGGTTTTGTTTTTTAAAAAGCTGGGATTTTAAAAGTTTTTCTGTTGTACAAGAATATGACTCTGAACATTACCCAGGTCACTTATCATATGACTCCCTGCATGGTTACAATAAGATCGTACTATATATGCTGAATTTGAAATTCAACATATAATACTTAAAACAGGGAGGGAAAATTATGAACGGATTGGCTTTAACAAAAGATCTGGTATTGATGCTTCTGCCGCTTATCGCAATACAACTTGGGTTGGCAATATACTGCGCGGTAAAGATTTTCAGGGAAGGAGTGCAGAATCTTAACCGCTGGGCATGGCTTGCCATATGTTTGTTCGTAAATCTCATAGGTCCAATTGTCTTTTTAATCGTAGGAAGAAAGAAGGAACGCTGATGATCACCTCAAAAAATCTACACAAAAAGTTTAAAACATTTTATGCCCTAAAAGGTATAGACCTGCATGTTAAAAAAGGTGAAATCTATGGATTTATCGGACACAACGGTGCGGGCAAGTCAACCACAATGAATATCTTTGCCGGTCTTTCACATCCGACCGATGGTAATTGTATCGTTAACGGCCTGGATATAAAAAAGATCTGTCACCCCAGCCAATTGCGTATCGGCTATCTGCCCGAGGATCCGAACTTTTATCCCTGGATGAGCGCTTTCGAGACACTTGAATACCTTGGGAACAGTGTTTTAAATACCATTACCAGGGCAAGAATAAATGAAATGCTGTGTTGGGTCGGACTTGAGCAGGCTGCACGCCGCCGTGCAGGTGGGTTCTCACGTGGTATGAAGCAGAGGCTTGGCATGGCAGCGGCTTTGATTCACGATCCTGAATTGCTGATACTTGATGAGCCGTCCTCCGCACTGGACCCTGAAGGCCGCAGCGATATGCTTTCGCTGATAAGCGAACTCAAACAGATGGGTAAAACCGTGTTGTTCTCAACTCATATTTTAAGCGACGTAGAGCGAGTTTGTGACACAGTAGGTATGATTGCATCCGGAAAAATGGTCATGGAAAAACCGCTGGCAGAGCTGCAAAAGGATTCAATAAAACCAATATATGACGTATCGCTGCAATCACCATTGGATTGGCAGCAACTCGAAAAACTCAAGAGGGTTGACAGCGTTAAAGATGTGATGATTAAAAACGATATACTGTCGGTTACTGTTGAAGATGTATGTTACGGTTCCAAAAGTCTGATGCGGTTTTTATTTGAAAATGACATTCCGGTACCTTCGTTTGCACTGCGGAAAAACAATCTTGAAGATATTTTTATTCAGGAGGTCAGCGAAAAATGAGACAGGATATAAAAAAAGAAATCTTATTCGGACTGCGCAACAGCAGGTTTCTGATACTGTTTACAGGGTTTTTATTCTTTGCGGTGCTTACACCGGTTATGACAAAGGTGGTACTACCGATAATACTTAAAAGCCAGTTCCCGGGCATGACCGAGCCTCTACTTGCAGATATGCTCGATATGACGCAGCTTGGTTGTCTCCGAAGCTATATGGGTGATGTTTTTGAAATAGGATCTATTATCGTGGCGTTTTCGCTGTGTGGTCTTATAGCCCAGGAAATCAAGGACAATACACTTGTTCTTCCACTTTGCGCAGGCAGACAATTTGGTAGCATCATTGGTGCGAAAATCCTTGTATTCGGCACTGTGCTTATACTTACCCCAACAATATCTCTGATCGTCGACTATGTGTACGCGGGTTTACTGTTCTCCTTCGATATTGGCATTGCTCCTATTCTCCGTGCCGGATTGCTGCAGGGCGTCTATATGGTTTTTTTGCTCCTATGCCTGATAATGTGGGGCTCTATCTTCAAAAAACCGGTTGCAACAGGCGCACTTGCACTGGTGACTGCGTTTGGTCTTCATTTTATCGGCGGCGCGATGGGGATTCATGCTTATCTGCCATCCGGACTGCTGGCCGAAGCACAATTGCTGACCGTGGTCCCCAACGCTTCCTTGATTCAGACGCTTTGCATCACTACAGGAATTATCATCGTGTTTGCTTTTATCACATTATTGCGGCTTAAGAAATTGGAATGGAATGAAAGGTAGATAAAATTGGTTTGGAAGACAAAAAGTCGTTCCTACTGTTTACCTGATATATATACAAATTTCATTAACAGTATCTATTCTCAGCATATCAGGTGTAATAGGCACATTTCCCTTTACAAGCTGTTGGTTCAGAATCATTCTATCTTTTTTATCTGTTCCGCCAATTTTTAATCTGATTTTTCTTTCACGCCATACAAATACTACTTCAAAACCCCTGTCATCTATCCATGACCGGGGCAGCCCTGGACTTATAACCAGCCTGTCCAGTTGTCCCTTTACTCCGGCAAATGCTTCGAGCAGTACCTGAATAAAGGTAGGATCTCCGGACCATGTACACAGCCAGGGAATATTTTCAGAATAGATATATTTTTCAGCATAGAACCATGGAGCTGCATAAGGATTTGAAGCCTAAACCTTCGACGGCAATTGACGGCATACAGCATCCAACGCGTTATACGGCCTTTTATACCTGGATTCGGCAATTGCATATAAATGCGTCAGCTCCGGCCAGACTGCCAAAAGCCAGGTAGCGGTACTTCCAAGTTCAAGGTCTTCTATTCGTTGTAAATGTTCTCCAGTTGAGAGATGAATCTGTTGCAGTTTTCTTCATAATATTCTTTGCTGTCGGGATCTGTAATGGGCCATAATCTGGAGGTATTTGGATTCTGCAAGGATTGTGATCCGAATTAATCATAATGATCTCGAGTCGGCATTTGTTTAGGAAGGCACAGTCATCGAAAATAGCTCCAAATACACATTGATAAATTACCTTGATACGGTGGAATTAAGTTTTTCCTTCTGTTTTTTTACCAGATCGGCAAGAGTAATGTTGTCTACCACGCTGTTGATCGCATCATTGAGCTGCTCCCAAATATCGATCGTAACGCATCTTAAGCAGCGCGGGCACTCATTCGGGTCGTCCTCCATACATGCCACGGGTACAAGATTGCCCTCGATTAACCTTAAAATCATGCCTACCGTGTACTCCTCCGCGTGCCTCGCCAGCTTATATCCTCCCTGAACGCCGCGGCTGCTTTTTACAAATCCCGCGCGGCTCAGCACGGTAATAATCTGCTCCAGATACTTGTCTGAAATCTCCTGCCTCTCGGATATGCTTTTTATCGTGATATACTCATCCCCGTAATTCATCGTTAGGTCGATCATCAAACGCAGGGCATACCGGCCTCTGGTGGATATCTTCAAAAAAATCACCAACTTTTCTCGTATTTTATGATATGAATAATATGAATTCAAGGCCATACCAGCAATACACTGTCTTTTGTGATGATGAAAATTCCTATGTTTTATCTACTCGGCGAAAAGCGGTGTTGAGAGATACCGCTCCCCATTATCCGGCAGTATAGCGACAATCACCTTTCCCTCATTCTCAGGTCGTAGTGCAAGCTGCGTCGCCGCCCAGACCGCTGCGCCCGAGGATATCCCCACGAACAACCCGTCGGTTTTTAAAAGTTCCCTGCCCGAACAGAACGCGTCCTCGTTTCTCACCCGGATGATCTCGTCGTAAACGGACATGTTGAGCACTTCCGGTATAAATCCCGCGCCGATGCCCTGAATTTTGTGCGGTCCCGCCCTGCCTTCCGACAATACCGGAGAGTCGAATGGCTCGACGGCAATTATCTTAATATTCGGATTTTGAGATTTCAGGAATTCGCCCACACCCGTAATCGTACCGCCAGTACCTACGCCGGAAACAAAGAAATCGACATGCCCGTCAGTATCCTCCCATATTTCGGGTCCTGTTGTCGCCTTGTGCACCCCCGGATTTGCAGGGTTTACGAACTGGCCAGGAATAAAAGCGTCCGGTATTTCCTTTGCGAGTTCATCAGCTTTCTCAATTGCGCCTTTCATGCCCATTGCTCCTTTCGTAAGCACAAGTTCTGCGCCGTAGGCTTTGAGCAGATTCCGGCGTTCAATGCTCATCGTCTCGGGCATCGTGAGATTGATGCGGTAGCCCCTTGCTGCCGCCAC